>CAZFAP010000064.1:0-23907 GCA_964516325.1 uncultured Verrucomicrobiota bacterium
AATCCTCCACTCCCCTCGGAATCTCCACCATCCTCCCTTATGGCAAAACTTCAGGTTCTTGCGCCTTTTGCCCGCGCTGCGGGGCAACCGGAGCGGGGTCGGTGATCATCCCTCTCGGATCGAAATCAGGGGAAGGTAATGCTCGACTTGTCTTTTGGTCAGGTCGGCGATGGGCCACACGGCGGCGTTCGCACAGCCAGCAGCCGCTCCCCATCGCAGACATTCTTCCATGGGAAGATTGCGCGTCAGACCGTACACGATTCCGGCAATCAAGCAGTCGCCGGACCCGACGGGCATGATTTCTTTTATCTTCGGAGGCTTGACGACGAAGGTCTCGCCCCTGAACGATGCCCTCAGGCCCTTTTTGCCGAGCGTAATCACGACGAGCTCAATCCCTTTATCGTGAAAAAACTTGAACGCGGCGCGGTAATCGGCGGAGGTTCGCAGCGGTTTTCCCGTCGAGGACTCGTACTCGGCGCGGTTCGGCTTAACCATGAACGGAGCGGCTTGGATTCCGCGAACAAAGGCATCCCCGTACGTGTCGAGGATGGTCAGGGCATTGGTCTTGTGGGCTTCGCGGATGAGGTCGCGGTAGAACGTCGCGAGGTTCGCCCCGGGGACGCTCCCGCACAGGACGAGGATTTTGGCTTTTCGAATGGCAGCGAAGGCTTTCTCCTTGAGGCGGCGGACTTCGTCACAGCGGATCGGTTCCGCTTCCTCGATGAGCGTCGTGTTCAGCTCGCGGGCTGTCTCGTGAATTCGGATGGAAAAGCGAGTTGGACTTTTGACCCAGAAGGGAATCAGCGGGATGGATTCCTGCCGGACGAGGTCGGCAAAAAGCCTTCCGGTATGCCCGCCGAGCAGAACAAAAGCCTTCACGGGCAGACCGAAGTTCTTCAGGACGCGAGCGACGTTGACCCCTTTCCCCCCCGCGGTGGTGTCCCTTTGGTCGGTGCGCGAGATGGCACCCTTTCTCAAACGCTCGACGAAAAGCGTTCTGTCAATCAGGGGATTCAGCGTGGCCGTGACAATCATCCAAGAACTCCCTCCCCATCGCGCCGGTCAGTCTGCCGCGGGCGAACGTTCAGCGGAAGATTTTGGGCGAGGGATTTTGCCCTGACCTGGTTCCCGTTTCATTCAAACACCATGCTGACGAAGGAGACGATGGATTGGGTCGAGGGGTCAATGCTCTTGTCGTACTTGAGGAGGCGCGCTTTCGCGGGGGCGACGAGATTCAGGAGCGTGTAAATCGCCGGAAAGCCGCAAATTCTCCTCCTGTCGTTGTCCTTTGCCACGGATGCGAAGAACCCTGCGGCGTCCACATTCTCAACGTGCTTGAGCATTTCCCTGTCTTCTCGCTCGACGAGGATTTCGGCGGCATGAGTCAGCCTTCCGGGGTCGCCGAATTTTTGTCCGACGTGGCTGAGGTCAACGCCGGCAATGAAGCAGACTTTCCGCTTACAGCGGGCGCCAGCGATTTTGATCGCCTGAACGAGATGATGGACGCGGGGGTCTTCGATGGGCTGGCGCCTCGCGGCAATCATCTCATCATACGAGGAGCAGAGAATTGGAACGATGGAAATATCCTCCTCCGGGAAAACGTACCGCAAGAAAACCGCTTGGAACTCGACCGAGTGCTCGTTACGATGCGCGAACTCGTCGGCGAGGAGGTCGCCGGGATAATTCTCAATCAGCGCTTCGACGAAGGCTTTGTCTGTGGGCACAATGCCAAGCGGTGTCTCGAAATCCTTCGCGGTTACGGTGAAAAGCTTCTCCATCGGGACATGACCAATTCCGAGGATAACGAAAACGTCGGGACGCGCGGAGGAAGCAAGCTGGCTGTATGCCCAGGCGAAGCAAGGACCCCCAGCGCGAAGGTCTATATGGGGCGCCATAATCGCTTTGACGCGCTTGCGCCCTCTGTGTGTCGGTGGTCCCGGGCCTTCCGGAGAAGAGAAGAATCCATCTATCTGCTGTTTCAACTCGTCGGCGTTCGCCGGATAGGCCAGCCCGGCATGGGATGAACGGCGGACCGAGGCACGCTTGAACTCCTGCTCGATGCGTCGCTTATGCTCACGAAATCTCTCGTTGTCGAGGAAAAGATTCCTGTCGAGGTCGGAGATGATTTTGCTGAGGCGGGAGGTAAGCAGAAGCGTGCCGAACCTGCGGGCATATTCGTATTGAATGTCAGGAAGTGCGCGAGTTCCATCGCAGAGAGCCATCACAAAGAAGATGTCGGGAGTAACGACGATCTTGTTGTCGGAGAAGCCCACGGGGTCGGAGAGGTAGATGAGGTCCTGCCCCTGATGGCGAATAGGGACTGGTTGGAGAGGTCGGACTCTGGGATGGTCGGTAACTGGGTCGCTCATTTCGTCCGTCCCGACTTGCCGCGAACTGAGCTTGCGGAATCAATCGCCGCCCTGACAAAATCGCGGAAGAGAGGGTGAGCGGCGGTCGGTTTCGATTTGAACTCGGGGTGAAACTGGCAGCCGATGAACCAGGGATGGTCCGCCAACTCCATGATCTCGGCGAGTTTGCCGTCGGGGGAAGAGCCGCTAACCATGAGCCCCGCTTCCTCGAGTCGCTGGCGATAGTCATTGTTCAATTCATAGCGATGACGATGGCGTTCGCTGATGGAATCCTGCCCGTAGGCGGCGTGCGTCTTGGTGCCTGGTCTCATGACGCACGGATAGGCGCCCAGCCGCATGGTCCCTCCGAGGAGAACGACATTCTTTTGCTCCGAAAGGAGGCTGATTACGGGGTGGGGCGTCTCCGGGGCAAACTCGGTGCTGTTGGCGTCTTTGAGACCGCAGACGTTGCGCGCGAACTCAATCACCGCGCACTGCATTCCCAGGCACAATCCGAGAAATGGGACTCGATTGAGACGAGCGTAGTTAATGGCGGCGACCTTGCCTTCGATGCCTCGGTGTCCAAAGCCCCCGGGGACCAGGATGCCCTGAGCCTTATCGAGGAGGTCACCCGGTCCCCGCCTTTCGATTCCCTCGGAATCAATGCGGAGGACGCTGATCCTGCAATCGTTGTGGATGCCGGCGTGGGCGATGGCTTCATAGACACTCTTGTAGGCGTCCTGGTGCTCGATGTACTTTCCAACGACTGCGATCGTGACGGCGTTCTTAGGATTCCGGACTGTCTCGACGATCTTTTCCCACTCGGACAAGTTAGCCTCCCTGCACTCGAGGCGGAGGTGCTTGATGGTTAAGTCGTCAACGCCCTCCTTCTTCAGCATGAGAGGAAGCTCGTAGATGGTGTCCTTGACATCGGTTTCTTCGATGACCGCCTCGACGGCGACGTTGCAGAAGAGGGCGATTTTGGCGCGGACTTCTCTGTCGAGGTGCTTTTCGCTGCGGCAGATCAGGACATCGGGCTGAATTCCAATTTCCCGAAGCTTGTTGACGCTGTGTTGGGTGGGTTTCGTTTTGATTTCATGTGCAGCGCGGATGTAAGGGACGTAGGTGAGGTGGATGAAAAGAGTGTTATCGGCGCCGAGTTCGAGGCGAAGCTGACGAATCGCTTCGAGAAAGGGCAACCCTTCGATGTCGCCGACCGTCCCGCCGATCTCGGTAATAACGATGTCAACGTCATCGGCGAGAGCGGTGATTCTTCCCTTGATCTCATTGGTAACATGAGGAATGACCTGAACAGTCTTTCCGAGGAAATCGCCTCGGCGCTCCTTCATGATGATGGCTTCGTATATTTGCCCGGAGGTTACGTTGTTGCGCTGCCCGAGGCGCACGGATGCGTATCGCTCGTAATGTCCGAGGTCGAGGTCGGTCTCTGCTCCGTCGTCGGTGACATAGACTTCACCGTGCTGGTAGGGGCTCATGGTTCCGGGGTCAACATTCAGGTAGGGGTCGAACTTCAAGAGCGTGATTTTCAGCCCCCTGTTTTCGAGGAGGCTGGCAATGGAAGAGGCGGTCAAGCCTTTCCCGAGAGACGAGACCACTCCGCCCGTTATGAAGATGAACTTTGACATAGAATCTTCCTTACTTTGTCCAGATGCTCCGGCGTATCCACGTTGAGCGAAAAGTGTTCGACAACACCTACCTTGATTCGGTAGCCGTTGTCAAGGGCGCGAAGCTGCTCGAGTTCCTCCGCGACCTCCAGCCTCGACGGAGGAAGGCCGACGTACCTCAGAAGAAAATCCCGCCGATACGCGTAGATGCCAATATGGCGGTAGTAGCCAATTCCTTCTTTGATTGCCCCGGTTTTTGAATGAGGAATCGGCGCGCGGGAGAAATATAGCGCATAGCCACGCAAATCAAAAACGACTTTGACTACGGCTCGGTCGAAAAGCTCATCGGAGGAATCGGTCTCGGACGCGAGAGTCGCCATTTCGGGGGCAGGGTCTTCGAGGAGGAGTCTCGCCGCCTCGTCCACGACGCCCGGCTGAATGAGCGGCTCGTCGCCCTGGATGTTGACGACGATGTCGCAGTTAAGCGAGACGGCAACCTCCGCGCATCGTTCCGTTCCGGAGCGATGACTGCTCGATGTCCTGACCGCCTTTCCGCCGAAAGACTGAACGACGTCGATGATCCTCTGATCGTCGGCAGCGACGATGAGGCCGGAGAGAAGCTTCGCTTTCGCCGCTCCTTCGTACGTCCGCTGAATCATCGGCTTGCCGCAGAGGTCTGCCAGAAGCTTTGCCTCCAGCCGCGTCGAATGGTATCTCGCCGGAATGATCCCGATGACTTTCATGCCTTAGCTCATAAGTTCGATTGAGAATTCTTTGGACAGGATTCACAGGATGGACACGATTTCATATCCAACCTATCCCGTTCATCCTGTTCGTCCTGTCATCCTGTCAGATTGCTCTCCCGTCTCTGTGCGGCGTGGACGGCCACAAACCGGGGATAGTATGCAAGAAAGCGCCGGGCGGCTTCTTGGAGAAGTTCCTGTGCACGGCGCATCGCTTCCTTTTCGGACCCGGCGATTTCCGCAAGACTCAGGACAGCGAGGAAATGGTCTTTCGCGGCACGGGCCGCTTCCTCTCCGAGGCTGCCGCAGATGGCAACGGTTGGCACGCCAAGCTCTGACGCCGCCTGAGCCACACCGAGGGGCGCCTTTCCCCTTGCGGTCTGCACATCGAGCTTGCCCTCGCCCGTAATGACGAGGTCTGCACCGCGAATCTTCTCCCTGAGTCCGACGAGCTCCATAATCGCCGCAATTCCGGGCACGATGTTTCCGCCGAGGAATGCGACAATGCCGGCGCCGAGTCCGCCCGCTGCTCCCGCGCCCGGAATTTCCGCCACGTCAGCGCCGATGTCGCTCTTAATGATCCGAGCGAGGCGTGCCAGATTGCGCTCCAAGACCGTAACCATTTCCGGGGTCGCGCCCTTCTGGGGACCGTAAACCCTCGCGGCGCCATTCTTGCCGAGCAGCGGATTATCCACATCGGACAAAGCCCTAATGCCAATTCCGGCGACCTCAACCCTGCCCGATAGGTCAATCCTGTCGAGCCGAGAAAGACCGCCCCCGCCGAAGGGAATTTCTTTTCCTTCTTTGTCCAGCAGCTTTACTCCGAGCGCGGCAGCCATTCCGGCGCCGCCATCCACGGTTGCGCTTCCGCCGATGCCGACGAGGATTTCCCGACAGCCTTCCCGAACCGCTCGCAGAACGAGCTGCCCTGTCCCGAACGTCGTCGTCAACAGCGGATTGCGGTCCCTTTCCGGGACGAGCGAGAGGCCGGAAGCCTGCGCCATCTCGATGACCGCGGTCTTCCCGGCGTGAATGACCGCGAATTCGGCAACCACATCCGTCATGAGGGGCGATTTGACCCTGGCGCGGACTCGTCGCCCGGGCACAGCCGCAAGCACTGCGTCCACCGTCCCCTCACCGCCGTCCGCGATCGGCGCCTCGAGGATTTCCCAGTCGGCCTGGAGGCTGCGAATGCCCTGCGCTATGGAATGCGCGACCTCCGCCGCCGTCAAGGTTCCTTTGAACGAATCGGGCGCAATAACAATCTTCATCGCTTTCCTACCGAGGCCGACGAGACGCGTTTCGGGTTTCTCATGACCACCCGCTCCCATAGCGTTACCATAGGGCAGAAGAGATTCCCTGTCAACCCGCTTCACGCCCCACGGTGCAGTGGGCAACAGCCCCGCAGGAGATTTCTCGGACAGGATCACAGGATGAAACGGGATGATCCGGTCAGTCCTGTCATCTCGTGTGAATTATGATAAATTCAATGAAAGGACATTAAGCACACGATTCATGAATTCGGATGAAACCAACTGGCATCGTTGGCTCGAGCGGTGGGAGGCGATGCAGAACTGCTATGTTCCGCACCGGCCTCACCGCTTCGGCGTCATGCTCCACTTTCCGAGCATCCCGCCGGACGGCGAAGCGCGCATCCTCGACCTCGGCTGCGGTCCCGGCTCGCTATCCTTCTTTGCGCTTCAACGGCTTCCGAACGCCTCCGTCGTGGCGGTGGACTGCGACCCGGTTTTATTGCAGATAGCCAAGAAGGTCGCCGGGACGAGGACTGACCGCATTCGATTCATCCTCGCCGACCTGCGCGAGGCCGAATGGTGGAAGGAGTTCCATGGGACCTTCGATCTGATCGTGTCCGCCACGACGCTGCACTGGCTCAGTGCGGAGAACCTCCGTCAGACTTTCCGGCGCTCGTACGACGTGCTCAAGCCCGGTGGTTGGTTTCTCAATTCCGACCATGCAGCGAGCGATGACCCGCGAACTCAGGCTCGGTACGAGGAGATGCTCGAGCACACGCGGCAGGCGGCGTTTCGAGCAGCAAAAGCCGACGATTGGAATGGCTTCTGGCAGGAGGTTAGAAGACAATTCGATCAGCCGGATTTGTGGGCGATGCGGGATCAATCATCGTGGGAGGGAACGGAGAGCGGTCAGCCGAAGTCGGTCCAACTGGCCCAGTTGCGGAAATGCGGATTTGAGCAAGTGGAGGTCATCTGGCAAGAGCTCGGCGAGGTCATCATCGCCGCCCGAAAGCCGCCCGGCTCGTGACGTCCAACCGCGCTTACGCCCAGGCCACATTTTCCCGCAATGAGCGCGGCGTTTTCCCACACGATTACAGGATGCAGAAGATGCCGTCCGGCAGACGGGAAGGGGTGCGGCGGTATTTCACTGGGGCGATGGATGAATCCGTTGGTCGAGAAGCCCCCACCGAAGGCGGGGCTCGGGAAGAAGATGCCGCTTGGTTGACCACCAGCTGAAGCAGGTGGCTAATGGCGCCTCTGGCGCCACTGAAGCCGGCACGGGCCGACCGGCCTCCTCGGGCGGCTGACCCGGCTGCCGCGCTCCCGAGTCGCCCGCACGGGCCGGGTACCGGCCAACCGACAGCGGGCAATCAACTACTGAAATACAGCCACCGCGGACGCGAAACGTGGACTTGATGAATGCGGGGCGGTGGAATATCATCGGGCTGCACATGCATGGCAGTCCACAGCGAGCAAGTCCGGGAAGGAAGGGAGCAAATGGTTCCAAGAATCGTGGCTTCGGGTATCGCGGCCGTAAGAGGTGCACTATCCTTGTGTTTACTCCTGGCGAATCCCGCGCAGGAGAGGGCTGGTGGCTCGACGGAACTCGCGGACAGCAGACCGGTGCAAACTGCGATACGCGTCAAGGGGGATGAGTCGTGGGAGAAGTTCCTCGAAAAGCTGAAGGAGATCGTGCAAAAAGACAGCCGCGTCTTCGTGGTTCGGGGGCGGAATGTGCGGATGAATCCGACGTGGCTTCGCGACCACATCCACGAGATGAAAGGGTACAAATACTGGGAGGAGGATGTCACGTCGGGACTCGACGAGTTTCTCTCGCGGCAGGCGGGGGAAGGATTCTTTTACGAGATGCTAACCACTACGAAGGACCCGCACACGACGTTCAGCGGGCCGAGGTTTGCCGAGTTTGACAGACCGGACGGGCTGGCGTTCGTGCGGCTGCAAATGGAGGCGGACATAGAGTATTTGATGGTCGAGGGGGTGCACACCGCGTGGCAGGCGACCGGCGACGACGAGTGGATGCGGAAAAGGCTGGAGGCTCTCGAGAAGGGGCTGGAGCACTGCATGACGGACCAAACCCGGTGGTCGGAGAAGCACGGGCTTGTGAAGCGGACGTTCTCGATTGACACGTGGGATTTTACTTTTTTCCATCACCCGGACCGCCGGAGCATCGAGCCGGGGATGACGATGAGCATCATGCACGGCGACAATAGTGGGATGTACGACGCCTGCATGCGGCTGGCGAAGATGTGGCGGCATTTGAAGAACGAGGAGAAGGCGGCGTCCTGGGAGGAGAAGGCGAAGGGGTTCAAGGAGCGGACGAATAAGGTCTGCTGGAATGGGAAATTCTACACGCACCAGGTGATGCTCGAATGGCCGATATATCTGGGCGACGTGCCGGAGACGGAGATTCTCAGCCTGAGCAATACGTACGATATGAATCGTGGGATCGCCGACCATCCGCAATGCGTGTCAATCATTCGCGAGTACATGGAACGACGAAAGAAGAGCAATGCGTTTGCGGAGTGGTTCACGATTGACCCGCCCTATCCGCGTGGGTGTGTTCATCCGGCGGGGAAGTACATCAACGGGGGGATTTCGATTTTCGTGGCGGGCGAGCTGGCGAAGGCGGCGTTCCGGCACGGGTTCGAGGATTATGCGATAGATATTTTGAAAAGGGTGAAGGCGATCTGCGAGCCCGCCTCTGGCGGGCTCGATTTCTTTTACACAAGGGATGGAAAGCCGCAGGGAGGCGGGCCGGCGGGATGGGGAGCGGCGGCAGTTGCCTCGGCGATGATGGAAGGGCTGGCGGGGATTGAGGATGCGTCGAAACTATACAGGAAAGTCGCGCTGTCGCCGAGGTGGATCGCCCTCGGAGTGGAGGAAGTGGAGGCGGCGGCGATATATCCTGCATCCACAACGGCATTCCGATATAGGTTCCGGCACGACGCCGGGCGCAAGGAAATAACGCTCTCGTGGGAAGGCGCAGCGGATGGGCTGATGATTCATTTGCTTTTGCCGAAGGCAACACAGGCGAAGGAAGTCTTCGTCGGCGCGAAGGCGGTGGCATTCGAGAATTCGCTCGTCGAGAGCAGCCCCTACGTTGACCTGGAACTCGCGAGAAAGGAAGGACGTGAGGAACCGTCGCTACGAGTTGTTTATGGCGCGGCGGAAGCGCAGGCGAGATGACCGCGCTGGCGCGTGACTGTATTCTGCTGGATGGGTGGATGAATCCTTTGGTCGAGAAGCCCCCGCCGAAGGCGGGGCTCGGGAAGCCAAATGCCGCTTCGCTGACCACCAGCTCAAGCTGGTGGCTATCAAGAGGCGCCGGCTGAAGCCGGCAAGGGCGCTCCGCCGTGCTGCGCGGTTATCGCACTGCGGCAATCCTGACCGACGAAGCACAGACGCGGGACGCGCCCCGCAAGACGACCTGACCAGCCACTGAAGTGCAGCGGCTCGCCCGGAGCCCCCGGGCGCTCGCGCTGCGGATGGAGCACATGGTCTTCTCCGCGTGCTCGGCGTCCTCAGCGGTTAAGAACCCCCGGCTGTCTTGAAGGACGGGCTGAGCAGAAAGGAGAGCGATGGGAAGGAGAGGGAAAGACCCGTATTTGTTGACGGAGGCGGACGTTAAAGAACCGCCGAAAGGGTGGCGGGCGAGTCTGAGGTATCTGGGACCGGGGATGATTCTATCGGCTTCCATCGTCGGATCAGGGGAATTGATAGCGACGACGGTTTTGGGGGCAAAGGCGGGGTTCGTGACGCTCTGGGTAATCCTCGTGAGCTGCTTTGTGAAGGTGGCGCTTCAGTTAGAGTTCGGGAAGCACGCGATAAGCAGCGGGGAGCCGACCATGGTCGCCCTGAACAAGCTTCCCGGTCCGCGCTACAAAGTGAGCTGGGCGATATGGGTCTGGCTTCTGATTTACGTCGTGAAGTTCGTTCAGGAAGGGGGCGTTCTGGGGGGCGTTGCGCTGGCTCTCAAGATCGCATTTCCGAAGCTGAGCACGGAGGCATGGGCGTGGCTCGTGGCGGTCTCGGTGTCGCTCCTTGTGTTTCGGGGCTATTACGTTTTCATCCAGGGAGCCGCGGTGGTGATGACCGCGATCTTCACGATTTTCACGCTCTCGTGCGTGATATTCCTCCAGTTCACGCCTTACCGATTCTCGCTGGCCGACATTGGGTCCGGATTGAGTTTCCACTTGCCGCCGGAGGCGGTTCTCATTGCGATCGGCGCCTTTGGAATCACGGGCATCGGCGGCGATGAGATCATGCATTACGTGTATTGGTGCATCGAGAAAGGGTATGCGCGATATACGGGGCCTCGTGCCGCTCACGGGCAGGATGCCCGTGGCACGACGGCTAATCATGAGCAGAATGCTGGCGCCATGGGTAGGGACGAATGGATTCGGCGAGCGAAAGGGTGGATCAGCGTCATGAAAAGGGACGCGGTGCTTTCGATGATTGTTTACACGGTCGTGACCGCGGCATTTTACATTCTGGGAGCAGCGGTCCTGCACGGAAGGGGAGAAATCCCCGAAGGATACGCGACGGTCGAGACGCTTTCGAAGATGTACACCGAAACGCTCGGCGGCTGGGCGAAAGGGATTTTCCTTGCGGGAGCGTTTGTGGTGCTTTACTCGACGCTGTTTGCGGCATTGGCAGCGTGGGCGAGGCAGTTCGCGGATGCATTCGGTCGGTTAGGGATGCTTGATTTTTTCAATCTACGCCACCGGCGGCTTTTCATTGCAGCGTTCGCGTGGATAAGCCCGATGATTTGGTGCGTGTTATTCCTACTCATGGCGGATGCGGTTCGGATGATTGTTCTGGGCGGGATTGCTACTTCGATCATGTTGCTACTTGTGGTCTATGTGGCGCTCCATTTTCGCTATCGGCGCCTCCCCGTCGAATTGAAGCCGTCGAAGGCATACGACGTGCGGCTGTGGCTGAGCGCAGCGGTCATTGTGGGTCTCGGCATTTACGGATTCTACCAGTTGTTCGCAAAATAGGTTGTCGTCCGGGAGTCTCCACGAGGGACGTGGAGTGACAACAAGAGCGGGCTGTCGGTGAGAAACCGTTTCGCGCCCGCGTGCAGTCCGGATGCCTTCCAGTCCCCAAGCAGGACGGCTAAGATTGGCTGCTCCTCCCCCCTACGCCACCTTTCTTACTTGGACTCCTGCGCGGCGGGTTGCTCTTCCGTCTCTCCCTCATGCCGGAACTGATCGGCAAATCTGGCTTTTACGGCCTCGGTGAGATCGAGTGGGTTGCTGCCGTCGGCGTCAACGGCGATGATTGTGTCGCCGGCGACGCAGAGAAGCCTCGTATTGGTGAGCCAAAGGACCTGGGCAACGTTATCATCTTTCTCGACGTTTCGGGCGACGGCAGCGGCGCCGGTCCCGTCGGCGCTCACAACGCAGAATTCGACGCCATCAGGGTCCTTATCTTGTTCGTCGCGTTTCTCGGATTGTTCTGCCTCCCCTTCTCCTTCCTTCGGTTTCTCGGCCCGCGATTCGCCTCCTTCGGCCACCTGAGGCTCGGCCCGGTCTGGCACCCATATATAGCGGATATAAGCTATTCTCGTCCCGTCGGGCGAAACAGCGCAGCTAAAGGGATAGAAGGGCTGTCCCTCCTCGAAGACGAAGCCTTCTTCCTTCGGCTTCTCCTCGGTCGGGGCCCGCTGAGCCTTCTGGGGCTCGGGCTTCGCCCCGGTCCCTTCGGGCTGTGGCGTCTGCTTTTCCTTCGCCTCAGCGCCCTGTGGCTCCACGGCTTCTTTTACAGTGGAAGGAAGCAATTCCTTCCTCAGGACAAAAGGAAATGTCACTCCTCCTGGCCCAATAGCCCCTTCGTGACCCCATTTCACGCAGGGAAAGACGATGGTGTTCCCCTCTGGAAAGACCGCGATCTGGCTCCAGGGGCACAACTGCTGCCGCGCAAGGGTCTTCAGCTTTCCGGTGTTCACATCTCTCATTTTCAGGCCGCCGAAGGGAGGCGCACCACTGGCCTCCACCCTACCGGAGGGAAAGGAGAGGTAAAGCAGCCTTCTGCTGTCGGGCAGCCAGGCTGCCTGGGGGCAGGCGCGGCGAGACAGAACCTCCAGTTCCCTCCTGCTCACATCATAGACCTTTAGCGAGGGAAAAGTCTCATAGGGCCCCTCGAAGAAGGCGATCTTTTTGTCGTCGGGGGACCACACGGCGAACTCAACACCTCGGTCATCACGCCCCTTCGGAACACGGTATACGACCCTCTGCTTACTGGTCTTCCGATCATACAGAAGGAGTTTGTCCCACGAGCTCTCCTTCCCCGAAGAGGCAACGATGAATCTTCCGGAAGGAGAGATGACGGGGAACCGGCAGTCGTCCATCCCCTCAAGTTTCGTCAAGAAGTCCGCGTTGGCATTCGTGAGGTAAACCTGCTGACTCTCATCGTGAAGCAGTTGGTATTCGCCCTCCTTGTTCAATGTAAGCGCTATTGTGCCATCCCTGCTGACGCTTACGGGGTTGGGCAGGCAGCCCATGAGAAGCAGCAACCCTAAGACCGGCACAAGGAATAATGGTTTCATTTTCCCCTTCTCCTTTTTTGAAAAATCATTTTTTGCAGCCGCTTTGCGTCAATTGGCACGGCGCCACACTCTCGCCAAAAAAAATCCTCTCACATGGGCTCAGCCTGTGCAAGGCGCAAAAAAAAATTCTCTTTAAGTTGCCAGAAGCCTGCGATGAGGCTGAGAACCGCGCCGGGACGGTTTATGCACATCCCGGCGGCCCCCAACTGGGTTGGCGCACGGCAAGATGGCCTGCCCGCCCGGGTCGTTCAGCTTGGGGGACCGTGCGGCCGTGGCCCGCCAGGTCACTTCAGCCAGCGGTCTATCCACTCGTAAGCTCGCTTCTGAGCTTCGGGCGGATAGGCATGGCCTTGCTTGTGGTTGAAGAAGGCGATGGCGTCGGTTGCTCCGAGAAGGTCGTAGATGGGTTTCACGTTGAGGATGTAAGGCCAGCTCTTATCGCCATCCGCGGAATCCCCTCCGATGAGGAGGAAAGGACGAGGGGCGACGAGGGCGAGAACCTGGTTGTTGTCGAGAGGGAAACCGGGCTTGCGAATGTCCGGGCCGAGATACCATTCCGCGTCCCAATTGGAAAAACTCAGTCCGATTCCTCCCTCGCTGCTGACGACGACTTTGATCCGCGGATCGAATGCGCCCAGAAAAAGAGCTTCTTTCCCGCCGAGGGAGTGGCCGATGCAGCCGATCCGATTTTTGTCCACGTAATCGAGGGAGCAGAGGTAGTCCACCGCCCGGATTCCATCCCAGACCATTTTGGCCATTCCTTTCCATTCGGGGTGGTCCCGCTTGAGTTTAGCGACGGACTCCATCCATTTCGACCCGCCATAGTCCCAGATGTGGTTTCGGGGACAGAGGGCGACGTAGCCTCTTTCCGCGAGGTGGACGCCGATGTGTTTGTCCGGGGGCCCCTCAAGCCCCGCGGGCTGGCGAATGGTGTAGTCAACGGTCGAATGGAAAACGACCACCGCTGGGAAAGGTCGCTCCCCCTCTTTGGGGACAAGAAGATAAGCCTCCGCCGGGGTCCCTGGCTCTACCTCGTAGGCAATTCTCTGGCGGACAAATTTGCCGGTGTGCTCCTCGTCGAGGAGACGCGGTTTGAGGGGGGACTTCGCTTCGGGGAAATGCCCCAGGAAATCAAGCGAGCGTTCTTCAATGCGGCTTCGCTCCTGATGCCAGTCGGAGGGCGCAGTCTGCTTGAGCGTTTCGGCTGGGAGAAGCGGGGGGAGCTTCGGCGCATCCGAGGGGAGCAGTGCAGGCGGCGTTTGAGCCTCCTTCAGCCACGAGAGGTCCGCGGCGGCGGCGTGCCCCGCGCCAACCGCCACGGCCCCGCTCATGACCAGAATCACGAATGCTCTGCGAACAAGGAAGGGAACGCTCATTTCCATCATGTTGGTCTCCTACGCTTTGCGGTGCAGACACAACTCGATCGGCGCCACCTAATCTTCCATGCTACCGGGAGGACGGATGCACGTCAAACCCGAAATGGCGGTGGAAGTAAGGCCTCAGTTATGGGCAGGGGGTCCCCACGCGCTGGGGGACCGTCGGGAGGAAGGATGGAACCGCAGATGAACGCAGATGGACGCAGATAACAAACAGGCGAGCGCTCACTCGCCCTGGTGGGTCGGACTGTTGTGGGGTTGTCCCCCCCGTAACTGAGGGATTACCGGCGGAAGCGATCCTTCACTCTGGGGGGACTCACCGCCGAGAGCCCAGAGGCGACAGAGCAGCATCACAGAAATCCGGACAATGCTGTGAATTCTGTCCAAAAATACGTCACCGAATTTATGAATCAGCGCACTTGGCCAGCATTGTGGCCTTACTGCGAGCAAAAGCGAATAGCGAGAGAGCCGGTCTGCGCCTACGGGTGGAGAGCCGGCTCTTCTCTTTTGGGTGGGCAGATAGGGGTTGTCGGATGTTGTTTCCGTTGCCTCTCGTGTTGACCTGACGCAACACAAGGATGGGGTATATAACTCGTTGAGCGGGCGCGGACTAAGGCGGTTGCTGGAAGAAAAAGATGCTACTGGTAAACATGAGGTGGATTTGGTTGAAACAAAGCCTATGGTCGTATCTCAATGATTTCACGCGGATTGCGCGCTCTGAGGCGATTTGGCCTTCTTCTTGTATTATGGAGAGCATAGTTGCAAGCGGTAGGAGAAGGATGTGGTGCGCCGACACCATCCTGCCAAGGCAAAAACCAGTTCTGAAAGGAGGGATTGAATGACGAGAGCCGTGCTCTTGCTTGCGGCAGGGCTGATGAGCGTGGCATTTGTCAGCGAGGCATGGAGCACGCCGACAACGATCATGGACCGGATCTGTTTCCGTGACACCCACATCATGTACGATCCGTTGTCCCCGCCGGACACTCTCGACGACTGGGATGGGAACTCCGTGAGGTGGCTCGAATTCGGAGGCGACTTCGTGGTTTGGACCCATAACTTCACGCTCGACCCCGGTGCGGAGGGAGCGTTGCGGGGGAGGCTCAGGTTGTTCATCAAGGACGACGAGGACGACCAGGAAGCGACGGAGTGGGCACTCATCGCGGGAGAAGACTGGTCCGAGCCGGGGGGTGTTAAGTATTCGGGAGAAGTGAACACCGGCGAGTACAGCTTCGGAGTCACGGGCTCCTACCTGGAAGACGGAAGCTATCAGGTGGGAGTGCAGTCGTTGCAAGGTGACTTCATATTGGACCAGTCCGTCCTGGAGATCACGTACGAGCCGATTCCAGAGGCTTCGACGCTGATGATGTTGGGGTCCGGGCTTCCGGGTCTGGCTTTGTGGGCACGTTCCCGTCGGCGGAGGACGCGAGAGTAAAGTCGCCAGTCCGCTGAGAGAAGCGCAGTTCTGTCTCCAGCCCTGCCGCGAGGAAGGCAAGTAGCAAAAGAGCCGACAGTCCGCGAACGGTCGGACTTTCGGCCCTTTTTTTGTTGCGGCGCGGCCAACGCGCGCCAGACCGGGCCCCCAGCCCGTACAGGTCGAGGCCTCGGTCATCTAACGCTCGGTCAAGGCGCGGCTGAAGCGCCGGGCAGGGGGCCGTGCTCTGGGGGGGGGAAGCGGTCTTCGGGGAAACGCTGGGCGGCAAGCGCTTGACAGAGAGGTGGCGCACTGTTATATTCCGGCGACTGAAACACCAAGACGGGAGAGCCACTATGGCGAGTGTAAGGTTGAACCAAGTCTCCAAGATATTCCCGCCGGACATTCTCGCCGTTGACGACATCAGTCTGGAGGTTCCCGACAGGGAGTTTCTGGTTCTTGTCGGACCGTCAGGATGCGGCAAATCAACCACTCTGCGGGTGATCGCGGGGTTGGAAGAGGTAACGAAAGGGGAGATTTACATTGACGATAAACTCGTCAACGACGTTCCTCCAAAGAACCGCGACATCGCGATGGTTTTCCAGAACTATGCGCTCTACCCGCACATGACCGTCTATAACAACATGGCGTTCGGGTTAAAGTTGCGGCATTTTCCAAAGGCTGAAATTGATAGGCGGGTCAAGGAAGCCGCTGACATTCTCGGCATCCGGCATGTTCTGGACCGGAAGCCCAAGGCGCTTTCGGGCGGAGAAAGGCAGAGGGTGGCGGTGGGGCGTGCCATCGTCCGAAAACCGAAGGTCTTTCTCTTCGACGAGCCACTGAGCAACCTTGACGCAAAGCTTAGGGTTCAGATGCGGGCGGAGCTGAGCAAGCTGCACCAGAGGCTTCAGACGACGATGATCTACGTGACGCACGACCAGGTGGAAGCGATGACGATGGGAGACCGAATCGTCGTGATGAAGGACGGGGTCGTGCAGCAGATTGACAACCCGATCAATCTCTATGACCGCCCGGCGACGATGTTCGTGGCGGGGTTCATTGGCAGTCCTCCAATGAATTTCTTCAAGGGGACGATTCGGTCGGGGGACGGGGCGCTCTACTTCGACGAGGGAAAGTCCAAATTGCGGGTGAGTCCCGAGCACAAAGACAAAGTCGCTGCTTTCACGGAGAAGAACGTAGTTTTCGGAATCCGCCCCGAGGACATTTGGCCGAGAAGCGCTGCCACGGCACCGACGGAAGAAAGGGAAGTTACCTCGACAATTGAGGTCGTGGAGCCGATGGGGTCGGAGGTTTATCTTTATCTGAACACGGGGATCAATTCCTACATTGCTCGCGTGAAGTCCCACCCGAAGAGCGGAATTCGCCAGAGCATAGAAATGGTCTTCAACATGGACAAGGCTCATTTCTTCGACCCGGAGACGGAGAAAGCGATTGTTTGAGGGCCTTGCTCGCCTTGCGATTGATGGGAGAGAGGCATTGAAGATTGGCTGTCCTCTTGCGGCCATAGTCGCTCGTGTGTAACCTGTGGGGACGAATTTTCAGGACGAGTGTCTCTGCGCGAGAAGCCTGGCAGAGTGTTTGGCGGGTGTGGGCGCGCTCGGGTGGCAACATGAACTGGATGGTCATCTTCCGAGGAGATATATCTATGAGAGTTGCGACTCGGCTGTGGAAAAATGGGACCTTTGTGCTGGGGCTGGTCGTCGTCGTCCTGCTCGGCATGGGAAACGCGAGAGCGATTGAACAGGCTCCCGAGTTCCCACTGAAGGTGAGCGAAAACCACCGTTACCTCGTGGATCAGAAAGGCGTTCCGTTTCTCTACCACGCGGACACAGCATGGCAGATGCTCTGGAAGCTGACGAAGGCGGACACGGAGCAATACCTCAACAATAGGAAGCAAAAAGGATTCACAGCGATTCAGGTTCAACTGCTGCCACACCGGGTCCATCAGACGAACCGCGACGGACAGAATCCGTTCCTTTCGCCGGGCGATTTCTCGCGTCCAAATCCTGCGTACTTCGAGCACGCGGACTGGGCGGTGAGGAAAGCGGGCGAAATGGGGTTGTGTGTGATGCTGGCGCCGAACTGGCTGAGCGAGTGGGAGCAGGACTGGCGGCGGTATCTCACGAATGAAAATGCGGAGAAGTGGGGACGGTATCTCGGGAATCGTTATCAATCGTTCAAGCACGTGATGTGGATGCACGGGGGCGACGTGGACCCGAAGGATTTGATTGACGAGACGCGGCAGGTGGCGGCGGGGATTGAGGCGACGGCGCGGGACCAGCTCCAGACCTACCATGCGGGCTGCAAATCAAGCTCGATTTTCTTTCACAACGACGCCTGGCTCGATTGGAACACCGCCTACGACTACGGCAATATCTATCCTCAAGTCTATGAGGACTACAAAAGAAGTCCGACAAAGCCCGTGTACTTAGGCGAAAGCCACTACGAGAACAATAACAACGGGAAGACGGCGTATGACGTGAGGAAGCAGGCTTATTGGGCGATGCTGGCGGGATGCGCGGGGCACGCATACGGGCACGGGAGCATCTGGCAGTTCGCGAAGGATTGGGTGAGTGGGATGGATGCGCCGGGAGCGTGGCATATGGCGCATCTGAAAAATGTGTTTGCGTCGCGGGAATGGCATAAGTTAATGCCGGATATGGAGCACACGGCCGTGACGAAAGGGTATGGCGATGGAGAAACGTACGCCGCGGCAGCCAGGGCAAACGACGGCAACTCTGCTGTGGTTTACCTGCCTACGGCACGTCCAATCACTCTGGACATGACGAAGTTCAGAGGAAAGCTTGTGGCAAAATGGTTCGACCCGACGAGCGGCGGCTATGCGGAGGTCTCCGGTTCTCCGTTTGACAACTCAGGCAGCCGGGATTTTACGCCGCCGGGGAAGAACCATGCTGGCGATGCGGATTGGGTGCTTGTGTTGGAGACGCAAGCTCAACGCTGAAGTGAATTATCGCGTGTTTCAGGAGCAGAGTCGCGGAAAGGACGTCATGACAAAGTTGAGAAGAAGGGAATTTCTCAAAGCTACCGTCGCGGGGGCAGCCGCGACTGTGCTCGGCGGAGGAATCGCGCTGCATGCCAATTCGAGTGAAGGCAAGGCCGAAACCCGCTCTCTCGATGCCGCGGAAATCAAGGTCAACCCGGAGGAGAATCTGATCCAGGCGCCTCGAGAGCCGGAGCAGTGGCCCGCGTTTCAGGATTTCCTGGGTCGGTGGCGAAAGGAAGCCAGGGCGCGGCTCAAGTACGATGATTCTCTCTACTGTCGCAGAGATTTTCAGTGGGCGCCGTCCTGTTTCTCCTGCTGCTTCGTGATGATGTGTGATGAGACGTTCTACAATCCGAAGGAAGGGCGCTACACGGTCGAATCGTTTTTGGAGCACGGAGTCAAAGAGTTTGGCGGATATGACGCGGTCGTTCTCTGGCATGCGTACCCGAGGATAGGAATTGATGACCGAAATCAGTTCGATTTCTATCGCGATATGCCGGGAGGGCTCGATGGCTTGCGGGAGGTGAGCCGAACGCTGCACGGGCGGGGGGTCAAAGTTTTTGTTGACTACAACCCGTGGGATACGGGTACCCGCCGGGAGGGCGTGTCGGACATTGACGCTCTGGTCTCTCTCGTGAAGGCGATTGAGGCGGACGGGATTTTCCTCGACACGATGAGCAAGGGGGCGGCGGAGTTTCGGGCGAAGCTGGATGCGGTGCGTCCGGGCGTCGTGCTGGAGGGAGAAGGGGCTCTTCCGCTTGAGAACATTCACGATCATCACCTGTCGTGGGCGCAATTATTCAGGGACAGCTATGCTCCGGGCGTTTTGAGGAACAAGTGGGTCGAGCGGCGGCACATGCAGCACCAAATTGACCGCTGGGCGCGGGATCACACCGCCGAATTGCACACCGCCTGGATGAACGGAAGCGGGATGATGGTTTGGGAGAACGTTTTCGGGACATGGGTTGGATGGAGCGCACGCGACCGCTCCATTCTCAGAGCGATGTTGCCAATTCAGCGACGCTATGTCAGGTTGTTCTCCGGGGAGGGATGGACTCCTCTCGTGCGAACAGAAATGCCGGATGTGTACGCGAGCCTCTGGGAGGGAGATGGACTTCGCTTGTGGACGTTGGTGAACCGTTCTGAGCGGACTGTCGAAGGAACACTACTGAAGGTCGCTCACATGGACGGGGCGAAGTACTTCGACCCCATCGCGGGGCGTGAGGTGAAGACTTCTGTTCACAATGGCGCCGTCCCGCTGACAGGCGCGATTCGCCCGCGCGGAATAGGGGCATTCGTTTCTGGGGCGACCGCCGCGCTCGGGGTGAACTTCCCGCGCTTCGTGATCGGACAGGCAGAGCTCGATGCCCGAGCAGATTCCAGCGCCGATTTTCCCACACGGAAGGCGCTGCTGAGAGCGGTGGCGACGACGAGAAGATACAGAGGGAGTGATACACCAAAGGGAATGGTTGGGATTCCGCCCGCGGACTTCGACATGAAGGTGGAATTCAGAATTCGGGAATGCGGGTTCTATGAATCGGAGAGCGAGCGTTTCGCAGGTTCGGGGTTTCACCCTCTGCACCAGCCGCTGATTCTTGAGCGAAGGGTCCATCTCGGACGCTACGCAATAGACCTGACACCGGTTACGAATTCGCGGTTCGCCGAGTTTCTGAAGGCGACGGGGTATCGGCCGAAGCATCCCGAGAACTTCCTCAAGCACTGGGAAACCGGATCGCCTCCGCGCGGCAAGGAAGATCGCCCGGTGGTATATGTCGGTCTCGACGATGCGAGAGCCTATGCGAAGTGGGCGGGGAAGCGTCTGCCGACGGAAGAGGAGTGGCAGTATGCTGCACAGGGAAGCGATGGGCGGCGGTATCCGTGGGGGAATGAGATGAAAGCAGGCGTCTGCAACGCGGGCGAAAGCGGAGGAACGACAAGCGTAACAGCTTTCCCCGACGGGCGGTCGCCATTCGGCTGCTATGATATGTGCGGGAACGTCTGGGAATGGACGGAGAGCGAAAGGAACGACGGGCGCACTCGGTTCTGCATCATCCGCGGCGGCTCCTATTACCGAGCAAAAGGGTCGGACTGGTATATGGACGGAGGACCTCAGCCCTGCAATTTCGCCGTGAAGTTTCTTTTGATGTGGCCCGGACTTGACCGCTGTGCGACGATTGGTTTCCGCTGCGCGGCGGACGTTGCGGAATCATGACCGAGAAGAACGCAGGCGATGGTATGCATCGAGAGCAGCGGTGCAGGACGAATTGTGATACGGCCAGGCAGTCTGTGAGGAGATAAACCTAACAGTGCGTTTAGCTCAATTTCGGAGGAACTGAAAGATGATCGAACAGAAGCCTTCTCCCAGGGCGGTATCTGTGAGCAGGTTGGTTTTGGCGGCGGCAATGATAGCGCTGAGCGCGGTGTGCCATGCGGGAGAGCTTGCCAGGCACAAGCTCGTGGTTACGACCATCCGAACAGGCGACACGGAGATTTTCGTCGTGGACCCCGACACGGGGGATGCGCAGAACCTCACGCGAAGCCCAACCTCCGAGGACCGCTATCCCGCATGGTCTCCGGACGGATCAGAGGTTGCCTTCACGTCGAACCGCGACGGCACGTTCAACCTCTATGTCATGGACGCCGACGGGAAGAACGTGCGACAACTCACGCATGAGAGGCCTCCGGCGGTCTGTTACTTCCCGAGTTGGTCCGGCGATGGAAAGCAAATCGTTTTTGGTCTCGACAGAGCCGGGAAAGGGTTCATTTGCAGCGTGGCGCCGGATGGTTCCAACTTCAAGACCATCGCCGAAGAGCGCGACCCGAACATCTCGCCCGACGGGAGGACAATCGCTTTCGCCCGGCGCCTTGAGAACGGGTTTTGCGTTTTTGCGATGGATGCGGACGGCAAGAACGTTCGCCAACTTACGACGCACGAAAGTGAAATCGGTGGGGTTGTGCCCACGTGGTCGCCGGACAGCAAGAAGATTCTGTACGCCGACCAGGTGGGGGAGGCTCTGGAGATTTTCGTGTGCGACCACGCCGGGAAGAACGTCAAGCAGCTCACTTCGCTTGGGAAAATCAGCACCTCGCCCGCATGGTCGCCCGACGGGAAATGGATTTCGTTCCGCCTTACGGACAGTGCGTACTGGCGAGGCAAGGCGGAGCAAGAGAAAGCATACCGAGAGGCACAGGGCGAAAAACGGCCGGTCTGGGTGATGGGGGCGGACGGGGCCAATCCGCACGCGATCGGAGTGCTGCGATACCAGTGCGCGATTGATGGCAGCCGGGCGGCGTGGAAGCCAAGATAGCAAGCACGTATGGGGGAGTTCCAGGAGCCAAGCGGGTGCAGAATCGTTCGCATGCGCCGGGTTGCCGTGTGAGCGCTGCCAAACGGAGTCGCGTTGAAGTCTAAACACCAGCAGGACGTGGGCAGCTTTTCAGGACTCGAAATTCGGCTGATTGACATCATGATGGTCCTCCTCTTCGGGCATGCGGTAGCACCGATTCGGTTGCCAAGCGTCTAGGAAGGAAAGGGAAACGATTATGAGCGTCGGAACGCTCGCGCGTTCAACGATCGCATGCGCATTGTGCACGGCGTTGTCGTGGGCGACATCACAAGCGGCTAAACCTCTTCCCTTGCGTGTAAGCGACAACAAAAGATTCCTCGTTAAGGAAGATGGATCGCGGTTTTTCTATCTCGGGGACACGGCGTGGGAGCTTTTCCACCGACTGAATCGGGAGGAGGCGGGCCGGTATCTGAGGGACCGGGCGGGGAAGGGGTTCACAGTAATTCAAGCAGTTGTGCTTGCAGAATACGGCGGATTGACGGAGGCAAGTCCCTACGGCCACAAGCCGCTTCTCAACAAGGACCCGAGGAAGCCGGACATCAAGGAAGGACCGGACAACGATTATTGGGACCATGTGGACTACGTCATCAACGAGGCGGAGTCGCTTGGGTTATACGTCGGGCTGCTGCCGACGTGGGGCGCGTACGTGACGAGCAACTGGTTCGACGGGAAGGTTGACGGAATCTTCAACCCACAGAACGCTCAAGTCTATGGGGAGTTCATCGGGAAGCGATACCGGGATAACGCCAACATCCTCTGGATTCTCGGCGGCGACCGCGCTGCTCCGACGGAGGAGTCGAAGGCCATCTGGCGAGCTATGGCGAGGGGAATCGCCATGGGGGTTTCGGGTCGCGAGGACTACAGCACAGTCCTGATGACCTATCACACCTCGGGACCGGGGCATTCGTCGGACTATTTTCACGACGACGACTGGTGCGATTTTGACGCGATCCAGTCGAGCCACGGGCACATGATCGAGAACTGGAAGATGATTGAGAAGGATTACGCCCGCACGCCGGTCAAACCCATCATTGACCTTGAAACGACGTATCCCGACATCCATATCGGCAAGAATCAGAGAGACGCCAGCGACGATGATGCGCGGCGGTCGGCATACTGGGCAGTATTCGCTGGCGGCTTCGGGCACACATACGGGCATCACAGCGTCTGGCAAATGTACGGGCCGGGGCGCAAGCCTATCGCCAACGCAAAGACATATTGGTACGATGCCCTCGAGGCGCCGAGCGCAAAGGAGATGGGCTTCCTTCGCAGGCTGATGGAGTCGAGGCCGTTTGTGACTCGCATCTCCGACCAGAGCTTACTCGCGTCGGATCCGGGGGAAAAAGGAGAGCACGTTCGTGCGACTCGCAGCTCCGATGGAAGCTATGCCCTTGTGTATATCGCGACGGGAAGGCCGGTCACGGTCCGCATGAACAAGATTTCCGGGGAGAAGGTCAAGGCTTCCTGGTACAATCCACGAACAGGAAACTCGGAAGCTATCGGTGAATTCCCGAACACGGCAACGCATGAATTCCGGCCACCGTCGAGCGGCTATGGGCAGGATTGGGTTCTCGTTCTCGACGACGGCGGCAAGATTTTTCCTGCCCCAGGAATCATCGAGAGATAACATTGTCGGAGGAAAGCTATGAAACCACTTTTCATGCCAGCGAAATGTCTGTTGGGTCTCTTGACGGTTGTGTCGTTCGTTTTGCTCTGCGTCCCAAGAGGCTCGGCAGAGACGCCCGCGTCCAGGAGCAAGTCTGTCGCGCTGTGGGAAAAGTGGGAACGGACATTTACTGCGGGCGACGGAGCGAATAGTGACACGGAGCTGAAGGGGGAATTCACGGCGCCAAGCGGCAAGAAGCGCACGGTATGCGGCTTCTGGGATGGAGCGAACACGTGGCGGGTGCGCTTCATGCCATACGAAGAAGGGAAATGGAGTTACCGAACGGAGTCGAAACCAGCCGTGGCGGGACTGCACGGACAGACGGGGAGCTTCGAGTGCCGTCGCGGGGATGGGACAACGCGGTTTCTCAAGCACGGAGCGATAGGGGTCTCGGCGAATGGACACTATCTGGAGCATGCGGATGGGACGCCGTTCTTCTGGTTGGTTGATACAGCGTGGAATGGGGCGCTCCTCTCGGGCAAGGAAGACTGGGACAAGTACCTCGACAATCGTGCCTCGAAGAATTTTACGGGCGTGCAGTT
>CAZFAP010000065.1:0-23901 GCA_964516325.1 uncultured Verrucomicrobiota bacterium
TTGACATGGGGGCGTATGAGCACGTGTCCAGTGGTCCGACTTCTCAACCGTGGTACGTGGACGATTCGGTGAGTGCATCCGGGGATGGCAAATCGTGGGGGACGGCGTTCAAGACGATTCAAGAGGGGATAGATTCTGCTTCGGATGGTGGCGACACGGTGACAGTGGGGGAGGGGATTTACCTTGAGAACGTCAATTTGAACGGGAAGAACGTCGTTCGAGGAGTGGTGACTGGACAATCGCTCACCGTCATGCTCGACAGACACTTCCCCATGAATGAAGAGCCGAAGGCCCCTTGCGGTAGACCTTGAACGCCCCTCGTGATCTCGGAGCGCAAGACTGCGAAAACGCCTTGACATCGCGCGCGGTGCGCACCAGAATTTCATTATTATAAAAGGGTCAAACGCTATCGGCGCAATTTGCCCGCTGGTGAATTTCTAAAGGAAGGGATATTCATCAAACCAAATGGAGTAGGAGACGGTGATGAAAAATCACGCACTTAAATCGTCTGGTTTGGCCGTTTTCGTGAGACTTCTGCTCTGTGCGAGCCAAGGCACTTCAGCTGACTTAAACGATGGACTCGCAGCCTATTACCCTTTCGACGGCAACGTAAACGCAAATGACGTGAGTATCAATTACAATCACTGCACGGTTCATGGAGCTACCTTGACACAGGACCGGCTCGGAAATGCCGATAGTGCGTACCACTTTGACGGTACTGCATACCTCGAGTGCAAAACCCCCGTTGGCCTACCCGTGGGTAGCCAGCCGAGAACCATGAGTGCTTGGATCTACAGAGAGGGTACCTCGGTTAATCAATGCATTTGCCACTACGGAAGGGTTGCAGACGGCCAAATGTTCGGCCTCATCCTTTCGAAGAACGCGCCGAATAGGCTGTATTTTTGGGGGTACGGATGGCCGGGTCCAGATCTCAGTTCCTCTGCTACCGTCGCGCTCAATATCTGGACGTTTGTTGCTGTGACCTATGACGGTGACCAAATACGACTCTACGTGGATGGTCAGGAGGATAATTCGCACGTGACTTCACTAAACACGGTCCTCAACCAAGACGGCTTGAGGATCGGCTTCCGCGCCGACTATCCATCGTACTGGATGGGTGTGATCGATGACGTTCGAATCTATACGCGCGCACTGTCGAGCAGCGAAATCATGGAGTTGTATCATCACGTCTCCTTCGCCTCTATTGCGTCGCCGACGCGGTCGGGTTCAATTCTTGCCGGCGATGCCCTCCGCTTTGCCGCATGTACAGATGCAGCGGGCGGGCGTGTCCAATACCAATGGGATTTCGGAGACGGCATGTCGTCCACCCTGGAGGTACCGGGGCTCATCACCTACAGTTCCCCAGGCGAGAAGGTTGTCAAGCTGAATGCCACGCTTGACCAACACGAACTCACTCCGACGACGCGCACAATCACTGTCGCGCCGGATGTTGGTTCAGTTCCCGACCTGGCGGTTACGCAACTGAATGTGCCTGCAAGCCTGGCAATCAATCAGCCCGCTGAAATCTCCTATTCTGTTCAGAACATCGGGCAGGTGATGCTTTCTGGGAAATCCTGGACAGATGCGATCTATCTTTCGCGCGACCCGTACCTGGACGTGAATGACCTCCCGCTATCGTCGTCACCGGTGTCCTACAATGTTGCCGTCGGCGGTAGCTACACCAATTCGATGCCCGTGACCATTCCCACAGTCGAGGACGGCGCCTACTCCCTGTTACTTTCGGTGGACGATGAGTGGGAGGTTCTGGAACGTCACCAGCTCAATAACGAGTTCGCGGTTGCGACCGATCTGGTCATCCCACGGCTCGCCGATGGCGTTTCCACTTCTGGAAGATTTACCGCGAGCGGCGAGACACGTTACTACCGCATTGACGTTCCTTCGGGGCAGAACCTTTTAGTCAGGCTGGATGACCTGGACGACCAAGGCGCCAATGAGATTTATGTACGCTTTGGGTCGCTTCCGACGCGAGGCAGCTTCAACTATCGAGCCAACGTCTCGGGAAGGGCTGACCAGGACGTCCTTGTCCCCGCCGCGACCTCAGGAACGTGGTATGTCATGGTCTACGGCGCATCCGTCTCGGGCGAGGGGGATTTCACCCTCGAGGCGATATTTTCGCAGCTGAAAATCACGGGCGTGGTCCCCAATAGCAATCCCAGCACGACCGAAGCAGTCCTCGCGATTTCCGGGGCCGGTTTCTATGGCGCGATGGCAGTCGAACTGGTGGCGGCGGATGCGACTGCCTACCCTGGTGACGCGGTCGAAATTGACTCCTTCAGCCAGATTACTGCCACATTTGCCGCGGACAGCGTCCCGGCGGGCGTTTACTCAATCAGGATAAGTCGCGGGGGTGACTCCGACACGCTGGCCAATGCGTTCGAGGTGCTTTCGGCTGGCGAGGCGAAACTGGAGACTGACCTCATTGTGCCCAGTCAGCTTGGCTATCACGGCACCGCCACAATCTATGTGGAATACCGCAACGCAGGCAATGCCTCGATGCCGGCGCCGTTGCTCGTGCTGACCGCTACGCAAAACGGACGCGAAGCAGCTTTTCTGACCCTGCAAGCTGTACGGTTGATGGAAGGCTTCTGGACCTCCGCTGAACCGGAAGGATTCAGCCATTCGATTCAAATCCTCGCGAGCGGCGAAGTGCCTGGTGTGCTCCAACCGGGTGAATCGTTTCGGGTGCCGGTCTATTACGCGGGCTGGCAACAGCCATGGAATTTCAGTTACCCGCCGTTTCATTTCAGTCTGGGCGTGCTCAAGACTGACGACACCACGCCCGTCAACTGGAGCGAGCTGAAGTCCGAGATGAAACCCTCCTCCATGTCCAGCGAAGCTTGGGACGCGACCTGGGCAACCTTGGTAGCTCAGCTCGGCAACACCTGGGGTGACTACGTGAAGATGTTGGGCGATAACGCGCGTTATCTTGGCCGGCTGGGACAGCGGGTTGTGGACGTGGGCCAATTGCTTGCCTTTGAGTTTCTCCAGGCAGATGGGCTGAATCCGCTCCGGTCCTTGGCCAGTGCGACGGATGCCGGCGTTGAAGCCCCCGGTCTTCCGCTCGTTTTCACGCGCTCCTTCCCAGAAGCGATTTCGCAAAGGGTTGAACTCGGACCGCTCGGGCGGGGGTGGTCGCACAACTGGCAGCGATCACTCCAGAGCGCCGCCGACGGCACAGTCACGATCTTGGGCCCCGGCGGTTCGCGGCGCGTCTTTCAGCCCGACAGCCGAAGCAACAACTATTTCGCCCAACCCGGGGACCGCGCCACACTCAGTAGCCTGGGCGGAGGCGCCTTCGCTTTGCGCGAGACGTCCGGAGTGCTCCGGGTGTTTCGCCCGGACGGGAAGCTGAACTATATAGAGGACCCCCACAATAACCGCATCACCGCTAATTACTCCGGCGACTTGCTCGCGAGCCTAACCCATTCCAGCGGTCAGTCCCTGGGGATTACTTACAACGCAGCCGGGCGAATCCAGTCCGTCACCGACCATCTTGGTCGCCAGACTCAATTCTCTTACGACAATGCTGGTGAGCATCTCACGGGCGTTCAGTATTACGACGGCCGCACCGCGACTTACGCCTACAATGCAGGACAGGGTTCCGGCCTTTCTCATGCACTGACCGAGGTAGCGAAGTCCTGTTGCAGCCACCAACATTTCACCTATGACGCCCAGGGCCGGCTGACCGGAACGCATCTGGACGGCAACGCGCAAGCGGTCACCTTCGCTTACGACTCCACTGGAAAGGTCACAGCCACCGATGCCCTCGGCCACGCGAGGAAGTTTTACTTTGACCACCGCGGGTGGTTGGTGAAAACCGAGGACGCCCGGGGGAATGCCGTTCATCGGGCTTTTGATGACCACTACAACGTGGTTAGTTTGACCGACCCGGCCGGGCGCTCCTATAGCTACGGCTACGACTCTCGCGGCAATCTCGTTCGCAGCACCGACCCGTTAGGACACGTGACCCGCTTCACCTTCACCGGCCCCTTCGACCGGCTGGCCTCGCGCAGGGATGCCAACGGCAACCTGACCCGGTATGCCTACACCGTTAGCGACGACTTGCAGTCTATCACCTACGCCGATGGGAGCCAGGAAAGCTGGACTTACGACGAACTGGGTAATCGTATCACGTGGACCAACCGCCGCAGCCGCAGCATCGGCTATGCGTACGACCCTTCAGGCCGGATAATTTCGAAGAACTATGCCGACGGCTCACAAGTTACTTATTCCTACGACCATCATGGGAACCCGACGAATGCCGCCGATGCGGCTGGCTCAATCACACTCGAATTCAACGATAAGGATCAACTCATTAAGATCAGCTACCCCGGTGGCAAATTCCTGATGTTCACCTACGATGCGTCAGGTCGCCGCGCCTCGAGCGTGGACCAACTCGGCCACCTGCTGACCTATGGCTACAACGCCGCAGGCCAACTCGAAAGCATGATGAACGGGCTTGGTCAAACGGTGGTTCGATATGAATACGACGCGGCTGGCCGCCTCGTCCGCAAGACCCTCGGCAACGGTGTCTATACGACCTACGAATACGATCCCACGGGCCGGGTTTTGCACCTGGTCAATTTCAATGCGGACGACTCCGTGCTGTCCCGTTTCGATTATAGCTATGACAACCGCGGCCGCCGGACCTTCATGGACACCCTCGACGGCAAATGGACCTACGAGTACGACGACCTGGGCCAACTGACTCATGCGGTCTTCAGCTCGACCAGCCCGGAGATTCCGAGTCAGGACCTCACCTACGTTTACGACGCCGTGGGCAATCGCATTCGCACCATCGAGAACGGCGCCACGACCGAATACACCGTCAACAACATGAGCCAATACGTCCAGATGGGCGATACGGACTGCGTCTTCGATGCTGACGGCAACTTGATCCAGGAAATTACGCCGAGTGGGACGACAACTTACACCTACAACGACGAGAACCGGCTCATTGCTGTCAGCAACGGCGCGGACTCCTGGGAATACGGTTACGATGCCTTGAACAACCGGGTGGCGACTACCGAGAACGGCGCCACCACCCGTTATGTGATTGACCTGTTTGGTTTGGGCAATGTCGTCGGCGAATACGACGGTTCCGGAAGCCTTATCGCGCACTATGACCATGGCCTTGGCCTACTATCGCGGACGGACGCAGCAGGCGGCTCCGCCTACTATACCTTCGATGCCATCGGCAACGTCCACCAATTGGTCACCGTAGCGGGCCTCGTTGCCAACGCCTATGCCTATACGCCTTTCGGCACGCTCCTCAGAGCGACGGAGGCGCTTCCAAACTCGACCCAGTTCGTTGGCGAGCATGGCGCCCAATTGGATGCCACAGGCTTGGGCTTCATGCGTGCCCGATACTTCGATCCGGCCGCAGGCCGTTACAACTCAGAGGACCCGATTGGCCTCGCCGGCGGATCGCTGAACCTTTATCAATATGCGAAAAATTCTCCTACCATTGCCATTGACCCATCGGGACTCGACCCCGTATTGGATCCTAACGTAGGTGGCCACTGCCACTGTGATGGAACAACACCGAGCATAGACCTAAACCTCAGCGTCCTTCTGGATAGCACACTCTACTTCTGTACCTTGCTTCATGAAGAAATTCATGCACAGCAATGTCGAGAGGGAAGATGGGGCGAGCCGGACGCCTGCCTTGAAGAAGAGGCGTACAGAGCTTCCGCTGACTGCGCAGGCTGGGCCACGTCTGAGGGACGGTTCTGGGGGGGAAAGGAAGACGAGAATCGAAAGAAGTGCCATCCGGATCCTCCGCCTCCTCCAAACCCGCCAAGCCCCCCTGCCGGCCCCGGCCCCGGCGCTGCCAGCGCTGCCGTCCAAGCGCACGACCCAAACCAGAAAATCGGCCCCGCTGGCTTTGGCACGGGAGGTTTCATCGCGCCCACCAGGGCACTCCCGTACCGAATAGATTTTGAGAACGAGCCGTCGGCTACAGCTCCTGCTCAACAAGTGGTCATCACCGACCAACTCGGCGCCAACCTGGACTGGGGCACTTTCCAGTGGACCGAAATCGGCTTTGGTGACCAGTTGATCGTCGTGCCTCCGAACACTCAGTACTTCGAAACCACCGTACCCGTAAGTTGCCTCGACACGGACTTCGAGGTACAGGTTGAGGTGGGCCTCCGCTCGGCTTTGGGTCAGGCTTATGCCGTCTTCCGCTCGATTGACCCGGCCACAAGCCTTCCGCCCCCGGCGAACATCGGGTTCCTCCCTCCGGAAGATGGTACCGGTCGTGGACGCGGCCACATTTCCTACACGGTCAGCGCCAAGGGCGGACTGGAGACCGGCGCAGAGGTCCGCAACGTCGCGCAGATCTCTTTCGACTGCCAGCCAGTCATCGCCACGAACCAGAAAGACCCCCACGACCCAACCAAAGGGACCGACGCGGCCAAAGAATGTCTCAATACAATTGATGCCGACCCTCCAGGCAGCGCCGTCGCTGCTTTGCCAGCCTCCACTTGCAGCCAGTTCCTCGTTTGTTGGTCTGGCGACGATGCCGGCGCGGGCGTTGCCAGCTACGACATCTACGTTTCAGACAGTGGTGGCGAGTGGACGCTTTGGCTTGCCGGCGCCACCGAGACGAGCGCGAGGTATGAGGGCCAGGTCGGGCACACGTACGCCTTTTACAGCATCGCGCGTGACAATGTCGGGCACATCGAGTCGCCTCCAGCTCAGGCAGACGCTACCACCACAACCACTGTCCGCCTCCATGTCATCAGCGTGCTTTACTCGCAGGGAGCTCAACTGACATGGGCAAGTAGCCCGGGTGAGACTTACACCGTGCGGTCTTGCACCGACCTACTGAGCGGCACATGGAACGTCGCGGCGACCGTGCCCTCCCAGGGCCAGGTAACCAACTGGCACGATTCCGACACAATGTCCACGCGCAAGTTCTACAGAATCGAACTGAAGTGAGCGCTATCCATTACAGCAGCAGCACATGGGTGTCTGGAGAACCGGGACATAACGCCAAGGCTGGCAAATCCCGTTTCCCATCGCCAACGAACTTCCACCAGAATCAGATAACAGGACATGCAACTTCACGCATCAGGACCGAGAATTGCCAAATGATTAAAGGCACCCTTTGGTGACCAAGAACCGAGTCTCCGGCTCCGTAACAGCGTATGCATTCGTATCACCCACCGCTGCAGCCAATTACGAGGGTGCAGGAGTCAATTTCGCCATAGTTCTCGACCACCCTGGCGAAAATAGCTCTTGCCCAGGAACTCCATCCTCGTAGAGAACCGCTGGCGATCCCCGGAAGGACCTCCCTTGCGTTTTAACCTTTCACGCAACCGAAATCCCATCTTCTCCGGGAAGTCTCTGAGTTCATTTTGGTGTCACTCTCCTGTGACAATAGGAAGAGGAAGGGGTTCAAAAAAGGTTCCGGTTGCGGAGGCGGGCTTAAGCCGCACAACTACAGGTCAAGGGCTGTGAAGATGGATGATCTCTTCGGAAGCGACTACGCGGCGCGAGCGCAATCGTGCTCCTATTCACCCGAGAAGCTGCCGAGGGGCCCGCTTCGGACGAAAAAGACGCCAGTACTCGTCCAAGTTAAATTCCCCCCGGAACCCAAGGAGCGTGGATTCCACCTTTTTGGCCGCATCGAGCCGAAGCTCGTTCCAGGAGGGACCGAGTTCGCGAAGAACCTCATCATCAGAAGGTCTATCCGCCGGCATCTTTGTCTTGAGTCTCATGCACCGTGTCCTGTATTTCCGCATGTCAGCCTGAACTACTCTTGAGAAGCCGAACTCTCGTTCAACGAGTCCCTCCGCGGTTTCAAGCGCTACCCTGCGAGCCAAGCTGTTTCTGAATTTCTCAAAACTGACATAATCCGCAGGGTATCTCCCTTTCATCAGTACACGGTGAAGTTGGGCAAGCACATCGCGGAGCAAGACTTCTTCTTTTGCGGGTGGGAATATCGTCTGGATCCTCATTAGGACGGTTCTTGTAACGGACTTGAGCACGTGGTCTTCCGAAAGCAGTTCATACACTTCATCTTCTTCCTCTATTTCTCTGCGCCGAAGAGACTCGACAAGGGCATTCATCCGATCCACTTCTGCGTTGATCGCTGGCGAAATCCCTGCTCGGTTACAAAAATCGTTAATCAAATCCGATAGCCTGGAGATTTCCCCTGATTCTCGTGTAAAATCAGGTAGGGCTTTTTCAAGCACAGTACCCCAGAAGCCCCTCCACTCTGCGGCCGTTCCGCTCTGCTGCAGTTTTTCAATCGCAGTCCGAAGGACGTTTGCGCTTCGCTTCAGCAACCGGGCGGCGCTGGTGACCAGCGAAGGACCCACAGACTCGGGGGACACCCATTGAAGGGTTTCAGCGAGCACTTTCGCTGCGGGGAGACATTCCTCATCCATGCGGAGCGCCTCGCATGCCGGGGCGATGGCCTCAGGATGCTTTCCTCCGTGCAACAAGTTGCTGGCTTCGTCGCAAAGGCGCCGAGCCTCGACCAGGGGGCCTTTGAGGTGGACGTTCGCCATCGCGTTTAACTTCCAAAAGCCGGTGTTTCTTCGACGGCGCTTCTCGGGAGTCACAGAGAGACCGGCTGGGAACTTCCAAAGGTCTATGTTGAGGAGCGCCACAATTGTTTCGAACTGGCGGGCAGGACTCTTCGGAATCTCAGACCTCCAACTGGGGAAGACCAAGAAACCCTCTGTCCAATGAAGATTGTCTTTCCTGAGGAGTTGTTGGAGCAATAGGTGAGGCTGGGTCGAGCCGAGAGGAAATTCCTTATCGTCCACCATGGACTTGCCCGAGGGATTGATATATATGACCTGCGGTGGGACTGCCGCCTCCGCAGAAGCTGGAGCCACAGGTGGAGCTGCCGCCTCGGAAAACAGAGAATGAAGTTTAGGAGCCAGGGCGGAGGCCAGCTCTTTTGCAAGCCGCCGGGGAGCCCCGAACTCTATGGCACACTTCTGTATACCGTCGCCGAGCTGATGTTCGGAAGGGATGATTGGGACGGCATTGAGCTCAGTCAGTACTGCCGTAGCAGTGAGGAGGACAAACGGGCTGACCAACCTTATGCCCGCTTTCTCCGCGAACCGCAGCCCCTTAAGGCGATCTCGAATGAGCGGAAGGGCCGTCTTCCCCTCCCTTCGTAAAGCGACAAAATCGGGGGCCAGGATTTGCTCACAAATGACCGGAAAGTAGGCAAGTTCTTCCGGGTAGTACTCCTCCACGAAGCCTTGAGAAACGTCTCGTGCCTGTTCAAGAAGCTGTTGGTCGGAGAGGCCCATACTCACGCCCTCGTGACGTTTCCATTCATGGCCAAGTTACGCTGAAGGGGGTGTTCTCGCGCAACCCCCAGGAAAATCCCCCGGCCAGGGGCAGTATCCTGCCAACCAGGGGTGGTTCAGGAATACGTCTTTCTCAAATTGTCTCTGACCTGTCGGACACTCGGCCGATTCAGATAGTCCTCAGGATATAGAAAATGAGTCAGTCTCACAAGTTGCCAAATGGCTGACAGCTCTGAATCGGGCTTAAGGGAGATTAGCATACGTTCATAACGCGGCAACCACGACGAGCGAAGTTCATCGATTATTTCCATGTCCAGAAGGCCCAGGGCGGATAGGCCGCTGAGAAGACCATGGGTTTCAGAGCAGGAACGCTCTCCTGCACGCCATCGTTCGATAGCCAGCTCGCCTATCCGCAAGACGGCGCCATCACGAACTGCGGCTTCCGGGGAAAGCGCGGTGAGAGTCTCGGCAAGCAGCCGGAAGACCTCCAACCACTCACGAATGGGAGTGAAGTGAGCAAACGGAAGACGTTCAATGAGTCTGTCTCGCACCCATGTTACATGAGGTCTCTCCTGCAGCGAAGTGGTTTCCCCCACAGGGGTAAGAGCGCGAACCGCCGCGGCCGTATGAAGAACATCGGGAGGTAGTCCCGGCTCTCCTGCAACCCCCCCGGACGTTGATTCGCACTGGCTGATCCATTTCACCATTGGGTCGAAACGTGCGTCCGGGATATTGAGCTTCTTCATGACCTCGATCGCTTCGCAGGTGGCTTTCATCAAGGGAACCCCCTCTGTATCCGCGATGAACAACGATGGCCGTTTCGCCTTAGGCAACACGCGCCTTATGTACTCTCTCTGCAACCCCTCCGACACGAGCGGGGTGCGCAAGAGCTCTGACAGCTCCAGAAGCATCGGCATTGCGTCAATGAGCTTGCCTCGGCGCAACTTCCGTGAGAACAAGGGGAAGACCATCGTCAGCATCAGTGGCACGATGAACACGGCTATTAGTGCGAGAGGGATGGCACCAGAGGGGAATAGACCGCCGGGCCCTATCACATTCGTGGTTAAATAAAGAGGGGCAAACTTGAGCAAGAACGAAATTCGGTGTCTCATTATTGTTTCTATAGGCAATTCCGAAAGCTCGTTCAGTTTCTCGCTGATCGTCCCAAGGTTCTGAAAGTACCACTTATCGAGGTGAATGAGGGTGGGGTAGAGAATTGCCAGGAAGACAGTAATAGGAAGGAGGAAATGGACGACACCCAACATGAGGCCCTCCCCGAGGTCTCGGCGAAGCCCAGGGCGTTGTTCCCAAACGAGAGTTGTCCGAAGCCTTCTCCGCCAGAGCAGACGTGTGTAATAAAGGCGTTCACGCCCCAAGGGCACATCCCTGAAAACAAGGTCAAAGAGGCCGAAGGAGCTTGCGAAACCAATCACTGCCCAAGAGGCGACTCCCAAAAGGAGCCTCGAAGTCACCGGGATCGCAGAGAAGAAGAAGAGCACGATGACCGAAGGCAAGAAAACGCAAGGCAGAGCAGCGCCTGCGCCCGCAACGAGATGGCGATAGACAGTGTGTTGGCGGGCGGCCCTCAGAAAAAGGAAAATGAAGAAGAGCACGGCGATGGCAACAACAAAAATCTGGATTTCGAAAAGAGAGATATTCATCTCAGGAAAAGTAGCCAATGCAGGACTTGTAAGCCCCTCCAAAATGTTCACGAGGGTTGGCAGGACGAAGACACACGCAAAAAGTGCGACGCCTACGGGTCGGCACGCCAGCTTCAGGTTTCGCGTGGTGCTTGAGGCCACGTCACGGAGCGGGATCATGAGTAAGCCAACGGTCGTCAAAGAAACCAACAACTTACCGACGAGCTCGAATGAGAACCAAAAGCTCGACGTTTCGAGATGTTGTACCCACGCTGTCTTTGCCCTGAAGAAGTCTCCGAGCGATGCGCTCTTGTCCGGAGGCCAAAACCCTACGAAATCGTAAGCCTTAACGAGGCACATCTGCCGAAACAAGAGGGCAGCGAGGACGCTCACGAGACACACAATTTTCCAGTCGAGGACGTCTCCTTTGCCAAGCGTGTAATACTTCTCACGCAGCTGGCTCAAACGCTCGACAATGCGCGACCGAAAATGGGCAGGGCGGCTAACCCGGGTTCCTCGAACGCGTGAAAGAAGCGAGCCCCTCCACCTGCTTCGCCCTCTGCGAACCGAGAATCCGAGAAACGACCTCGCGAACGGTTCCAGGAACATGACCGAGAACACATATCTCTCCAGGGGTGAGGTGTCTGTTTCGGCACCTCCTTCTGGCTCTGTGAGTTTCTCCAGAAGATCGGGGCTAACATGCAGCGAAGCTGTCGCGTCGGCGAGCTTCTCACGCGCTTTGAGGACGGAACGAAACATGAGAAGAAGGAACGAAAACGCGATGGCTGACCAGGTAACGAGCGGCTTGGCCAGAAGCTGAAAGGGCTCGTCGGGAAAAAGCCACCGCATGAGTGAATACACGACGAAGAGGCCAGCGGCGCCAAGCATAATCGGTTTTTGTATGGCCCAGAGAAGAGGCAAAACTGCGATATCGCGGTTTTTGATGTGGGCCATTTCATGAGCAAGAACCAATCTCGTAAGGCCCGCAGAAAGTGCCGCGTCTGTTCGGCAGGCCCGGCGAACGGTCGGGAAAAAATCCGTAGGCAGTACGACGCAACTGTTTCGCCGCAAGCTGCCGACAGCTATCGGGGACACGAGGTTCCGGGAAGAAAATACGATTTGAGGAGGGGAATGCAAAGACATCGCCCGAGAAAGGTCTGAGACAATGTTCTGGATTTCCTGTTCGCCGTCCACAGTCCGACCCGCAACGGTATCGCGGGCGATGTGCCTTCGCAGGAGAAAGGGTGCAAACCTGAAATAGGAGTAGACAATGCTGAAAGACGGGACGACCAAAAGGATGAGGAAAAGAATTCGGGGCAGCGTCGGACTTCGAACTACAAGGACCCTGAATAACAGATGGGCGAGATATAAAGAAAAAACAGAAAATCCCCACAGCGAGAATCTCAGCACATGTATACGCACGGACGTTTCGTAAGTCGGGGGTACGGTGATGCTGCCGGCCACGGAAAACAGCAGTCCGAAGACCACTACGACCATGACACAACCTACGATGATGGCTATCTTGCCGGCCTCGAAAGGAAGGTGGAAAGGTTCCACTGCAAGGAGTCTGGAAAGGTCCGGCCTAATGCAGAAAACACCTTGCCCGGGTACCCCAAGCCAGAACCCAGATTCGGGTGAGCCGGTCAACTGGCAGCCAGAAGGCAGATCGAACCCGCGCGTTTCGTATCCTCTCGACGTATCGAAAACTCGCAGCCTGTCGTCCTGTGTAATGCAGAGGACCGCGTTCCGAAGGGAAACAGGCCCGGAGAATGGGGAGCTGCCAAAGCAGTCGCGCCATACGACGTTGCCTGTTTCTGCATTCAACACCCAAAAGTCGTACATGCGGGAGTGCCCACAGACAATAATCCTGCCATCCACGATTAGCGGCGTAACCTGTGTCCCGGCGGCATAGCGTTTCCAAATAACCTGACCGGAACACGAATCTATTGCATAGATGAACCTGTCGGACGTCACCGCATAAAATTTCTTTTCCCAGCTCACAATGGGAGCTGTAACCCTACCCGACAAAGCGGTGCTCCACAAACCTGATCCGTCCGCAGCACTCAAGGCGATGAGCTGCTCATCGGACGTGGCGAAGCAGCACACATGACCGGCCACTGACGGTTTCACGTCGGAGGCCGACGGCAATCGGCTTGTCCACACAGTCCGGCCCGTTTGCTCGTCAATGGCGTACGCCGAGCCGGTATCCGCAACGTATACCATCCCTTTCTCTGCGGCGGGGGAACTCAGAGTACCCAACGCTGAAAACTCCCACCGCAGCGTCCCGTCTGAAAGGTCCAGGGCAAAGAGGTCGCCTTCTTCCGTCAGGACCAGTACGCACGAAGCAGCCGCAGTCATTTCCATTGGTCGGCCAAGCGGTATATTTGCTGACCATGCGCGCTGTCCGTTCCGACAATTCAGACACCGCAGAGTGCCGTCTCTCAGCGCGACGACCAGGTAGCCACAGACCTTGCCAATCGCCGAAGTGAACAGCGGTGACTCGGAAACTGGCATTGGCACACCCCACTCGACAGAAAAGAAGTCTCGCAGAGTTTCAGGAAGGGCGGGGCGCGTCTCCTCGGCAGCAGAAGAACCAGCCGCCGCGAACAGAAAACAGGAAATGGATACCGCCAGCAGGCGAGTCCTAAATACAGCGCTCTGTCGAACGTCGGAGGCAACATGATGAGTCTGTCCCGCGGTAGGTCCCCGGGAGCCTGGCGGCTTCTCGGACCCAGCTATGACTGCTTGTGTGCTGTTCGAGTGCAAAAGCATAGACTGTAGGTCAAGGAGGTTATGCGACTGCGACACCGGCAAGCGCGATGGCGGTCCCGCCCACAATATAGTTGAGATCTGGCTGCTAAGCAAGGAAGGCGCTACCCCGGCGCCGGGCGCGTGAGTTCCGATGTCCACGTCAATGATCCCCGGTTGAAGGCGACCGATTACGCCAAGCCGAGTGGCACGGCCTCGTCCTCATTGTGCCCGCAGCACCGTGCTGCCAGCGCCCCCTGCAACCGGGGGAGAGACGAAGCGCTTCTGAAACGCTTCAGGGCAATCCAAGGGTGAATGGACAGAACTCGGTTGCCGTCGGCTCAAGGAAGGATAGTCGCCCGTCGTACCTTCCGGGGCCTCAACGCCGGCCCGAGCGGCAGACAACGTCAATCGCTCCCCACGCCGTCGGCGGATCGAGAGCCTGGCCGACGTCAACCATACGGACAAAGAGGCCCTCGGCAGCCGCAGGGAAAAGGGTCGTCTGAAAGCAACCGAGTTCGAGAACTAGATTTCCTTCTCGTGGGAAGGTCTTGCGTGGCGTAAGAAGTCTGGAAGGGTTCTTCCCGGTGCGTGAAGAGCTTGTTGATGCCATCGTGGTCGCAACTGTGGCGGAAACCCTGCGCAGGTCGCGGGAGGGTGAACCTTCGTTTGCTGAACTCGGCGAAACTGCTGGGAGAGTGGCCGCCGACTTTGGCCTGGGCGGTGACTTGCTTGCCCAGTTGATACGACACGTTCCGGAGTTGTGTAGTGCCGTGCGATCAGCTGACCAAGAAGCCGAAGAGGCCTATGTCCGTGGTCCTGGAAAGCCACAATACGAGATATGGACAGCGGGGGAGCACAAGATAGTTGAGGACATCACGGCATACGAAAAGAGAAGGCGGACCTACGTCCTCTGGGTCAACCTCACAAGTAAGGAATGCACGTCGTACGGCAAACGAAAGCCATTCCCGCAACCCAAAACGCTTGAGCTCTTGTTGTTCCTCCTGGACAACCTCGGGACGAGCTTGCCATGTGGAAAGGTCTTCGAGCACGTCTTCGAGGGGTCTTCGGAGCATATGCAGGGTTGGAAAAACAGGATCGAGCAGCAGCTCACAAAGTTGGAGAAGATCGCCGAAGGGGGCTTTCGCAGGTCGTACCTGACCAGAGACCAACTCAACAATACCCTTAGCCTAAGCGATTCGTTTCGAGACCGATATTTCGTGTTCAGGAAGCTGAGATAGCCGAAAAAGCATACGCTACTCACGCCAGAACCGGGACTGCGATAAGCCTGCTTATGGAGTCTTCCTTGAGCGACATTGCAGGGTGTCAAAAGGAGCGGAGGCACAGAATTCAAACCGACCGTGACAACCATGGCTGAATGCAGCAGTCAGAACGAAGTTCACCGTGTTCCGTTTCCAGCGGTTGAGTCGGAACTCATTCGGGGCGAGACCAGAGCCTCGAGCGTCGCGAGCCGCGGGTTACTCGGAGTTAGTGCGGCTAAGCAGAGGGTCCTTTTAGCGGTATGCCAAGCGCGGTGGAGCAGCTGGTCTTTGGCCTGCCTGTTTCCCTTGCGCGAAATTATCGCAGAGTTTACGCCCCGCGCAGATGCTCATAGCTTGCTAAATTGACAACACGGATAGGCGTGGTACTCTGGCACCGTGAAGTACAGGTAAAGAAGGGTGGCTTGTCTGTCGGAGGCTGTTGACCCGGTCCTCACGGACAAGACCATCCGAAACAGTATGCGTTCAGCACTGTGTTTTCGGAGAGCGGATGTCTCCGCTGGCACCACCCTTCTCGTCAAAGGAGGTTAAACTCGTGTCGGACACGAAGCAAGGTTTTTCTGAGGGAGCGATAGAGGGGGGGACAGTGGACACGGAAGCGGAGTCCGGCGAACCCATAAACCTCCAATTGCGTACCCATCAGGCAACTGTTGAGGATTGGGACTTCGCCACGCTGATCAAAGACCTTCACCTCTGGGCGGAACGAATGCGTTTGGAGTTTAAACTCCAGACCCCTGTTCCCGCTCTCATGGTCGAGCGCCTCAGGACACGGTTGGGGCATTACAGGATTGGCCGGAATGCTTTGGGCTTGAACGACGAAATTGCAATAGACCGACATCACGCGACCGGCAACAAATACTGGCAGGTCCTTGGGACGCTTCTCCACGAAATGCTCCATGCGTGGCAAGAACATAAGGGACATCCTGCCGGGCCAAACAGCCACAACTACCACAATAAGGAATTCCGGGAGAAAGCTCAGAGTCTTGGGCTAATTATCGACCGCTACGGCCACACCGAATATCCCGACGGCGACACACCCTTCAGGCAGCTTCTCAAAAAGTACGGAGTTGAGGCTCCTGAGGTATTGAAATCGGAACCTCCTCCACGGCCGCGGTGCGGGTCGAGACTCAAGCTCTATGAGTGCCCCTGTCATGTTAAGGCACGGGTCGGGCGCTCACGGTTCAACGCAAGGTGTCTCGACTGCGGTGGTCTCTTTGAGAGGATGGCGTAGTGGTGGCTTCGCTCCGAAGGCCGTTCTGGCAATCAAGAATGTAGCCCGGAAAAACAGGTTAAGGGAAGTCGGTTGTAAGGTCGGGGCGAGTGGCCGTCTCCGGTGATGCAACCGAGCAGCTACCGCTTATTGGCTCGGACCTGACGCAGGGAGGCCGCCGCCGGGGGCCAATCCGACGGATACACCGAAGGAAGTCCAGAACCTCGTTGGGCTTGACCCTGGGCACTGCCAGTGCGTCTGTCAGTACGACGAGGCAGAGCTTTTCTGCAACCAGCGGTTCGAACCTGTCAAAGCCTGAGCGTGGGCGAAAAAGGCCGCCTCATAGTTGTGGAGCAGCAGGTAACCAAGGCGGAAAGCTGGAGACACCGAGCGCACAGTTTGTCGCCGACGCGAAAATGCGCCGGGCCCCGCGGGGGGCGCATGATTCACATAGAAGCAGCCCTGTCGGGCAATCAACATGGATATTCTCCACGAAATCTGTCGGAAAGTTTTGGAGCTGATCCAGGACATAGATCCTAGGGTGCGCAGCCTCGTGCTTCGTTTGGCGTTCTGCTGGTCTCTTGTGGGGCTGTGTTTGGTGGCGACGAGAAATCTCCCTCGCCGCAGCCCTGCACTTCAGCTCGCCACGGCGATCGGGGCCAGTTTTGTTGCCCTCTCGATTCCCGTCGAGCAGGCCCTCGCTGTTCACAGCACAGTCTTTGGTTTCGCGTTTCTGCTGTGCGTCGTCGTCCTCCCATTCTTACCATTCTGGCTGTCACGGCTCTTAGTCCCGACGTGGCTCCATCAAATAGTCGTCATGGTGATTCTTTATATCGTGTTGGTAGGTCTTGTAGTGCTTCAGTTACTGATCGCGGGAAGGGAGTGATTAAGAGGTGGGTGAGTTAACCGGTTCTCCGCAACTCCAGGAATGCTTGGAACTCAAGGCGAAAGTCATGCGCGCCGTCGAAACGGGAGGCGACCCCGATCCGGATGACCTGGCACGCCTCTACTCTCTCGAAGGGGTCCTTCGCAGAGCCGGTGTCAATCTCGAGGAAATCTACGCCGAAACCACGAGACAGATCGCTTCGCCCCTCGGGCCTCGAGGCGACGCCAGCCCTCAGAACCTCGTGAGGCCGATAAGCCGCGATGTCCTGTTCAACAGAGTGATTGAGGTCAGAGGGGAAGGGTATCCGGGCCACGTTGAAACCATTGAGCAAACGGAATCCGGACTTGCTCGCCTCGTTGAGGAACCACTGATTCTGGCCGCGTGCGGACGCAGGATACGAGAGGTTGGGGGACGTTGTTCCGTGTGCCAGCAATTCGAATGCCCCGACCACGTGTTTTTCTGCCATGCCGACGGCTGCCACATCTCGCTGTGCCTCCGGCACGTCCATTTTTTCCCTTCGGGCGGGCAGAACATTCCTTTTTGCCGAAAGCATTTTCGTCGTGCAGTGCACCGCAGGAATATGTGGCGCGAGGATGATAACGGACGCGAACAGAGATGATAAAGCCAAAAAACAGAACGGGGGAAAGGAACCGGCAGAACAGAAAGGTCATTTCTCCTCAGGAGTTCAGCTTATCGCAGTACGAGGAGCTGCGTAGGTTAGCTCTGGCGGCAGGAGAGGTCAATACGCCACTCGTCCGGGACACTCTGGCCTTGATCCTCGGGTTTGCCCACAAGCCGGAGGTGTTCATGGCGAGAATACCCGACGTTCGCTTGCGCCTTCTGACCCGACTCCAAGAGCGTCAAGAAGAAGGACGGAATGACTTCCTTCCGTTGCCGCCACGCGATGTGATTAGCGGAGAGGTCTTCATGGGATGGATCATCCGAAGCCCGCGCGACCGAAATCCGATTGGCCCCTTCTTCCTGAGCCTCAAGGAAATCCTCCAGGGAGTCGGATTCTTGGGCGCCCAGGGGTGTGGGAAGAGCACGTGTGTCCTATACCTTGCCTCGCAGGTCATGCGGCTGGGGCTTCCCGTTTGGTTCATCGAAATTAAGTCCGAGGCGAATGTCCTCTTGCACCTACACCCGGATATGCTGGTCTTCGATGTGCCGAAGACGTTTAAGTACAACCCGCTCAAGCCCCTGCCAGGAGTGGACGAGCGGCTTTGGCAACAAACCCTCACCGACGCTGTCCATCAAGCGACCCCCATGAAGCCCGAAACGAGCGAGACGTTTTTCCACGAATGCTATCAGCTCCGCCAGCATGACCCTTCGGCGTCTTTCATTGACCTCCCATCCTGGCTGGACAAGCGGATTGATGAAAGTCCATCCGCGGAGAAGGGGAAGCTGCGCACCGTGAGGGGAATCGTGGTGGGCATTATCGAGAAACTGGGGCCCATGCTCGACTGCAAGGAGGGCTATTCCTGGGAGACTCTCGTCAGAAGAAACTGCGCTTTTCGCCTCACGGGCCTTCGCCATAATATGCAAACCCTCGCTGCGAACCTGCTGCAGCTACCTTTGGCGTTCCTCCGGGCGAAGTCTCCAGAGCGCGACACCCTGCGTCTCGTTCTATGTTTTGACGAGGCGAAGATGCTGTTCGGCAAGGAGAAGTTTGGGCGTCGGACCGCGACCGGAGTTCCTTTCACCAAACAGCTCTGGACGCAGATGCGTGGGTTGGGTGTCGGGAACGTATTTGCCGACAACGTTTCCACCGACCTTGCTCAATTTCCAGAGCTCAACGCCAGCGTTTTGTTTTACTTCCGCCAAGGCACGGCGGCCGGCATTCGGGAGGCGCTCCAGGCCACAGGGGCCCTGGAAAGGCATAAGCCCCACTTTTACGGTCTCCGGGACAAGGGGCAGGCCTTTGCTAAAAAAACCGGTCACCCGTTTCCCATTTTGGTTCAGATGGCTTACTCCCCGAAGGGCAGATACATCGGAGATGAAGAACTCGAAAGGCTGATGGCTCCCAAGTTGGCGGCTCTGACGTATCGTCCCCACAACACCGGGTTGGTGCCGACTATCCATGTCGCAGAGACTTCGACCGACCAATCCGCAGAGTCGGCACAGATGATCTCGTCACCGGGTATTACCCCAGCCGGTCTGCCGGACGAATGGGCGAGTTTCCTGACTCATGTTGTTGGGCATCCCGACCAAAAAGTCTCCGACCTGTACGGCTCCTATGGTTTGTCCCATCGCAAGGCGCACCGCCTACGGGAAGAACTAGAGGAAAACGGCCTCATCATCGGCTACGTGGACCGGAGCGGCAGTCGTGGTCGGCCGAGCGTCTATCTCAGGCTCACCGAGAAAGGGGTGAGATTTCTCAATGGGCAAAGGGAAGGGCGGTGATCTCCACCGAAAATGTGTGCAATGGGTCGAGGCGATAAGCCGAACCCCAGACACCATCGTAACCCGTGAAAGGATACTTGGCGGTGTCAAGTTGGTGGATGTGCTCATCTACACCCTGAGCAACAAGAAGCTTCTTGGCGTCGAAGTGCAGCTTCGGGCCACCAGTCATTCGCTTCGGAATATTGAAGTGGATTTGGCAAACGGCTGCCACCAGGTCCTCATTGCCAGTCCGTACCCCAACGTCCTCGCGGGCGTCAGGAGGAAGGTCGAGTCCATCATGCCGTGGTACCGCGAGCGGGTTGATTATCTGCTCATTGAATTTCTTCCATCGGAAAACAAAAAAAAGAATACGCGCAATAAGCCGGAATAAAACGGAATGAAACCGCCCCGGGAGTTTATTCCATAGGGACCGTCAGAAAAAGGGATTCGCAAACGAGAGAGTTAGAGGAGGAAATCAGCCATGGCAAAGATCATATTCCTCATCGGGACCGACGGCAAGATTGAGCAGCACGTGATGAAAGCGAAAGGCAAATCCTGTCTCCGGCTGACCGCTCGCCTGGAGAAGGAGTTGGGACGGGTCGTCAATCGGCGACTGACTTCGGAGTTTTACGAGGAGCCAAGCACGGTCGCGGAAGAAACCCTCCGGCAAAAAACTGTCATCTAAAGGAGTTGTCATTGTGGCTGCGAACAAGCTTTCGCGACAAGACGAGCAAATCATTCGAGGATTCTCCGAACTGATTCGGGCGAGGAAAGTCCTCGTTTGGGTCGTGACAGACGAGGAGAAACGAGCCTTATGGCACATTGCTTCCGCAGCGAAGACAACGGGAAAGGAACTGCGGATGTGGCGCTCCACGAGCGGGATTGTAGACCGGAAGGGGAAGATGTTTGACGGAACAGTAAGTTTTCTTGACGCGATCAACTTTGCCACAAGGGAGGCGGGCGGATACGTCTACGTTTTCCTTGACCCCTGTCAGTTCATGACAGTCCACGCGGGGATGCGCGGAGCTGTTGCAGTGAGACAACTTAAGGATGCTTCTCACACCCTACCTCTCACCGGGTCAAACATTTTCGTGGTGTCATCTGACCCCGTGCCGCCAAAGGAGTTGAAGGATTCTGTGCACATCATGGATCTTCCCTTGCCGGATTCGGAGGTAATGGAGACGAATCTCCTTCAGCCGATTATCCGGAAAGGACTTCTACAGCTGGGGGAAGAAGACAGTCCAAAACTTATGGACTATCTTGCGGGAGCAACGCTCCAGCAGGCAGAGGACCTTTTGGCGCGCGAAATAAGTCGCCACGGCGTGCTGACCACGGCCTCACTTGCCGCCATCCGCGCAGCAAGGAAGGACCTCATAAGGGGGGTGTGCGGTCTGGAGTTCACTGACTCGGACGGAGACCTTGTCGCGGTTGGAGGGATGACCAGGCTTCTGAAGCATTTGCACTCGATAAAGGCCGCGTTCACGAAGCACGGGGAAGGGCGGGGATTGGAGCTTCCCTGCGGGATTCTATTGGTCGGGCCGTCGGGCACCGGGAAGAGCCTGCTGGCGAAGTGGACTGCCCGCATCTTCGGGTTCAGCCTTTTTCGTATGGACGTCGGCAGCCTCTTCAATAAGTACCTCGGCGAGAGCGAGGCCAACTTGCGGCGCCTTCAGAGGATGTTGGAAGCTCTCGAGCGTGTAGTCGTATGGCCCGACGAGATCGAGAAGGCCTTGGCAACCGGTTCCGGGGAGCTTGATGAGGGAGTCGCCCTAAGGATGCTGGGGGATTTTCTGACCTGGGGCCAGGAGAGGCGAAGAGGCAAACTGTTCTTCGTCGCCACCGCAAATGATGTCAGAGCGCTCCGTCCGGAGCTCATCCGTGTCGATCGCCTATTTGACGCCATCTATCTGGTTGACCTCCCAAGCCTCAAGGAGAGAAAGGTCATCTGGGAAATCCATCTTTCACGCAGGGGGAGAAAGTTGAGCGATTCTGACATGCAGCTTCTTGCCGAGAGAAGCAGAGGTTACACAGGCGCCGAGATGAATGGCGTGGTTAAGTCCGCAATGTACAAGGCTTTTGAGGCAGATCAGGAGCTCAAGATAGAGCATCTCCTTGAGGCTTTGGAGGAAGTTCCGCCTATGTCAAGGATCATGCCGGAGAAAATCGAGGAGGTTCGAGATTGGGCTCGTGGAAAAGCCCTGCCAGCAGGAGATGAGAAGGACGATTGATCCCCGTGACTTCAAAGACCCGCAAGGTCAGTCGAGGAAACGACGGTGCTTGTGGCATGCCCGGCGTGCCCGTGAGCATATTTGTGTGCCCTGACGGGAGTGTCATAATCGCCGACCTGTTCGAGTGGATGATACCGCTCGTCCACTCCTTGAATCCGAATAACCAGAGAATCTCAGACATTCTCAAGAGGATGACAGAGGAGGAAACAAACAATGTCCGCCTACACGACCATCAAGACCGAGTTCAATGATCCGGAGATCCTCGTGAACGTGCTTCAGGAGATGGGGTTCCCCGTCGAGACGGGTCACAACCTTGACCTTTACGACTACCTCGGAGTCAAGAGAGGGAAGGCCGACCTGGTCGTCCGTCGCAAGCACCTTGGCGACGTGTCCAACGACCTCGGCTTTCGAAGGGCCGGCCCCGTTTACCGCGTGATTATCTCCGACTATGACGGAGCCTATCTCAAGAAGGGCAATTTCCTGAAGGAGCTCAAGCAAAAATATAACGTGCTTAAAGTGAAGAAAGAGACCGCCCGTCAGGGGCTGAAACTTGTCCGTGAGGAAGTGCGGACAGACGGAACTGTCGAGTTGGTCGTAACGACGTAAACACAGTGGGAAAAGAGGAGCGTCACAATGGCGAAAAAGAAGGACCGAATGGCTTCTGTTGAAAAAGGCGATCTTGACCTGAAAACCGACGACGATGACCTTTCTGTTTTGTTCACTTCGGCTGAACCGGAGGACGAGGAATACACGTCTTCGCCGGAAGAGTCGGTTACCCCGCCGCGGGTGACCCGCCGGCCGAGGACCAGACTCGGCAAGGTGTGGGCTTTCTTCCGGGACACGTCGCCCCTGCGGATAATTCAAATGGCGGGGAGTATAGTCGTCACAATCCTCATGGTGATCTTCGTTGTCCACGCGACGATGTTCATGTTCACGCCCGTCGGGTACATCGTTTCTCTTTGTGTCGGTTTTATCGCCAGCGTTGTAAGTGTCGTCCTCGCGAAGAAGAACGGCCTCATGCCTTGATAGCGCTCATCGTCGGCGCGAGACGACGAAAGCGAATGTGATGCGATGCTCATCGAGGCAGAAGGTCTGAAAAAGTGACGGCTCTGAAAACGGAAACAAGCACGAAGAACACGAGCAGAAGTGCACGCCCTACGTTGACAGATGACCCCAGTTCGCCTTTGGGGTTTGCCGAGACCAGAAGGCCAGAGACCCTCAGCGGTCACACAGTGAAAATGAGGACGGTCAATCGCCTGGGCGACAAATCCTACGACGCGTTCGCCCGGGCCGGAAAAGCTGGTCCCTGTGCGGCGAGTCAGTGTGAGGCGATCGGCCGCTTGGTTTCTCTTGCATGGAGAAAGGGTGCAACCGCGGAAGAGGTCGTCGAGTAGTTAACTGGAATATGCTGTCAGCAAAAGAACGAAAAAGACCTTGAACGGGCGGACTCCTGCGCCGACGGCGTGGCAAAGGCGGTCCGGATAGCCACAGGCCTCGGAATAGATGAAGAGCAGCGAAGCAAAAAAACCTGAGATACGGGGGCAGAAACGCACGAAACCCGGTAGTGACTGCGGAAGAGTGTCCTCACGGGTGGAAGAAAAAATATTGCTCGCGATTGGCATCCCGAGATTGCTGACAGTTAAAGAGGCAGCAGCCGCGCTACGCATGTCCCGAAATGGGGTCATGAACCTCATCGCGCGAGGGCAGCTTCCTAGCATCCAGGTGCCAGGCGGTGGACTGACACGCCCAGCCCGGGTCCTCATAGACAAAGACGACCTTTGCCAATACATCGGGAAATGGAAAAAAGGTGACGGAAAAAGTGTGACGGTTTTGTGACGGTTTCGGTGAATTTCGGTGAACTCTGAGGCTCTCAAGGCCTTCTTGACACAGGTGCTAACGCACTCCGATTTCGCAACTTACGAATTCCAAGCCAGTAACGAATTCTGCGTGCATTGTTCTCAAAATCCCGTGGGTGGCAACACCTGTGTGGGTTCAACCCCCACCTCCGGCACGTTCATCTCCAATGAGTTACGACTTATCGCCGCCTAATTTCCCCCACTCGCTCAAGCCTGCTGGTGACATTCTGGGGACAACCACAAGTCAAAAAATCTTGGGTCTGGAGAAATCCACCCTGCCCATCTCTTCCTTCATGAAATCTCTTGCTGGTGTGCTGTTGCACAATTATAGTTGCTTATGCTATTTGGATTGGCTATACTTACTGTGAG
>CAZFAP010000066.1:0-22992 GCA_964516325.1 uncultured Verrucomicrobiota bacterium
CCACCGCCTGGGCCGTTCTCATTCTCTTGGAGCCTCAAGCACCGCCGTCGGTCATCATAGAAAAGCCGCAGAGCGCGCAACAGGACATCGTAACCATGCATTACCGCCTCTCCGACGACAATTCCGACGAATGCGACCTCACGGTCGAATTTTCGATTGACGATGGGAAAACCTGGAACACCGCAACCCAGGTCGGCGGCGACACCCTCACGAATATCGAAGCCCCGCCGGAAGGAATTTCGCGGCAGTTCCTCTGGGACACAGTCGCTGACATCGGAAAAGTCAACGCGGACGACGTGCGGTTCCGAATAACGGCCACAGATGGGGAAAAAGGAAACCCAGCCATCGTCGTGATTCCGGGCGTCTATAACGACGTGGCGCCGTTCGAGCGCATCGAACTGAACGCCCCCTCCGCAAACAGCCGCGGCGTCGCTTTCGCCGACTACGACAACGACGGCGACTTCGACGTTTTCATTGCGAATTTCGGGCAGGACAATTTTCTCTTTCGGAACGATTCTGGCACGTCCGTCGAGACAGCACGGGCAGCGGGGATGAGCGGCAGACTTCCTTCAAACTGCGGCGTGTGGGGCGATTTCAACAACGACGGAGCTATTGACCTCTACCTCGTCCTTGCAGATCAGCGGAACAAGCTTTATGCCGGAGACGGCACTGGTTACTTCACAGAGATGGCGTCCAGGGTCGGGGCGGACAACGGAGGAGGAGGCATCTCCGCGTCCTGGGGAGATTACGACAGCGACGGCTGGCTCGACCTGTATATCGCCAACGATCCCGCGTTCGGGTTCGGGTTCAATGCTCTCTACCGCAACCTCGGTGTGGACGGCCTTGTCAACCTCGCCGGGAAGCTGAAAGTGAATTCCCCAGTCCCGACCCGTGCCGCTTGCTGGGGCGACTTCGACAGGGACGGGAGCCTCGACCTCTTCATCGCCAACGGCGGCGCCACTCCCGAGGAACGCGCCGATTCCCTCTTCCGCAATGTATCAGGCTCCTTCCTCGATGCTGCCGTTGGAGCTGGCGTTGCCGACGTCGGCGATGGGAGCGCTGCCGTTTTCGCAGACCTCAACGGCGACCGATTTCCCGACCTCTTTCTCGTGAATACCAGCTCGCGCAGCATCGTTCTCTACCTGAACAATGGCGATGGCACTTTCCGCGATGCGACCTACCAAGCGGGCTTGGAGGGGCTGCCGGACGCACGGGGCGCCGCAGTTGCCGACTTCGACAATGACGGCGACCTCGATGTTTTCGTCTCCGCAAAAGGCAGGGATTCCCTGTACCTCAACAAGGGAAACTGCACCTTTGCGGACGTCGCGAGCCTGACGGGCGTTACCGACCTCGCTGACAGCAGAGGGGCGGCATGGGCGGATGTCAATGGCGATGGTTTTCTCGACCTCTGCGTCGCCATTAGCGGTTCCAAAAGCTGCCTTTATCTGAACAAAAGAGCCGACGGGAACTGGCTCAGGGTCAGGTGCCTGACCGACGCCGACGGCGACGCCACCGACACTAACTCTTCCGACGACAGAGACGCCATCGGAGCGATTGTGGAAGTGGACGTCAATGGAGATATGAATTTCTCGTCGCAGCCTCCCGACCGCCTGGAGGTGCAGTGCGTTGACGGCGGTTCCGGCTACATGTCTCAGGGGCAGCTCTGGCCGCACTTCGGGCTCGGCCGATACCGAAGCGCGGATGTCCGGGTAACGTTCCCCGACGGGAGCGTCGTCTATCGGAGCAGCATCGCCGCCAATCAGACGCTCATCATCCGCGACATTGCCCCGAGGGGCGAATTCTACGTGCAGGTCTTCACTCCGGAAGTCCCCGTAGCGGGTCAAGTGCCCATCGGCTACGTCATTTTCAATTCCTCGGAAAAGTATTGCCGCGTCCTCGGTGAGTACTCTCTCGACGGAGGGAAGACCTGGTTGCCCGCCACGCCCGGGCGCGGCGGCGACGGGACAGCCAACCTCCTCTCCTCCCCTCTGGGCGTCTTTCACCGTTACGTCTGGGACAGCGTCAGAAATCTGGGCCAGTCGAATTACGACTCGGTCCGGATTCGGGTTACGCCGTTTGATCCCTATCCCGGCCCGCCCGCCGAGACTTCCGATTTTTCCGTCTATAACAACACGCCGCCGAGCGTCTCTGTTGAGACCCCGTTTGGCGTCAGCACGGGGGAAGTCCTCGTTCGCTACACCCTCACCGACGTGCAGAGCGACAAATGCGTCATCGGCGCCGAGTATTCCACCGACGGCGGAGCTTCCTGGCATGGCGCTACGAGGGGGACCACCGGCGACGGAACCGCGAACTTGTCCTCTTCTCCCGAAGGCGTCCCGCACACGTACGCCTGGAATTCCTTTGCCGACGTTGGCCACGTGATTCGGGATAACCTCACGATTAGACTGACCCCATTTGACCCTCAGCCTGGCGCCCCGGACGAAACGGCCCCGTTCGCCGTGGACAACAATCTGCCGCCTTCGGCTGCCGTCGAGACGCCTGCCGCAGTTCAGAAAGCGGACGTCGCCCTCAAGTATCGCCTGCTCGACGCGGAGAGCGATTCCTGTTCCGTTGCCATCGCCTATTCCCTCGACGGCGGGAGAAGCTGGCAGCCCGCCTCCATGGCGTCCGGCAGCGAGGGAACCGCCGCCCTCAAAAGCAGCCGTTTCGGCGAACCGCACAGTTACGTCTGGGATTCGTTTCACGACCTCGGAAGCTCATACAGCTCTGCTGCCCGCATGATTGTGGTTCCGCAGGATAGACGACCGGGCGCTTCGGCACAAACGGGCGATTTCGTCGTGGATAACCTCCGTCCGCCCGAACTCGCTTTCTCACCGGATGCTTTCTTTTTCTCGGCGACGCAAGGCGCGGAGCCGCCAGCCCTTCAAACCCTCGAAATCTGGAACAGAGGCAGCCATTCGCTCGAATGGAGCGCGGCAAGCGACGCAGGGTGGGCGATAGTCCACCCGGACGCAGGGCTTACCTCCGGCGAGAAAAATACCGTCCAGGTCTCTGTGGACATCACGGCTCTCTCCGCCGGAATGTATAGCGGGACCATCACCCTCTCCGCCCCGGGCGCGACCGGCTCGCCAGCGACGATCCCCGTTGTCCTGGAGATTTTCCCTCCTCCGCCGTCGCTGAACGTTTCAGAAGTGCTTCTTTCATTTCATGCGAAGGAGGGCGGCGCCGACCCTCCGCCTCAGCTCATCCACATTCGCAACACGGGCGGCGGGGACATGCCCTGGCAGGCGCAAGCCGATCAGACCTGGATCAGCCTATCTCCGCTTTTAGGGTCAAGCACAGGCGAAACCGATGCCGTCGAGGTTCGCGTCAGCGCAGCCGGGCTTCCCGTCGGCTCCCATTCCGGAGCAGTTGTCATATCGGCGCCCAATGCTGCCAACTCTCCTCACACGGTGACCGTTTCGCTTGACATCGAGCCCGCGATTCCCGAGCTTACTGTATCTCCGAACGAGCTGGCGTTTGTTACTCGTCGTGGGGGACCGAACCCGCCCGACCAGGAACTCCGGCTGAGATTTTCTGGCGGCTCGGGCGTTGCCTGGAAAGTGGAGAATGTCCCGCCGTGGCTTTCGCTTACCCCCAGCTCCGGTGTGAATTCGGGGGAAGAGACGGTCATCCGTGTTGCTGTATATAAGACGAGGCTGGACATTGGAACCTATACGGCGGAAGTCACCTTCTCCGCCGTCGGACTCCCTGTTGCGCCGCAGAAAGTTGTGGTTACGCTCGAGATTCGCCCGATTCTTGTGCCGGACGACTTCCCCTCCATTCAGGAAGCGGTCAACCATGCCGAATATCGTGACCTGGTGCGCGTCAAGCCGGGCGTTTATGTTGAAAACGTCGTCATGAAAGACGGAGTGGATGTCATCGGCGCCGGCGCCCTCGCGACCACCATCCGCGCGGACCGCGTCAGCTCCGTTGTCCTCTTTCAAAACATTCTTTCCGCGCGGCTGGAGGGCTTCACGATCACCGGCGGCAGCGGCGATTTCTACGGGAGAGAGAGCCGATTCGGCGGGGGCATTTATTTCGCTAACTCGACAGCCGTCATCTCCGGATGCAACATTTCGGGTAACTCCGCATCCTGGGGCGGCGGCGTTTGCGTGGACAAAGGTTCGATAGTCACTTTGTTGGACTGCTCGATTTTCCAAAATAGCGCCGCCAGCGGTGCCGGGATATTCTGCTACGAAGGGTACAATGCCGTAGTGGAGCGCTGCCGGGTCTTCGAGAATTCCGCGTCCCAATTCGGCGCGGGCGTGTTCGCCCACTCCGGCGGCATTCTTGCGATCAGAAGTTGCGAAGTGTTCCGCAACTCCGCCGAACGCGGCGGGGATGGAATCTACGGATGGACTGGCGCCCTTCTCGAAGTCGTCAGTTGCACCATTGCTGACAATTCCGGAGAAGGCGTCGTTGCGGACCCGGGCGCCGCCATCAGCATCTTCAACTCCATCCTCTGGTCGAATTCTCTGGACCTGGACATTCCGTCCGGACAAACCGTGCAATACTGCGATATCGCAACGGGCGATTTCGCCGGAAACGAGGGGAACATATCTGACGACCCGCTCTTCCTTGCTCCGACGGAAGACTGCTACGATCTTCTTCCGAATTCGCCTTGCATAGACGCCGGTTTGAATTCCGCGCCCGGGCTTCCGACCGCCGATATTCATGGAGAGCCGAGAATCATGGCAGTCCGCGGCTCCCTCCTCACGGACATCGGCGCCGACGAGCACAACCCCGCCGCAATCTTCCTTCTCATTGACATTCTCCCTCAACCCGGACTGGAAGGGGAAGTCCTGATCGGCTTCTCGGTCTTGAACGCTCTCAGCCTCTCCGCGAGCGTTGTCGCCGAATTTTCCGTTGGCGGAGCCGCGTGGCGCCCCGCCACCCGAGCCGACGGGGAACGGATGACCGACCTATCTTCTTCCCCCACCGGCGTCCGTCATTCATTTGTCTGGGATTCTGTTCCCGACCTGAAAGGTGAGACCGGCAAGACCGTCAGGTACAGGCTGCGCCTCTACGAGGAGGACGCTCGTCCCGGGGCAACGACCGCCCCGTTTTCCGTGGACAACACTCTTTCCGATTCCGACAGCGACGGCTTGCCCGATGCGTGGGAAGAGGCAGTTGCCGCCGCCGACCCCGATGACAACATCACTTCCATCGCCGACGTTGACCCGGAGGGCGATCCGGATGCCGACGGCTCAGATAATCTCAGGGAATACCTCGCCCGCACCGATCCGCTTGACCCCGGCTCTGAGTTCCGAGCCACTTGCCTGCCCGGTGAATCCGGAACGATGGTCATCTCCTGGCAATCTGCTCCGGGGCGCTATTACCAGGTGTTCAAATGCGACCGAATGGGAGAAAAATGGGTTTCTCTCGGACCACGCCTGCCCGGCGCCGGGCAAACTTTATCCGTCGTTGACGCGACGGTTCCCCAGGGTCCAACCCAGCGGTACTACACCGTCAGCGTGGAGTAAGTCCGCCCGCCATTCGCCTCAGCACCCCGCCTCGTATGCCCGCGGACGAGCGCCTTGCCGCATTACCGTAAGCGTCCGGCGAAGCCATCTTCCGCGTGACGGGGGAGTGAGGGATACTCCTCGGCAGGTTGAGGGTATGTGTGAGGCTCAGACGGTAAGAGCCGAGGAGGATGGAGATGGAGAGAGAAGGGAAGAGACGGCTCGTAGAGAAGGAACGCTATTGGCGGAGGGTGATTGGGGAGGCGGCAAGGAGCGGGGTGTCCATTCGGCAGTTCTGTCGAGAGCGCAGGTTGAGGAAGAGTCAGTTTTACTGGTGGCAGCGGGAGTTGAAGGAGCGGCAGGAGGCTCGGGCATTGGGGAGTCAGGGCAGACGCAAGGCGCGCAACGACGCGGGTCAAGAGACATTTGCGCTGGTGACTGAAGACGGTGGCGAGTTGGGATCGGCGGGGATAGATCTTGTGTTGCGAGGCGGTCGTCGGCTGCGCATTGGCAAGGGAGTGGATGAGGAGACCCTGCGGACGGCGATGGGGGTGTTGGAGGAGGGATGCTGAGTTTCCCGGCGGCGATCCAGGTGTTTTTGTGCACGCAGCCGTGCGACATGCGTCGGTCCTTTGACGGGCTTTCGATGATGACGGAGCACATCATCCCTGCCTGTGCTTGCAGATAGGCGGTGCAATCCATTTTCGGGACATCTATTTGTGTTCTGCAATCGGAGAAGTGACCGGGTGAAGATTTTGTATTGGGATCCCGCCTGCGGCGGGACTGGGCGATCTGATACAACAGATTGGAACCGGGGACATTTCGGTTTCCGCTCGGCCACACGGAGGACACGAGGGCCGCGCGGCGGTAGAGGAAGAACCACTGGTGATTTCGTCTCGGGCGCCTTGTTAGCCCGTCCCATTCTTGCGTCTGAGACAAACAAGCAACAATCCTCCTCTAGTCATCCACCCCCATGTCGAAGGCTCCCGCGGCATCGCAACGGCGAAGAGCGTCTCGCATGCTCGTCGCAAACACGCTCAATCAGCCTCGATCACCCGGAAGAATTGAGCCGCACCGACCATCGGCACATCAACCATCGTGTCGGTGGCCGTGGCAGGAATGACGAAGCTGAGGTTCATCCACCTAAGAGCGTCCATACGTGTCCTGGTCTGCACCTGATAGGCCTTGCCGAGCTCCGAGGGCCAGTTGAGGCGCAGGTAGCCCGGGCGCGCGACCTCCGGGGCGGCCGTCGGAACCACCACCAGCTTCGCCCCCGCCTTAATGGCCACACCCGGCCGCGTCTGGTAAGCATACTCCGTGACCCATCCACCGTTGACTCCTGCGATCGAGCAGTCCACCCCCACCCAGCCGTAGTGTAGCTCACCGTCAATCTCGAACTCCACCCCCATGTAGGCGTTCTGGCCGGTAAACAGCCCCAAACAGACCAATCCGAATCGGGTGTTTATGCAGCAAGTAAACACCGACCCAATGTTGATCCCTGACGCAAGTGTTAAGGAAGCATTCCAAGCGTAGGGATCATTAGGCATGGGAGATATCTCCTCTCCAACGGTCAGAGGAATTACGTCTGAGCGCAGGTCCGGCGTTCCTGCCGGGATTGAAAGGATTCGATTGTTACTCTGAGGCACACAATCGAATTGATGCGTCGTAGACCTGAATGTGAAGTCGGCCGAGCCGTTCTGATCCAGGTCCAAATCATAGAAAACAGTGCCGCCGCCGGGGACGCCGAATAGCGAAACGTCCTCGATATCTCTGTAAACGATTGCGCCTTGGGCCAGGACGTCGAGGCCGCGCAGCAGGAGCGCGACCAGCACGGCGCAAAGACCATGCCGCCGGACACCAGAAATACGAGAGGTGACATTCATGGGACTACTCCACGACCATCACTCGATAGAACCGCTTCTGCTCCGTCGAAGGCGCAGACACCGCCACCGCCACTCCTTCCACAACCTCCCGCGCCAGAATTCCGTCTGCCGAGAGTTCATCATACGCGTGCTCGGAAATTCCCACAGCACCTTCGTGAACGAGCCGTCCAATCTCTTCAAATCTCTTTCTCAACCTTCTCCCTCTTGCTCGTATCTCTCCTCTTCTGCGTTGTCATCTGTTGCCGTGTAACTTACGCGTAACCTGCCGGGCAGCAGGCGGCATCCCAACGGCGAAGAGCGTGTCGCATGCTCCTGGCACACAGGCTCAATCAGCCTCGATCACCCGGAAGAATTGTGCCGTACCCTGCATCGGTAAATCTACCATTGTCTCGGTGGCTGTGGCAGGAATCACGAAACTAAGCTTCGTCCATCTAAGGGTGTCCATACGTGTCCTGGTCTGCACCTGATAGGCCTTGCCGACCTCGCTGGGCCACTTCAGCCGCAGATAGCCCGGGCGCGCCACCTCCGGGGCCGCCGTCGGAACCACCACCTGCTTCGGCCCCGCCTTAATGGGCACACCGGGCCGCGTCTCGTAGGCATACTCCGTGACCCATCCACCGTTGACTCCTCCCAACGAGCAGTCCACCCCCACCCAGCCGTAGTGTAGCTGACCGTCAATCTGGAACTCCGCCCCCATGTAGGCGTTCTGGCAGGTAAACAGCCCCAAACAGACCAGTCCGAATCCGGTGTTCATGCAGGAAGTAAACACCGACCCAATCTTGATCCCTGACGGAAGTGTTAAGCAAGCATTCCAAGCGTAGGGATCACGAGGCGTCGCAGATATCTCCTCTCCAACGGTCAGAGGAATTACGTCTGAGCCCAGGTCCGGCGGTACTGCCGGGATTGAAAGGATTCGATTGTTATTCTGAGGCACGCAATCGAATTGATGCGCGGTAGACCTGAACGTCAGGTCGGCCGAGCCGTTCTGATCGAAGTCCAGATCATAGAAAACAGTGCCGCCGCCGGCGCCGAATAGCCAAACGTCCTCGATATCTCTGTAAACGATTGTCGCTTGCGCCAGCACGTCGAGGCCCGGCAGGAAGAGCGCCGCCAACACGGCGCAAAGGGCATGCCGGCGGACACCGAAAATACGAGAGGTGACATTCATGGGACTACTCCACGACCATCACTCGATAGAACCGCTTGTGCTCGGTCGAAGGCGCCGACACTGCGACGGCCACGAGGTCTCTCGTCGCATTGATCTCGGGCCCCGTGTTGATCCAGTTCACGTCGCCCATGTCTGAGGTGTACTGCACCTGGTAGGTGCGCCCAACCACGGCAGGAAAAGCCAGGGTGATTTCCTCCGGACCCGTCATGTCAAGGCTCACGATTTCGAGTCTCGACGCAGCCGTGTCGCACCGCCAAAGATGGTTTCGCATGCCCGTGGCACACATGCTCAGTCAGCCTCGATCACTCGGAAGAACTGAGCCGCACCCTCCATGCGTACCTCTACCGCCATCTCCGTGGGTGTGATCCAAACTCCGAACAAGAAAACGCTCGTCCATGTAGGAGCGTCCAGACGCGTCGTCGCCTGGACCCGATAGGACTTGCCGACCTCCCTCCGCCACTTCAGCCGCAGATAGCCGGGGCGCACGACCTCGGGGGCGGCCATCAGCCCCGGCCCGGCACCGGCCTTGATGGCCACGCCGGGCCCCGACTCGTAGGCCCAGTCGTGCACCATGAACGTTACCTCGCTAACGTCCGACATGCGGATCCACCCGTAGTGTCTCCGCCCATTGATTTCAAACGAAAGCCCGAGGAGTCCGTACTCGACCCCGTGCCAGGGGCCGATGCCGATCACCTGGCCCGTTGGGTCGTGCACCATGTATGACACAAGGTAGGCCTCCTCAGTCATCCACAGATAGGGAGATGGCGGAAGCTGGCCGACAGCGGTGTCAGGCGGCAACGGGCCAAACCAGTCGTAGCCTGCCGCAGTGGTCGCCATCCCTGCATTGTCGCCCAGGGGTACGAAGCTCAGCGTCGCCTCGTAGTTCCTGAGACCAAAATCGTCGATCCCATCACCGTTGAGATCGAAGCACGTCATGTTCATGCCGGGGACAAGGCCCAGCACCACATTCTGCTCCCCGGACCAGCAGATGGAACCAGTGGCGCGTGCATCGACCACGCATAGCGACAGGAGCACCGCGAGCGCGACGAGCACGGCCTGGGATGCGACGCCTGGAGAAAGGCACCTCATTTGATCTCCTCGATGCGATAGAAGCTGAGCTGCTCCCCGGGGCTTTCCTCATCCACCCACTCGGTGATCTCGTGGATGATGCTGATGTCGTCGGACAACGGCGACGAGCCGTTGGTGTCGAGGAGGTTCGCGGCACACACACCTAATCAGCCTCGATCACCCGGAAGAACTGAGCCGCACCCTCCATCGGTAAATCAACCATCGTCTCGGTGGATGTCGCGGGAATCAGAAAATCGAGGTCCGTCCATCGAACAGCGTCGAGACGTGTCTTGGCCTGCACCTGATAGGACTTGCCGACCTCGCTGGACCACTTCAGCCGCAGATAGCCGGCGCGCACGACCTCCGGGGCGGCCATCGGGACGACCACCGGCTTCGCGCCTGCCTTAATGGGCACCCCCGGCCGCGTCTCATAGGCATACTCCGTGACCCATCCGCCATTAATTCCCGCGAGCGAGCAGTCCACGCGCACCCAGCCGTAGTGTAGCTCACCGTCAATCTGGAACTCGAGTGCCATGTAGGCGTTCCGTCCGGTGAATAAACCAAGACAAACAACGCCGTCGTAAACGGCCATGCAGGAAGTGAAAGTAAGGCCGATCGGTCCGAACCTACCCTCTCCAGGATTCACCCAAGTCAGCGGTAGTTCGACTACCGGTCCGATACTCTCGCCTGGGCCCAGCGGCCACACAAATCCTCCCAGGTCCGGAGGAGTCGCAGGAATGGCCAATATTCTGCTGAATTCACGTGGAATAGCATCGAAGTCGCGCACTGTACCGCGAAACGTCACATCCGGCGACGCATCGTTGTCCAAGTCCAAATCATAGAAGAGGGGGCCCGTGACGCTGAAGACCGCAACGTCCGGCATGTCTCTGTGAACGATAGTCCCCTGCGCGAGCACGTCGAGGCCCGGCAGGAAGAGGGCCGCCAGCACCGCGCAGAGGCCATGGCTGCGGGCGCCGAAAGTAGGAAATGTGGCGCTCATGTAATTACTCCAGGAGCATCACTCGATAGAACCGCTTGCGCTCCGCGGACGGGGCGGACACCGCAACCGCCACAAGGTCTCTCGTGGCATTGGTCTGCGGGCCGGTGTTGATCCAGTTCACCGCGCCCATGTCTGCGGTGTACTGGACCTGGTAAGTGCGCCCAACCACCGCCGGCCACGCCAGGGTGATTTCGTCCGGACCGGTCATGTCTGCGCTCAGGATTTCGAGTGGCGGCGCGGGCTGTGGTACGTTGCCGAAGATGGCCATCGAAACGTTCTGAAGCGAGACCGCTCCCGTGTCATCAACAAGGTTGTTCTTGTGAGTCACTCGAACCATGTACTCCCCCGCCGTCGGATTGGCGACACGCACCTGCTCAACGTTGTCCCGGAGATTATCGCCCGTAGTGGCGGCGACGTTGCGGTTCGCCGGGTTCAAAATCCACGGCCGGTAGGTGGTCGTGCCTCGAACGATGCGCAGGTCCAAATCATTGACGAGCATCAGCTCCGGAGGATCCACCGCCGGGGTGGGCGGATCGCCCGCCGGATCGGTCCAGCAGATTGTGACTCGCAGCGGCTCAGAACCATCGCTGACGACCGGGAACTCGATGAATTCGCCATCCATCAGGACGACTTCCTTGATATGGGCCAGGGATTCGCTCTCGAGGTCCGCGTTGATCAGTTCGACCGCCTTGCGCGTATTGAGCAAGCCCCAGCCATGCCGGTAATCCGGGCCAGCAAAACCTCCCGCTTCATCGGCTGTGTGAATGGCAATCGCTTTCAGCGTGGACGCCCACAGCGGATTTTCGGTCCCCATCAACTGGCTATGACGCTGGACCAGCAGATTCAGCGACCCCGCCACATTGGGGGCCGCCATGCTGGTGCCAGTGCCGTCCCCATAGTCGTCGCTGGCGCTGGAAAGGGTCGAGCGAACTTGTTCACCATTGCCGACCAAATCGGGCTTGATCCGGCCATCATCAGTCGGCCCGTAACTGCTAAAGTTCGAGACAATAACGTCCGCCGGGACTTCGTATCCTCCAAGGATGTCCCCTGCTGAGCCAATCGTCAGGATGTTCTTGGCTACCCCTTCAAACGGCAGTGTGTCAAAGCCCCCTGCGTCGCCGTCGTTCGGACGGACTCGGTCATAGACGGGCACCCACCGTGTGCCGTTCCAGGCGTAATGGCCGACGGGCTGATTCGGGGGGGCTTGGCCAGCGGCACCGCGCTCGTTGCCGGCTGCCCAAATGGGCAAATAGAAGGTGGCATCATAGACCGTGGCGTCGATATCGCGCGAGACCTGATGGTAGAACCCAAAGTAGTATGACTGCACCTGGCTCAACGTGGTATTGCCATGCCACGCCAAATAGTACACACCCTCAACGGCCAGAAAGCCCCAGCCCGCCTGAGTTCCGTACGAGTGATTCGATATCAGAAGGTCATCTTCAGCCGCGGCAGTCCCCATCTCCCCAATATCCGCGTCCCAGTCATAAGCATCCAGGTTGGCTTCGTAAGACATCCCTCGGGCGGCCGGATACAGGCCCTGCGCGATCAAGGTTCCGGCCACGTGCGTCGAATGATCTGAGAGACCCCATTGGCTTGTGCCGTCCCGGTCGGTGACGCGGGTTCCGGGGCCGCCGTCGAATTCCTGGTGGGTCACCAACACGTCGGCCTCATCCCAGATGCTCATCGTGGTCCCGGCACCGGTCAACCCAAGGCCGGTGGCGCCCCCGGGCCAAAGCTCATCTGTGGAAACGGTGTCCGCGGCAACCGCATTGTACGTGATGTAGAACCTCGGCACACCATCTCGGATGCTCATCAACTCCATCGCGCCGCCGTCAGGAAGCGATACCCGGATGGCGATATTGTTCCGTTGGGCCCATTCCTCAGCGTCCTGCTTCTCCTGCCGCTGGCGGGCCCCAATCTCGGCGGCGCGTGCGCGCAGGTCAGCGCGCTTCTTCTCTTTGAGCGCAGGGAACGATTGGATTTGGCCGTTTTCCAACGCCAATCCCTGATGATGCCAATACTGATGCTTCTCGCGGTTCGCGGCCCAGGCTTCCTCCTGTGCTTGGCGCGCCGCCTCTGCGGCCGCTTCGACGGCTTCCGGAGGCTCAACGTTGATGCCACCGGGGAGCGCCCCGTACACAAGTGCGTACGCATATTCCTCGTCCGAAATCATGCCCGCGTCGTGCATGTTCTCCCACAGCTCAGCGACTGTGGAATCCGCATGTGTTGCCTGACCGCCACCTTGCGCCTGCACCGGCGCCCCCCCCGACGCCAACCATTACCCATGCTGCCGCGAGTGCTTTCGCCAGAGTTTTCATCGCCCGCCCTCCTCTGTGTTTGTTGCGCGACTATGCTTTGGATCCCTTGCTCATAGCACCCTTGAGTTGCGAGGCTGCGCGAAAGACCCGGTGGTGTCCGGCGCCCTCAGTGCTTTCTTTGGAAAAGAACAACCGGTCCACGTGTTGAGCGTCGGCAGCTCTGCCGTTTGCTTATGTGACCCGGGGCCGCCTGACCCGCGAGGCTGCCACCCCACTATGCCCCCGTTCAGAATATGGGTTGTGGAGCACGACGGTCTTCACGTCCTTCGGTCCCAGCCACCGGAACAGGGGGGGGACGGCCTGCATGTTGTAGCCCACTTCGAGCAAGTGCGTCGGGAAACAGAAGCAAGAAGGCGTGTGCCAGGCACCTCTCCGTTTGGCCGCCCATTGTCCATTTTATGCTTAAAACATACCTCCGGTTTGGCGCGCAGTCAAGGCCTTTTCTGAACAAAATCACGCGCTCTGGCGAGGCGAGCGTGGGGCCGCCGATTTTCTCTAACCGGCGCCGAGCGCCCAACCCTCAGAGGCCCCCGACAGATGTCACGAATCAAATCCCTTTGAGGACGACTTCGGTTTCGTTTTTCGCGCCGCGGAGGGCGGCCTGCACGGCGTTCAGGGGGGAAAATGCTGGAGGTGAGTGGGGTGAGGTTGATGCGCTTTTCGGCGAGCATTGCGGTGGCCTTCGGGAACGGGCCGCAGCGGGAGCCCTGAATTGTGATCTCATCCACGGTGATTCGCGTGGCGTCGAGTGGCGGGGAGCGGATGCCGCACGTGGTCTTGAGGGCTACGGTGCCGCGATATCTTCCCGCGCATCAGCATCCATCCTGCAAAACGGCTCGAGGACCTCCTCCCGGATAACTGGGAAGGCGCTCAAACCCCCACCCATAACCTCTCCGCCTGATCCCTCAATCGCCAAAATCCGTGCCAGACTCCATATGTGTTTACCGGACGGTTACGCATTACCTGCGGTATCCCCTCGCCATCTCGATCAGGGCGACCATGTTCTCGACCGGCACATCGTCCTGAAGCGTGATCCCCGGCTCCAGGATATATCCCCCTCCCCGCGACATAAAGTCCAGCGTCGCCCTGACGGTCTGCCGAATTTCCATCGCCGTCCCCCACGGCAGGAGATATTGCGTGCCGATTCCCCCGCAGAAGGTCAAATCCGCCCCAAACTCCCTTTTCAGGGCGAAAATATCCATCGTTTCCGGCTGAATCGGGTGAAGAATGTCGAGTCCTATCTCAATAAAGTCCGGGACAATTTTGCTGACATCCCCGCAGCTATGGTGCATGACGAGAAGATTCCTTCGCTTTGCTGCCTCGTAGATTTCTTCGAGGCGCGGCTTGATGAGCCGCCGCCAGTGCTGCGGGTCAATGATTAAACCTGACTGAGTGCCGTAATCGTCGCTCAGAAAGACAGCGTCCGGGTTGTAATCCGCCAGATGGTCAAGCGTCCGGATGACATATTCCTTGATCCCGTCCAGAAGCCCCTCCACGAATTTGGGACTGTCGAGCACATCCATGCACAACCTCTCCAGACCTCGCATGAACCCCGCTCGCTCCCAGAGGTCTCCGATGACCGCCACAAGAAAAAGCTCTCTCCTTTTCGCCAGTTCGTCCTCAAGCCCCAGGAATCGTCTTGGGTCGTCAGGCGAAGGGAACGCGTAATGCGAGAGGTCCACCTCTTTCAAGGGATGACCGATGGGAGAGCCTCGGTCTATCTTGCTCGTTGACCAGACTACCCCAAATTGGTCGGGTACCGTCGGTCCGTAAACGTCCGGGTCGGCGTAGAGCGGCTTATCCTTCGCCCCGAAGAAATACATCGGCATCCCCAAAGCCGCGATCAGGTCCTCCACTCCGTAGTGTTCCCTCAGCCTTCTTTCAGCGGGAGGAGAGAACATGAAGTTGTAGGGAACCCTTTCGGTCTCCTGGTGCTCGATCGCGCCGTGTACGAATTCCTTTTCGTCGCTCATCGGTTCCTCGCAAATGGCTCAGATTCCCGCTTCCCACGACCCAGTGCTCCGGGAGGACGGCATGAAAATCGCTCAGCCCGGCGACACCGCCCGGCATTGCTCGAAATGGCGCCCCAAGCCCTCTGCCTCCGACCTATTGTCGCATTTACGTCAGGCCGGTTCAAGGTTGACTTCTCCCTCCCTCGAGAACAGAATTGCGAGGGTCGAATGACTTCATTGGCGGGGCGAACTGAACGTCCCCCCGTAGGTTCCGCTCCGCCTTTGGTTCGGGCGGTTTGCTCACTCATGGAGGACATAGAGATGAAGAAGCCAGCACGATTTCGGGTCGTGTTAGCCGTTGTGGTCGGCCTTTTGACGGCAGGACTAATCTGCTCAACATTCCTGGTCGCCGAGGCGCCGGTCGTCCCCGCTTCCATCGAGCAAGCGAAAACGTCTGCCGAGAAGGACGCTTTTCGCCAGAGGCTCCTCAGAGACCTCGAGCAATACGCGAGAACCCACGCCACCATGAACGTCCCCCGCACCGATGGCGAGTTCCTCCGCATCCTCGCGGAGGGCTGCAAGGTCAAGCGCGGACTCGAAATCGGCTCCTCCAACGGCTATTCCGCCATCTGGATCGGCATGGGACTGGAGAAGACCGGCGGCAAGCTCGTCACCGTCGAGATTGACCGCAACCGCGCCCAGATGTGCAAGGAAAACCTCAAGAAAGCCGGCCTCGACAAAATCGTCGAAAGCGTCGAGGGAGATGCCCTCAAAGTCATCCCCAAGCTCGAAGGTCCCTTCGATTTCGTCTTTATTGACGCCTTGAAAGAGGACTACAAAAGATACCTCGATATGGTCATGCGGAAGATGCCCGTTGGCGGAGTCATCGCCGCCCATAACGCCATCCAATCGGCGAACTCCATGAGAGATTATCTCGACGCCGTCGGAACCGATCCTCGCTTCGATACCGTCATCCTCAGCACGACCATGCGAGACGGTTTCGCCATTACCTACAACAAAGCACAATAGTCGGGCTCCCGCGGCCCGGCTGGGCAAGACGTGAAGCGGTTCGACGAGGCCGCCGCAACTTAGCGGGGCCGTGCGTGCTAACAAGGGTCCCAAGAAAGGAGGTACGAGTGATGAGCAACAGATTTTTCAACCGGGTGAGCTTCCTCGTCAGCAGCGTTTTTTTTGCCGTATTCTGTGACACTCCCTGTCCCCGGGCGCAGGCGGCCCAAGACCAGCCACCGGATTTGAGCCAGGTGCTCGAAGCCAATACGACAGGCGCCTGGCGAGACTACCTCATCAAGCAAAAGCCGACGCGCGAGGAAAGCGACTACAGAAGCCTGCTTTCCACGTCACCAGATCGGCTGGTCGTGGTCCCGCTTGAGCCAGATTTCGCCCTCACAGCGCAGCAGATCCTCGAGGAGGCGGCGGGCCCCACACCCCGCCCGAGCCGTCGCGGCGAGGAGATTCTCTTCGTCAGCTACTCGTTCAAGTATGGTGCTCCCATGTGGTGGATGTCACGTTTCTCCTACGGGCGCCCGGACCGCCCGCCAGCCGAGTTCGGCCTTGAGATGCGCTTAAAGCTGCACCTGCTCAACACTCGCGACGGCAGCCTCGCCAGTTACCCAGAGCAGAGTCACGCGGGAAACACGAACAACCGTGATGGGAGCCTGAACGATCTTTTGACCAAGGTGACGGGTGCACTGGCGGGTGCCCCACCCTCCCTCCGAGACATGGTTAAGACTGCATGCGAGGAGACCGTTCGTGTCGGTCAGATCGTGGATGGGAAAGAGGGCGGCCTTGACCGGGAGCTTCGCCGGCGGATCGCCAGGCTGGAAATCAAGGACAAAGACTCGCGGCTTCGACAGAGGGGTGCCGAAGCCCTTGCCGCGATTGCGGACACCAGCGATCTCGACATATTGACTGGACTCCTGGTGGATAGTGACAGTGACGTTCGTGGGGCCGTCGTGGTGGCGCTGAATGATGCGACCATGCCCGAGGCTCTCCGTGCTCGCCTTACATCCCTTTTCGGCAAGGCGCTCCTTGATGACTCCTCGTTCGTTCGCGCACAGGCTGCAGCAGGCCTCGGCAAGACGAAATCCCCCGATGCGTTGGAGCCGCTTCTGGCCGCAGCCAACGATCAGGCCGTTCACGTCCGTAGCGCCGCGGTAGAATCGCTGGGACAGCTGGGCAACCCCAGAGCCACTGAAACACTGATTCGGCTCCTCGACGACGAAGAAGGCGGCTGGCCGGTCGCCGCAGACAAGGCAGCCGCGGCCTCTCTCGATAAGCTTGGATGGAAGCCCCCAGATATGGCGCTTCAGGTTAAATATTTGCTGGCCTCCCGCAAGGCGGATGACCTTGCGGCCCTGGGCAAGCCGGCAGTCCCCCCCTTGATCAATGCCCTGCTGAGCAAGAACGATGATCGCGTCCGAATCGCCGTCACTGCTCTTGGAAAGATCGGCGATCCGCAAGCCACAGAACCCCTTCTTGCTTTGCTCGCCGCTCCCGGCCGGATATCACCGAGTCTCGTCACAGAGGCTCTGGGCGAAATCGGTGATAGGCGGGCTTTGACTCCGCTCATTGCATGCCTGAAGGAGGCGGACATGAGTACGCGACTGGCGGCTCTGAAGGCGCTGGGAAGCATCGGGGACAACCGCGCAGCCAAACCCGTGGCCGAGTTCTTGAACGACCCGGATAAAGGCATCCGTGGAGCGGCCGCGGAAGCCCTGAAGAAATTCAATTGGCAGCCCGAGGACCCCCGGGGAAAAGTGCAAGTCGCGCTCATGCTCGGAGACAGGGACAGGTTGCTCAAGATGGGCAAGACCGCGGTCCCACCGCTCGTCGCGATGCTCTTGGACAAGGACGAGAGCACCCGCCTTGAGGCGATTGGGGCCCTCGGAAATCTGGGGAGCGATGCTGAAGAGGCGGTCGTCCCCCTTTGCAGCCGCCTAACCTCGGAATCCGAGAAAGAGGTCATTGCCGTTCTGAAAGCGCTCGGAAGCATCGGTGACGACCGCGCCGCAAAGCCGGTGGCCGAGCTACTGAAGCACCGCGACCTGAATGTTCGCAAAGCTGCCGCCGAGGCCCTGAAGAGATTGGACTGGCAGCCCGAGCAGCCCCAGGGAAAAGTGCAGGTCGCGCTTATCCTCGGAGACGGGGACACGTTGCTCAAGATGGGCAAGACCGCGGTCCCACCGCTCGTCGCAATCCTCTTGGACAAAGACGAGAGCACTCGCTTTGACGCGATTGGGGCCCTCGGAAATCTGGGGAGCGATGCTGAAGAGGCGGTCGTGCCCCTTTGCAGCCGCCTAACCTCGGAATCCGAGGCTGAGGTTATTGCTGCCTTGCAGGCATTGGCGAGGATAGGCCAAACCTCAGCATCCGCTGCGATTGAGAAAGCGCTGGCGCCACGCAAGCAGGCGGACAAAGCCTCCCTGTGGATGCACTACGCACTCGCTCAACTCGGTGCGCAGAAAGGCATCCATGTGGCGGCATTGATCGACGCCCTTTCATTCGATCTCGGAGACACCGCCGCAGAAGTCATAGCGGAGATTGATCTCAATCGGGAAGAGGTCGAACTCCTCTTCAAGGTTCTGTCGCATTCCGATGCGAAGGCCAGGGAGCGCGCCGCAGGAGTTCTCGGCGGCATCGGCGGCACCACCGTCACCAATGCACTTTGGAAACGGCTTGCCGAGGAAAAAGACAACCACGTGCGCGAAGCGCTGCGCAAGGCGCTCGGCGAAGCCTATCAGGCCGGCCAGAAGAGAGAGAAGTAGTGTGGGTTTCAGCCGATCCGGAATCGCCGGGTGGCACTGTGGCGGCCGGCCCATACGCGCTTTGATCCTTGTCAAATCCCTCGCCATAGGGTGAAGACCACAATGAACCGATTTCTTTTGACGCTCATCGCTCTTGCGGCGGCGATGATTCCGTCGAGGTCAGCCCATGCCTACAAGGTCCTCTACGAAAAGCAGAGCCGATACCACTACATTCGCGTCATCGAATCGGGGACTGTCCGCACGCTTACCTTTCGCCGGAAGGGATACGACCGAAATCAGTCGAGAATGGATATGTCCGACCCGCTGCGTCCCGCCCTCCCCTATTACCCCCTAATGTTCGCGGGCTACCTGTTCGTCCCCGAGCCAAAACGAATCCTCGTCGTGGGCATGGGCGCGGGCGTCCTGTCGCACCTTTCCGCCCATTATTTCCCCGAGGCGCAGGTTGACAGCATCGAGCTTGACCCTGATGTCGTGGATGTGGCGAAAAGGTTCTTCGGATTTGAGGAGGGGGAAAGGCAGCGGGTTTTCATTCGCGATGCCCGCGTCCAGGTCAAGACCTTTCAGGGCGAAGGCGCAACGTACGACATCATCATGCTCGACGCCTTCAGCGGAGGATATGTCCCGTTCCACCTCACGACGAAGGAGTTCTTTCAAGAGTGCCGCAGCATCCTCTCCCCCGCCGGCGCCCTCGTCGTCAACCTAAAGCCCGGCTGGGTGATATACCAATACCAGAGGAGGACGCTGGTTGCCGTTTTTCCTGAACAGTATCCGTTCGGTGGCGCATCCGGCGACCAGATAGTCGTCGCCCTGCCGTCGAGCAAACAAGCTTCAAAAGAGACATTTCTCGCCGCCGCGAAGAACCTCCAGCAGAAACGGAGATTCTCATTCCATCTCGCAGATGTCGTCGCTCAGTTCGACGTGGGGCCGGATTTCGCCGCGACAGGCCCGATCCTGACCGACGACCATTCCCCCGCAGACGTCCTCAGACAGCAGTTGGAGAATCCCTACGGCAAGCCCGTTACCCACACGTCTCCTCTTGGCCGCATCTCAGCCTGGGTCAGCACCCACAGACTCCCCATCATCTGTGCGGCTCTTATCGTGATCCTCATCGCAGTCATCCTCCGAAGGCGCCAACGCAATGTAAGTGCCCGGTGAACACATATCGAGTCCGCGGCGCATGGATGGATCGGAAGGACCATACGGGGATGCTCCCGCCGGGGTCCTGAGCCGCTTTCCACATGTCCGAATTTCGCTTTTTCTCGCCAAGACGCCAGGCACGCAAAGGAGAGTCGAATCCCGATGGCCTTCCGCCCGCCGTTTGTCACCCTCCGCCCGGCCTCTCAGTTTCCCTCCTCCTATTCTTGGCGAGCTTTGCGCCTTTGCGAGAGGTCTCTCGTCCACTATTCGAACCATCAGAATGACGGGGGCAAGCACTCCGCCGTCCCCGTGGTTTTCGCCTCCCTGTCCATCCTCCTGTTAGAATTCCCTCTTCTCTCGCCAGGCACGCAAAGGAAAATCGAATCCCGATCGTCTTTCGTACGGTATTTGTCAGCCTCCGCCCGGCCTCTCAGTTTCCCTCCTGCTATTCTTGGCGAGCTTTGCGCCTTTGCGAGAGAGGTCTCCTCTCCCCACTTTCTCTCGCCAACACGCGAAGAGCGCGAAGAAGCATATGGTGCTGCCGCTTTTTTCTTCGCGACCTTTGCGCCTTTGCGAGAAGCCCCTTCTCCTGGGCCCGGGCAGGCACGTCGCGCTTGACATCGCTCCAGAGCTTGGCACATAATGGCAGGCGGGTAGAACGATGCAGCGATTTCCGAGCAAAAAGAGTCCGAAGTTTTGGGGGCTTAGCGATGAGCGAGCGGAGAGCGCCGCTACTGACCACCTTTCGTGATGCGAAAGGGTTACCCTCCAGGCTCGGCTCGGAGAGGATTACAGCGGAGAGCGATGATGGCAAAGCCTGGGACCTGCCACCTGTGCGGCAAACAGACAGACAGCCTTTCGAAAGACCACATCCAGCCACAGTGCGCCTTCAACGAGAAGCACCGGACCTATGTGCGGATGGAGAGCATCAGCATGGCCATCCGGGAGAATAAAGCTGTCGCCGGGCCCGCCGTCCGCAACATCTACTTCGAGATTCAGCCCGACCGTCCCATCGCCGGCGGCATCTTCAGATACACGCAGTGCCAGAATTGCAACGGCATCCTGGGTACCTTCTACGACAAGCGGCTTGGCGATTGGTGTCACGATGCCCTGGCCGTGCTCAAACGAGGCAGGCTGGTCCTCGTCCAGCGACAGTACATGCAGAAATGCCGATACCCGCTGTCCATTCTCAAGCGAGTAATCGCCATGTTCTTCTCAATCAACGGCGAGAGGTTCTCAAGCTGCCACTCGGAGCTGTCCAAGTTCGTCAGAGAGCCGCAGTCTCGACATCTGCCAGAGCCCTACCGCTTCTACGCGGCCTACAACATCAACGACCTAGTGGGCCACATCCCGCTCCAGTGCAGGATGGACGTCGGCTCCGGGCAGGGGAGCTGGATCAGCCAGGTCGCGCATCCGCCCTTCGTGTACGCCATGACGATTGATTCGGCATGTCCTGATGATCGGCTCACCGACATCACGGGGTTCGCGAGATTCGCTTACGGTGAGGAAGCGAATATCGATGTCGTGCTGCGTGTTGTTCCAGCCGACTCGTGCTTCGCTGGCGACTACCGAGCCGCAGGCAAGTTGCTTACGGACGACATAGTCGTATTCACAACCGAGGTGATGCCGAGTCACTTTAGGGTTGTCGATGCCGCGATATGAGAGCTTCGAGGGCAGCCGCCCAACACGGCGGTGAAGCTGAGGGCGGGCGGGCGGTTTGGTTCCGCGCGGCGCGTCCGTCCCCGAAGGCGGGCGGGCGCAGCTTAGCTTGGTCGTTGGACGTAATGGCACGCCATGGCAATAACCAATGGCGGTCCTTGCGTCTGCTCTCCGGGGGGACCGTGCCCCTGAGCCCAGGAGGTTGGCTCGCCATCGACGTGACGTAGTTCCCCGACAGGCCCCCGGCGCCCTGGGATGTCAAAATGGACAATGCACTGGACGAGCGGTGGCTCGACTCTGTCGACAGGCTCCATCAATTACGTAACGCGATCCGGGATATAGTGGTCCCAGCGTTACGCAGCGTGGGGGTTGTCGGGATCCACGATCAACGAGCAGCCCGACAGTTTCTCGCCGGCTTGAGGTCACTTGCAGCCCAAGCCGAGGGGCAGCTCGCCGGAACGCCGTGCCTGCTCCTCTCCGAGGAGGCCGAGGCACTGGAATGGAGTCGGGCGAGCCTCGTCGAAGCCGCGAGGGTCTCTCCGGCGGGGACAGAAAGTGCCGCCGACAGGTACGTCAAGCTTTCTCACGAGATCCGACGCCTTGACGAAGACATTTGGCAGAAGGAACGTGACTACATGCTTGCGATGCGACACGTGGCCTTCCGTGGCCCGGGGGCCACACTGGCGACCACGGCCACGGCGAGCGGCGACGTGCTCTTTGCCCGGCTCCGGGAGTCCATGAAGCGTCTCGCGGCCGGGGCGTTGAAGCAAACAACGGTCTCTGGGCTGGATGGAGAGGACGCAAAGAGCTACCTTGCTGGCCGAAGGCAGTTCGCAAAAGAACTGAAGCGCACGGTGTCCCGGCCGTACCGCGTGCGCTGGAGAAGTCACGTTGAAGAGGTCCGGGAGAGGAAGCGAGCGGAGGAAGCTGGAGTTCCCATCTACAGGACGCCGTTTGGTGCAGTGGCAGAAATGACGCCGGAGCAAGGAGCTTTCTACAAGCGGTGGACAACACGGTGGAGACGCGGCGAGGCAATTGATATCGCGGGCCAGGTTGGCTACGTATTCGCTTACCTAGCTCGAAAACGGCCATCTCACCCAAACCCTGTCATTCAAGACGTCAATCGCATTCTTGCCTCCTACGGTTCGCACCCGGCATTACTGGAGACATGCAGGTATTTGCTGTCGGACTGCTACGTATGTCAGGGACAATTTCAAGATGCCTTGGCTGCCCTTCCCGAAGTTCGCGCGACCGTCTGCAAATCGGTGGTCGGTGACAAGTTGCTGTCGCTGAAGCGCGTGCTTGGGGTCCAGGTCAAAGCGCGGGACTTGCTGCTCTTGGAAGGACCGAAAACGACGGCTACCGGGACAGACCTGTTGCCCCAGATACTCGATTTCATGGATGCGTTGCTTGCGGGGCGCGAACGCGAGCAACGAAAGTCGTTGCTCGAAATATGGGCAACGCGAACCCGCGCAGGCAGTTACGACCTGCTGTTCTCGGCATTAGCCAATGTTTGTCAGTTGTTGTCGTAAGTTGTTGATTTGCAAGGGGCCAGTT
>CAZFAP010000067.1:0-22973 GCA_964516325.1 uncultured Verrucomicrobiota bacterium
CGATCCGGCAGAGGCCCATGACCGTAATCGTGAAAGCCTTCTTCATTCTGAGCCTGGCGTTCTTTTTGCTTGTGACGAGAAACGACGTTGTGCGGTTTCTCCGGGGCGGCGGCGGGGACGATCAGGGAAGGAAGAAGGTAACGCTTCTACTGAAGGCGCCGGCGAAAGGATTGCAGCCTCCGTCGAGCGAGAGTGGGTCTCCGCCGTCCGAGAAGTAGCTATTGGGCTCCTCCTGAACTCCTCTTCGTATCCCCATCAAACGACTCCGAAAGGACGAAATCCTCCGGTAGATCGTCAAGCCCAAGCGCCTTTCTCGCGGGGCCGAGAAGATAGTTGGAGCCGGCGATGCAGACGAAGGATTCGCTCAAGGGGGAGAGTTCGGAGGCGTACGCGATGGCCTCCGCCACGTCCACGAAAGCATGAATGGGGTTGTCGGAGGGTATGGAGGCGACGGCGTCGCGCAACTCCTGAACCGATAAGGCCCGCTGGCTTCTCGGCTGAGTCAGGATGATGTTGTCCGCCAGCGGAAAAAGGATTTCGCACATTCTTTTGTAGTCTTTATCGCGAAGCACCCCGAAGATGAGGGCCAGGGGACTGGCTTTAACTACTTCCTCAAGTGTTTGAGCCAATGCCTTGCAGGCGTGTGGATTACAAGCAGCATCGAGGATACAATTCGGACTGCCCGGAATCACCTCGAACCTGCCGGGCCAACGTGTTCCCCGTATTCCGCGACGGATGCTGTCCGAAGCGATGGCGAAGCCGCACCGTTCAACCTCCTCCACAGCGGCGACAGTCAGGCAGCAGTTCACCGCCTGATGCTGGCCCAACAAAGGAAGGGCAACGTTATCGTATCTTTTCTGTGGGGTGAGGACATGAAGGCGCTGGACAGGGAACTTCACACGCCTGTTCAGGAATCTGACATGTTCGCCGAACCGCAGAATCCGTGCGTGTTTCTCGGCGGCGACCGCGCGGATGACCCCGAGGGCGGTCTCATCTTCCTCTCCGACGACTACTGTGGCGCCTTCCTTGATAATTCCTGCTTTTTCGCGGGCAATCTCTTCAATGGAATTTCCGAGGTAGCCTGTGTGCTCAAGGCCGATCGTCGTGATGACCTGAATGCGGGAAGGGAGGGCGTTTGTGGCGTCAAGCCGCCCGCCCATGCCGGTCTCCATAACGGCTATGTCCACCTTTCTCGCCGCGAAGTAGTCAACGGCAAGGACGGTAACAATCTCGAAAAAAGTGGGGTGGCTGAGCACCGGGTCCGCTTGCATCCCCTCCATAATCGGCAGGAGCTTCGCCAGATGATGACAAATCTCCTCTTCAGAAATCAGCTCCTCCCCTACTCCGATCCTCTCCCGGAAAGAAAGGATGTGCGGCGACGTGAATAAGCCGACCTTGTAGCCCGCCGCCGATAGAATCGAGCTGAGCATCGCGCAGACGGACCCTTTTCCATTCGTCCCAGCGACGTGAATGGTGAGGAACCCATTCTCCGGATGACCGAGTTCACGGAGAAGATGCTCGGTGTTCGCCAATCCGAGCTTCGTCCCGAAAAGGCGAACCGAGTAGAGGTATTCGATTGCTTCCCTGTAATTCATGGTGGCGACTGAAGAGCCTCGACCTGCTTTCTGGCAATTCGTGACCGGCGTTTCACGCTATCATGCGCCGTCGGGCCTTTCAATCCCTTTCTCGCTTGCCGTGCAAGCCCTTGGTCTCAGAGGGAGACCCCCACAAAGGCCCCTGGCCCGGGGGCGAGACGAGACCCTCCCTTGCTTCGTATCCGCGTCCATCTGCGTTCATCTGGGGTTGCATTCTTCCCCCTGACGCGTCCGACTCCGCCCGTAGCTGGAGCATTACGCTGCCGCGGGGCAGGGTATCCCGTGCACCGGGAACCTTTCCCTGGGGAACAGGTTGCCCACGCGGAACTTTCAACAAACATTTTGGCTTTCGAAAAATGTGTGATAATAGTCATTGACGTTTGAGTTTTGGCAGTTCCGAGGACGTTGCGTGCTGCTGTCGCTTGAATAAGGAACTCATGGCAAAGGGAACAACGAAAAAGCAGGATAGGCGCGGGGGTAGGTTGAGGCTCCTGAGACGGGCCGTTCAGGCCTTTTTCCTCGTCGTATTCTATGTTCTCCTGATCCTGACGGTGGAGCCTTACGAGCCGCCTGTAGCGACCAATCTATTTCTCAAGCTCAGTCCCCTCAACGCGCTTTCGACCCTCCTATCGAGTCGTGCCTTTTTCGCAGGCATTTGGATTGCACTGATACCGGTCGTCGTGACCTTGTTCATCGGAAGGTTCTTCTGTGGCTGGGTCTGCCCAATGGGCACGACGATTGATGTCTGCGACCACTTTACCCGCCCGCTGAGGCGCAGAGGACAGAGAAGCCAGGATGAACAGGATACACAGGACAACCCCGGCAATCGTGTTAATGCTGCCAAAAGGAAATCCAGAGGAAGGGGAAGGCGGGTACCGGGGAAGCATGTGAAGTACTTCATCCTGATCATTCTTCTCGTCTTCGGCATATTCCAGCTCAACCTCTCCGGCTGGTTCGACCCGATCAGTCTGGCGACGCGAATTTACGCCCTCGTGCTGCATCCTTACGCTTACTTCCTCGTCGGGCATAGCTTCAGCGCCGTCGGGAGCATGAACCCGCAAGGCCCGATTGACAACGCCCTGCAGAGCATCCAGCGATACCTGTTCCACCCGACCGCCCCGGTTGATGCTTTCTATCAGCCGTACTTCACGCAGCACGCCCTGATCGCCCTCCTCTTTCTCGTCATCATCGGACTCGGACTGTGGCGGCGGCGGTTCTACTGTCGGAATGTCTGCCCGCTTGGCGCCCTATTCGCTTTCCTCAGCCGCTTTTCTTTCATCCGGCGGAGGGTGAACGATACCTGCACGGAATGCGAGCTTTGCCTCAAGGGCTGCCGGATGGAGGCGATCGGCACGAAGGGGAAGGGAACGGTTCGCGGCGAGTGCATTGAATGTTTTGATTGCGAGGTCGTTTGCCCGCAGAAGGCAATATCGTTCGCGCCTCCGGGGAAAGCGGCAGGTTTGGCGAAGGACTGCTCGGTCATCGAGCGCGTGGACTTCACGAGGAGAGAGGTCATCGGTTCGGTCGTCGGTGGGCTGGTAGCCTTGCCGTTCTTCAAGCTCAACCTGTTCACGGAAGGGGGCAGCATGAGGGACATGAAGGGGCCGGGCGAGCCGGTGTCGCTGACCATTCGCCCGCCGGGGACGCTTGGCGTTGATGACACGAGAAAAATGGGGACGACCGACGAGGAGTATTTCCTCAGCAAGTGCATCCGGTGCGGGGAGTGCATGAAAGTCTGTCCGACGAACGGTATTCAGCCGCTCCTCTTGCAGGATGGGATTCAGGGATTGTGGACGCCGACGCTCGTCCCGAGAATCGGGCACTGCGAATATGATTGCACTTTGTGCATGGAGGTTTGCCCGACGGGCGCCCTGAGCCAGCTCGCCAGGACGAAAAACGAGCAACTTGACTTGAAGCACGCCTTTGTCATCGGCAAGGCTCGGTTCAATCGGAACAACTGCATTCCGTGGCGGGCGCTCGACCGCTGGACGGAGGGAACGGAATGGTCCGATGATTTCAACTGCAAGGTCTGCGAAGAGCACTGCCCTGCCAGGGACGAGAAGAACGAACAGAAGGCGATCATCATTATCCCATTTCCGGTTCAGACGAAGTACGGCCCGCGTTCCATTGACCGCCTCGAAGTGGTTGATGATGTTTGCATCGGCTGCGGGATTTGCGAGAAGGTCTGTCCCGTCGAGGGCGAAGCGGCGGTACGCGTCTGGCGAACGGAGCAGAGAGGTTTCACGAGCGTCCGCGGCGGCACCAGAAAAGCCTGAGGAGGATTGAGCAGGAGGACTTGACAGGATAACAGGATAGACAGGATGATCCTGCTTAATCCTGTAAATCCCGTCAAAAAACATAATGGTCAGTACAATCGCTGGAGTCATTGTATCGTATCTGATTGGGTCCATTCCCTTTGGCTATCTTGCCGGGAAGGTTCTCAAGCGGATTGATATCCGGAAATATGGGAGCGGGAACGTCGGCGCCACGAACGTCCTCCGAACTCTCGGGACGGGACCGGGGATTGTCGTTCTGCTTCTCGACGCAGGGAAGGGGATTGCAGCGGTTCTGGGGATTGGGGGCCTCGCCGTTCGCCTCGCATGGCCCCTCAATCCGTTTATGCTCAGAGCGTTTTGCGGGGCGGCTGTTATCGTCGGGCACGACTTTCCGATTTTCCTACGCTTTAAGGGCGGAAAAGGAGTCGCCACAGGTCTCGGCGTCTTCCTCGCCATCGCGCCGGTGCACACCTGGCTCGCCGTGGTTGCCTTTCTTGTCGCCTTGAATATCACGAGGTACGTTTCCGTCGGCTCGATGGTCCTCGCCGCCAGCCTTCCTGTTCTCATGGTGGCTTTCCGCAAATCCGAGTGGTACATCGGTCTATCCCTTTTCTGGCTGGTTTCTGTGATATACTTGCACCGGGACAACATCCGCAGAATCCTGCGGGGTGAGGAGCGCCAGATAGGGCACAAAGTGCAAGCACCGCGCGAAGACCCATGAGCCAGCAGACCCGAATAGCTGTCCTCGGCGACGGCGGTTGGGGGACAGCGCTCGCCATCCTTCTTTACAAAAAGCGCTGCGGCGTTACGCTTTGGAGCGCCTTCCCCGAGTATGCTCGGGTTCTCGACGAGAAACGGGACAACGTCAAATACCTTCCCGGGATTCCGATTCCACAGGAGCTTCGCATCACGCCGGACCCCGAGAAGGCCTGCTCGGACGCGGCTCTTGTCTTACTCGCGGTCCCGTCCCATTTCCTGCGAGGCGTTTGCGAGAGCATCAAGCCCTGCACCGATTCGCAAACGGTGATCGTCAGTGCGACCAAGGGGTTGGAGGAAGGCACGCTTCTTCGCATGTCGGAGGTCATCCGGGAAGTTCTCGGAGACGTCCAGGTCGCGGTCCTTTCGGGACCGACGCTGGCTCGCGAGGTGGCTTTGGGGCAGCCTGCCGCCGCAACGGTTTCCTCAGCTTCCGCTTCCGTCGCAAGAACTGTCCAAAACGTCCTGATGACGGACAGGTTTCGCATCTACACGAATCGCGACGTCGTCGGGGTCGAGCTCGGCGGCTCGCTCAAAAACGTCATTGCCATCGCCGCGGGAATTATTGACGGGATGGGTCTTGGCGCCAACACGAAATCCGCGCTTCTTACCCGGGGACTCGTCGAAATTGCACGCCTCGGCGTGGCCATGGGCGCCGACCGCAGGACCTTTTCGGGACTGAGCGGCCTCGGCGACCTTTTCACGACAGCCGTCAGCGACCTGAGCCGCAACCACAATTTCGGATTTCAGGTCGGGAGAGGCGTTCCCGTCGAGGAAGCGAGAGCCAGCACCGAGATGGTCATCGAGGGCATCCGAACAGCCAAAGCCGCCGCGGAACTGGCAAAGAAGCACGGCGTGGATATGCCTATAACCACGGAAGTCTATCGTGTAATATATGAAAAGAAGAATCCGCGCGAGGCAATTGCCACCCTCATGGCACGTCCGCCAAAACCGGAACTGGAAGAGGAACTGGAATAGATGGCTACGCCAGAAATCCCCGAAAAGCTCTATTACTCTATCAGTGAGGTCGCAGAGTTCACAGGAATCGAGCCGTACGTTCTGAGGTTCTGGGAGAGCGAGTTTTCGACCCTTCGCCCGCGAAAAAACAAAAAGGGTCACCGCACGTATCGCAAGAAGGACATCGAACTCATCCTCAAGATCAAAGGACTCCTTTACGAGGAGAAATACACCATCCCCGGTGCGAGGGACGCTCTCAGCGGGAAGAAAGCGGCGCCTGTCCCACGGCAAGAAGCCCCGGCAGTGAAGGAACAGCGGGGCGGTTCGGTTACTCCCCCAGCGGCTTCCGAGGACAAGGAATTGCTGGCGGCGATGCACCGGGAACTGGCCGACCTTCTGACCCTGCTCGATAAAGAAAGAACCGAAGACATCTTCAGGGATTAGATACGAACGATGGCTTTGCCCGTCTGGCGGCCATCCGCGGTACGCAACACGAGAGGTAAGAAGAAACCCCGAAGGCATTGGACGCGGTTATCGAAGGAGGCTCCAAGGGCTATCACGTTGCGAGCGTCGCTGAACTGCCCCCTCACGGCACCCAGGCGAAATTGCTCGATGCTGTGATGAAGCGGGTTCGGGAAGCCATTGAGTTGTGCCGGGAGGTCGAAGGCGGGCGTTCGCGAGGAACAGGAGCACGAAGATGAGCAGGAAGATGACGATGATTTATTGGAAAGGGGAGAAGTTCTGGCTGGGCAAGCTCCTCGAACATCCCGAGATCATGACGCAGGGCGAAACCCTGGAGGAATTGGAAGAGAACATCAAAGATGCCTATCGGCTGATGGTCATGGAGGACGTTCCCGAGGAGTATGAACTTAAAGAGATCGCTTTATGAAGCGAAGGGAATTCGTTCATGAACTCCTCCGGGACGGCTGCCTGCTCCTCAGAACAGGGGCGAAACACGACATCTACCTGAACCCTCGCACAGGCCAGAAACAGCCCGTCCCACGTCATACCGAGATCGAAAACGCTCTGGCGAAACACATCCGCAAGTATCTTGGACTTGAGTAGTGCGGCACTTCTGTCACGCGCATGGGTGCGCTTTTTGGAGTGCTGAAGCGCAGCTTCAGGTTTCGAAAGCGGGAGCACAGCTCCTGCACTCCAAAGGTGCTCCCATCGCTTTAGCCAAACGATTTCGGAGTTCTTCAGCCTATCTCCATCTGTGGCTGATGGCCTCCCGGAGGACCGTTTCCGCTGGTCGGCTTCTGATTCGATGTTCCGGGTGAAATCCCCGTGTTTCGGGGGTAAGGACGGCAATTCGTCAAGTGGAGGGGAGAACATGAGAAGGACATTCATCGTTTTCGGAAAGCTGCTGGGGTTGGTTGTCTCTTACTGGACGATTGGTGGGATCGTGTGGCTGATCATTGCAGTATTCTCATGGCTCGGTTGGAGCGACAGCACGTGGGGCAGTTCTGGGTGGGGGCTCGGGTCGCTGGGATAGCTCGGAGTTCGTTCGCCAGTTGACGACCGGCGGCGCGGAGCTCGTTCTGGCGCTGATCCTGATATTCAGGGCAAAAGCGGTCGCACGGTTTATCGAGAAAACAAACCGCGGGCCACAACAAGCGACCCCATCGGATTGGGCCGAGCCGCCACCCGAAGCTGAGTGATCGGCGCCGCGCCGCTTGAAAACGAGCTTTCTCACAGAACACACCTTCCAGAATCTTATGAATATCGAGCCGAACGAGGAGGCAGTCAGCGGCCCGATTTCGCGGCGTGCATCTTTTCATGGGCGCGGGAGGCCTGGAGGCAGAAGGCTTCGAGGCGGGCTTCGATGAGTTGAGGGAACGGGGTTGCCGTCGGTCTCGGTCGAAACAGAGGGAAGCGCACCGATTGGTGGAAGGGACACAGCGGCGGTGCTATTCAAGTTCCTTGCGGACCTCGGGCGGAAGGGATTTCTCCAGGGAGGGGATGGCTTCGACCAATCGGATTATGTCGCTGAGGTCCTTCAGCCTCTTGCTCTGGCGACGTTCTTCGTCTTGATATGCCCAAATCTTGCCCTGGAGTACGTCTGCGGCATCCGCCACTCGCATTCGGTAACCAAGCACCTCCCTCTCCTCTGACCGGGAAACAAAGGCTTGGTAGCAGGGATCCGTCTGTAGTTGAATTCGCAAATCAGAGTCGGTGCTTGTCAGGTTTATGCTGCTCTCGAAGCGCTCGATTTTTAACCCCTGGCTCTCTGCCACGGACAGCACTTTGTCAATGTTCTCCGACGCGACAACAATGTCGAGGTCGAGGCTAACGACCGGCTCGGCATAGGCATTCACGGCTAACCCGCCAACCACGCAATATGCGGAGCGAGTCTCCGCCAGGATGTTCAGGAGCACCTGGAGGATATCCCTTTTCCCATTCGCCACTGCATTCATGAACGCTTTGCCTGTCATATTATTTCCTGTGAGCGTGCCGGGGAGTGGGCGTGCAGCATTTTTTCGTGGGCGCGAGAGGCCTGGAGGCAGAAGGCTTCGAGGCGGGCTTCGATGAGTTGAGGGAATGGGTTGCCGTCGGTCTCGATGGAAAGGAAAGGAAGCGGGCCGGTTCCGTCCAGGTGCAAAAGTCTTTCCCCGTCTGGCGTTGCCATGCGTTTTCCTTCGACTGTCATCGCCTCAGAGAGGATTGCCTCCGCGACTCTCGACGGCATGCAGCCGAAGGGGCCGATTGAAATCACTCCGCACGCCGTGTGCAGAATCTCGCGCAGCGCCAGCCCCACTGTCAGAAGAGCCTCACCCCTCAGCCGCGGGTCAATCAGCCGCCGGGCAAAAGCGAACGTGCGTCCGACGTCGGTCATCTCGAGGTGATACAGGCCAGACTTCGCGAGGATTTCCTTGATTTCGCATTCATACCGGTTCTGGAACCATCGCCGGATCGCCAATTTCATCCTACCGGTTCTGGTGAGTTCCCTTCCCCAGAGTCCACGCTTGATAAGGTAATCAACGTACCATACCCATTCGTTGATCGGCGCCACCCTCGTCACAAATTCTCTTTCGGCGAACCAGTCCGTAAGCCCCCGACGCGAAAGCCGGTCTCGCCTGACGTAGATTTCGCCGATGATGGCGACCTGTTTTGCTTCGTCGAGAGCGTACTTCAGGGGGATCGTCGAGAGGCACGATGAGCTGGCTTCGAGAGCGCCGTAGATTCTCTTTGAATCCCCTGTTCCGAGTGCCACAAGAACGCTCTTCCATTCCGCCGCAAATGTTTTCAGCGCTTCCTCTCTGTCCACGGCAAGGGCGTTGAGCACCGACCTCATATCGTCCATGACATCGGCGATGACGATGGCTTTCCACACCGACCGCGTGAAACTGTGCCCGAAGCCGCTATAGCTGTCCTCGTTGGTGAGAGAGAGGACCGCGACATCCTCGATCCCTTCTTTCCGAATGAGGTTTCTCAGGAAGACGCTGTACTGCCCGAAGCGGCACGGTCCCGACGAGGTGGGCATGAAATAGACCACCACCTCTTCCGGTTTCTTCTCCTCCTTGACGTACCCCAGAAGGCTGCCCGTCGTCAGTTGGAGCGGCAGACATTCCTTGCAATTGGTGTTTGCCCTGCCGATTTTCAGGACAGCCTCGTCCGGTTCAGGGAGCGCCACTGCCCTGATGTTCAAATGATTCATTACCGCGGCGACTGCCTGCGTACTGAGGTCGCCCATGGACGGCAGGAGCATACGGACATTTCGGTGCCGGAGCGGGTACGTTCTTCCCCTCGAACAGACGCTGTAGCTGTCTTTTCCGTCGTGGACAACAGTGGCAGGCTGGAACGGCTTGATTTTTTCGACGACTTTCTCCTCCTTCTCAAGCTCGCGAAATCTGCGCACCACGTCAAGAAAAGCATCCACGCGGGTGTCGAGGCCGGCGTCGGCGGTGTGGTCGTCCAGCTCGAGCACTACCGACGGTTTGATCCCCATGATGTCGCGGAAATACGTGATGACGAAGGAATCTGGACCGCAACTGAAATTGCTGACGAAGGCGGCAAAAAGCTGCGGGTGCTTTTTGACGAGACTCGCCGCCTTCAAAATCATCTTCCCTCTCGCCCAGAACATTTCCCTGTCGCAAGGCTCCTGTTCAAACGGGAGGGCATCGAAAGGAATCACCGGGATGCCTCTGGAGGCGAATTTGCGGGGAATGCCCATGTTCGCTTCGCCCGCAAAGGCGTTGTAGGGGCGACCGAAAAGGACTACCGCGAAGCGGGACGGGGCTTTCTCCAGTTCACGCAGCGCCTCTTCTCCCAATCGCTTCACTGCGTCGAGAAATGCCTGCTGGTTCTCGCAAGCGATCTCGTAGGCTCGGGCCGACTCTCTCCTCCCAAATCCCAACCGCTTTCCGATGCGGACGAAGTCCTCGCGCGCGCCTTCCAAGCCATTCTCGAACGTCAGCACGGGAGATAACACTCTGGTCTTCCCCAGAGCCTTTCCAAAGGCGGTTCGGAGGTAATAAGGTTCCCCCTGGACGAAGACGCAAGTGGTTCTGTGCCCTTCGGCGTTCTTGACCTCCAGACCAAGCACGTGAGGCAGAAAGATGTAGTCCACGCCTTTGTCGAGGAGGTCCTGGAAGAAGCCGTGCGAAATATCAACCGGGTAGCAGAACGCGGAGCCTTTCCGGTCTATGCCTTCCGGAGAGACTCTCGTCGGCAGAACAACCTTCATCCCCAGAGCCGAGAAGAAGTTTGAGTAGAGCGGGAAAAATGTGTTCGTCAAAAACGACTTGCTTAATCCGACGCTCTTCGCCTTCTCGCCCCGCTCATCTTGGCGAGCAGTATATTTCTCGAACACGAGGTCTTGCCTCTGGGTGACCAAGTCGAGCTGAGCGGCGTCAATATCGAGGTGGTGGCGCGTGTTGTAATAGCGGTTGCAGGCGCCTCCGAACGGGTACTTTTCCCCTGCTATCTCGACGGTAATAATCTGGCACTTGCGGTCGCATTTCTCTTTCCCTCCCTGGCACTCGAATCGCCGCCCATACTGCACTTCTCTCGCCGCAAGCTCCGCGAGACCAAACTGCTGCTCGTCGAGGAGTCCGAGCTTCATTCGTCTTTTCACCTCGAGCGCCACGCCAAAGGCGCCCATCAAGCCCGGCTCCGGGGGGACAATCACTTCTTTGCCTGTGAGCGACGCCATTGCGATAGGGACCGCGCGGTTGTAGCAGACTCCTCCCTGCATGAAGAGCTTCTTCCCGACGGGGCGGCTTCCCTTGACGCGGTTGCTGTAATTCATGCAGATCGAATAAACGAGCCCGGCGACGATGTCCTGTCGCTTGATCCCTTCCTGAGCGGCGGTCTTGATGTCGCTGTTGATGAAGGCGGCGCACTGGTCGTTGAAGTTCGGCGGATTCTCGCCCCGAATGGCGATTTCGGCGATTTCCGTGACCTCGATTCCGAGGGTTTCCTTCGCAGCTTCTTCGAGAAAGGAGCCAGTCCCCGCGGAGCACGCTTCATTCATCGCGTAATCGCAGGGAACGCCGTTAACGAGATAGGTGTACTTTGCGTCCTGACCGCCGATTTCGAAGATCGTGTCCACGTCCTCATCGAAATAGACCGCGGCGGTCGCATGGGCGATGATTTCGTTGATGATTCCTTCTGTGAGGGCATGGAGACCGGCGATCTGCCGACCGGACCCGGTTACGCCGAGACCCACAATCCCGATTTTCTCTGTGATTTGCCGAGCGAGCTCCGCGTAGCACTCCCGGGAGGCAGCGACCGGGTTTCCGTTCGTCCGGAGGTAGATGGAGCCGAGAATGGCATCGTCCGCCTCGCGCATGACGATGGCTTTCGTGGTGGTTGACCCCACGTCGAGTCCGATGATGCATCGGTCTCCGTCGCGGGCCTTACCGCGGTCCATTTGCTTGAACGATACTCGCCCCTCGAATTCCCTCAGCGGCGGAAGGAATGTGAAAGAAGACCCTTTCCCCGCAAAAAGACGGTCGTAACCGGGGAAGCCTTCCACCTTGTTTTCCATCGCCCAGAGTGCTGCCCCGACGGCCTCAAAGTACGCCGCGCAGTCGGGCGCCTCGACGTGCGGAATTTCCTTTTTGAGAAAATGCGTGAGGACAGGATTCTGAGCCACCCCGCCGACGAGGAGGATGCTGCTGTGCTCGACGTGGGCGAGTAGCTCCAGAACCTTCTTCGCCATCATCCCGCACAGACCGGCAGTGACGTTCCCCTTTGGCTCTCCGACGTTGAGGGCATGGGTGCAATCGCTTTTGCAGAATACGGAGCACCGTCCGGTGACCTTCCTGGGCGTAGCTGTCAGGCCCAGTTCGACCGCCTCCTCTATTGAAAGATTCATCCGGCGAATCTGCTGGAGGAAGAATTCGCCCGTGCCGGAGGCGCACTTGTTGCCAGTGTGGACGCTCATGATTCTGCGGTTCTGGTCAAGGGCATAAACCATGAACGTCTCGCCGCCCGCACTGACGATGGCGTTATAGTGCTTCCCCGGCTCCGCAGCGAATTCGAAAGCCCGCTCCACTGCTTCCGGTTCGGTGATCGTGGGGAGGTTGACATAATGGCGGAACTTTCGGCCGGTCGCCACGACGATGTCTTCGGAACTCAGCCCCATCCCCCTCAAAGCAGCGGCGAGGACCTCCCTCGGATTCCCCTCGTGAGCCTTCACGAACGAGGAGACAATCTTCCCCCTGCCGTCCTCACGGCACATCTCCACGACTTTGACCGTTGAAGCCCCCAGGCAAACCCCAATGTATCTCATCGCTTCCAATCCGCGGTACGTTGAGCGTTCTTTCCTTACCGGCTTACTCCACCTCCACCAACCGATACTTCTTGCTTCCCAGGCCTCGGCGTTCCAAAGCGTTGACCTGGACGTACGGGTCCTTACGGTGCACCTTCTCGAGGAAATGTTTCCCTTTCATCAACTTCCGCCCTCTGGGAAGGGTTCCCTCAATAAAGTTCTCCGTCTTAATCGCTTTCAAAGAGGCCGTCTCAATCGCCACGAGGTCGTCCGACATCAGGATTCCGATGTCGGGAACCATCGCCGGGAACGAAAAGCCCCAGCAATCGCAGATGTAGGCAATGTGGGTCAGGAAGTTGATGTACAGGACGCTGCCCGGCTTGAAGGTTTTCAGGACGGTATCCGTTGACAGCGCCATCGCCTCCTGGAAATCCGCATACCCGCTCATGTCCATTTTGATCGCCTCCTGCGGGCAGGCGTTCACGCAGTGCTGGCAGAATACGCAGTCATGATACTCGATGAAATAGCGGTTGTTCTTATCAAATTTGTTGGCGCCATATCGGCAGGCGCGGATGCACAGCTCGCAGTGGGTGCAGAGTTCTTCGTCCCATTCCAGCCCCCAGCCTATCGAATGAATGTCCATTTTCGTTTTCTGCGTAACACATCCCATGGCGACGTTTTTGCAGGCGCCGCCGTACGCGCAGTGCCCATGCCCTTTCACGTGGGACAAGTCTATCAACACGTCCGCGTCGTGAATTTCGCCAGCAACCTGGATTTCTTTCAACGTCCGGAAGTTGACCTTCTTGCTGTAGAAGTATTTGTCGTGGAAGCCAGTAACCGGAACGATGGGCGCTCCGAGGGTTTCTGCCGTGTATCCCCGCCTCATGGCGTCGCGGACGTTCTGTGGGCCGTCTGTGACGAACACGTCACCGCCCGCTTGCTTCAACCTGGCAACCAGCGTCCCGACAAAGATTGGATGGATCGTCGTGTGGACGATGTTCAATCCGACGTGCATCTTCACCGCGACGGATTTCCGCTCGACGATGCTTTTGAGCGGAAACTTATCCAGCATCCTTTCGAACTTCGCAGGCAGTGTTGCAGACGCTTCCAGCCTCTCTACGCTCGTGGAAGCGAAGTAAACAATCGGCATTTCACCGTCCTTTTCGGGTTGGCTTTGTGTGCGTCCCAGCGACTCAAGCATGAAGACGCCTCTCCGTCCAAGAATCTTGTGGAACAGTTTGCTATTTTAGCTTCGTCGAGTCGGTTTCTCAACCGATTTTCGCGCTGTGAGGTAATGCCTCACTTACGGGTGGTCGGGGCGTTGGTGTTGACCCACAGGGGGCGCGAAGAACGCCGGGAAGGGGGAGAGTTGGACAGGATGAACAGGATGTACGGGATTGACACGACGGTGGGTTGCATCCCCCGAGGCGGTCGGAGGTGTGCCCCCGGGACACGGGTCCCGCCAAAGGCGGGGCAAGTCACAATCAGGAGTCCTCTGCGTCCTCTGCGCTCTCCACGGTGAGTCCCCCCGTGACTGAGGGATTACGCTGTAAGAAGGAACCGCAGGTGAACGCGGAGGCACGACGGCAGGACAGCGCTTGGAACAGAGCAGAAGCGTTCTGTTTGACCGCAGGAGGAGCTTTTCCTATCATATCGCGGGCATAAGCCCGAAAAGTGCGAGCCCTCTCCGGGAGGGACGGTGACTCCCTTGCCCAATTGGATTTTCACTTCCCGATAGGCCAAAAATGGAGCAATCGCGTACCACGGTTTCGGTAATTGTCGCGACGTACGAGCGACCGAAGCATCTCTGGTTCACGCTCCTTGCGTTGAACCGGCAAACGGTCGCGTTCGATGAAATCGTCATCGCCGACGACGGATCGGCGGAAGAGACGCGAGCCGCCATAGAGAAGTTCTCTTCCCAATCGAGCATTCGCACGGTGCACGTCTGGCAGAAGCACGAGGATAATCGCGTGGCGAGGTCGCGTAACAACGCGATCAGAGCAGCCACCGGCGAGTACCTGGTGTTTCTTGACCAGGATTGCGTTCCTTCTGCGGACTTCCTCAAAGCCCACGTTTCGATCCGGCAGCCTCGCGTATTTCTGGTCGGCTCCTGCGTTTTCCTTGATGAAGCCAAAACGGGTCAACTCACCGAGGCGGACGTCAGAAGCGGGCGCCTTGAAGAACTCCTCGACGAGGTGGAGATGAAAAAGCTGCGAAAAGCTCACTGGAAGGACAACTTTTACGGCTTCTTTCGGAGATACCTGTGGGCGATAAAATCGAAGCCGAAATTGAGGGGCGGGAATTTTTCGATTCACAAGGCGGACCTGCTTGCCGTAAATGGGTTTGACGAAAATTATGTCGGATGGGGACAGGAGGACGACGACCTCGGACGCCGCTTATACCTGGCCGGGATGTCCGCGCGAAGCGTGATAGCTTCTGCGATAACCTTTCACCTCCATCATTCGCCGCCTTCGGGGGCGACTCCGCGCTGGCGAGATGGTCGAAACGTTCAGTATTTCCTCAGAAAAAACGTTTCTCCTTTCGCCCAGAATGGTCTGATGAAGGAAACCGGCGCCCCGCCGGAGGACGTGCAGGTTCGGCTTTATCGCTGACTCATGGTCGCTCCAAAGCCCAGAAACCGCTCGTACGTGCGGATGGTCTTTTCCACCATGTTCTCGACCGCGAACCGCTCAGCGACGGCGTGTTTCGCTGCCCTGCCAATTCTCTCCCTGAGTTGCGGTTCATCTGCAAGTCGCATGACAGCGTTGGCGATGGCGCCTGGCGACCGGGGAGGAATCAACAATCCAGTCTTCTCGTGCTCGACGACCTCCAGTAGCCCGCCAACCCTTGTTGCGACAACCGGCAGCTCCTGAGACATCGCTTCGATGACCGCTTTCCCCAAACCCTCCTGCAAAGAAGGCATGACAAAACAATCGAAGGAGCGCAACGCTCGGAACGCGTTCGGTATTTCGCCCGTAAGATAGACCCGGCAACCTTCAGACTGAGCCGTCCAATGGAGCTCGCTTACTTCCCGCGGGAGACAGCCGTGGCGGTCGCGGCCGACTATTACGATGGCAAATCGCCGGGAAGCCGCTCGGATGAGGGCGGCGGAGCGAATGAGATATTGGAGTCCCTTAACTTTGCGGACATTGGCTATCGTCCCCGCCACGAAAACGTCCGGTGAGATTCCCAGGCGCTTTCGGAGGTCAATCTGCTCGCCTTTGTACCAGTTCGGGGCATGAGCATCGTAAATCGTCTCCGTCCTCGCCGGTTCCACACCTGCCGCGATGAGCGACCTCCTCACCGCGTCGGAGACCGCGATGAAGCAGTCAATTCGCTTTCCAAAATACCGCAAGCGATCGAGAGGATTCACTTTCGAGATTTTTAGTATGGCGCCACGAAACCAGAAGACCTTCGGTCGCCGTATCCCCCACAGCGCCAGGAGCGTTGGCAGGCAAGCTCTGCTGGTGAAAATGTGGACGATGTCAAAGCCGCCCTCGATTACCGTTCGGCGAATGAGCCGGACTGCTGCGAGATCATAAGGAAACCGCAGGGACAGATGTTCCAGTTCAGCCCCTTGAACGGGGATGTTTCGCCGAGCACTTCTCGCGAGGAGCTTGACGTAGATTCCGCGGCTCGCAAGGCCGCTGGCCAACGCAGCCTCCGACCTGTCAGGACCAGGATGGACGAAAAGAACACGCATGTCGCACGGTTCGGGGACTATTCGCACCAGCAATCAATATGGCGCTCCGTTTCGCGAGGGAGAAGCGAAGCCGCCTTACGACTCCGGGCCGCTCCCTGCGCGGGCTTCAACTTTCCTGCATCTGCCCCCTTGTGGGCAATCGGGGCGAGTTGCGACTATCCTTCACCTGCCCCGTGATCGCCCCGCTAATCGCAATCAATAGCCACAAGAGCGACCTGAGCAGTCCATCGGGGACTTCCGCCAGGCAATAGATGGAGACACCGAGAAAAGAGGTCAACACGCTCGCATGGAATCCAGCAAGGGGGCCGCGGCTCGCCGCGTATCCTCGGAGCAAACGGAGAATCGTTGCAGCCCAAAGCCAAAAAATCGTGAGGAGCCCGACCGCTCCGGTCTCAAAGGCGGTTTGGAGAAGTATGCTGTGGGCGTGCTCGTAAGGAATCGGCGAACCCCGAAAACGCGAATGATACACCGCCTGGTAGTTTTTCTTTCCGAAGCCGTACCCGAACACAGGCTTTTCAGAGACCAGCTTGCCAACGTTCTGCCAGTTTTCGACGCGAAAAGTGAGTGTCTTCGCCGTCTCGTCAAGAAACCTTGGGTTCAAGAGCCGGAGGTTCAGGTAAACGAGAGCGAATAAGCTACCCACCACCACAAGAGAAAGCACCTTCCGCTTGCGAGGTCTAACCACTGCCGCCCCGCAAAGCACCATCCCAGCCAACGAAAGCTGTGCTGTTCGGGATGCCGTAACATACATCAGGAAGAGGCTAAGAGCGATAAAACAACCGTGCACGGCTTTCAGCCAGACGTTGCGCGAGGCGGAAAGAAGATAAGCCGCAATGGGCAAGAGAAGCATGAGGATAGCCGACGCGGTGTTCGGGTGACCGTGATAGGGGCCGAAAACCCATCGTTCGCCCCACTGCCATTCTTCACCTAATCCGCGCAGATATATGACCACGTCGTAAATGCAGACTATCAGGGACGCGAAAACGAGGAGTTGGAGAAAGCCGAACAGGAAAGACCGGTTTCTGAAAAGCCGCCACGCGGCAAAGACCATCGCGAGGACAACGAAGAATTTCTCTGCCTCCCTGAAGCTCCATCTCCGGTGAACCGAGTACGCGACGGAAGCCGCAACCAGGACTCCGTAAATGAGGATTGCGAGGGACAATGCGTCGGGCTTCCTGGAAAAAATGTCCTTTCGGTCATGAATGAGCACGAACAAAAACGACGACCAGACCACAACATCCCTCACCGCTGAAGAAGGGTGCAGGACGAGTGCGAGCGCGAGAGCCATCAACAGTCCCGCCCTGACCAGCCACATCCGCCTCTGAGCGGCGCCAAGTTCAGCCCACCTTATTCTGGCGGCAACGCCGACGGCCTCGCCTATCTCGGGAAGCCACGCATCGGCGACAGGGAGCCAGCGATGCCGTGGGGGGCGGGTCTTCGAGTTGTCGCGGATCGTCAGGCCATTCACTCTCTTCACTCGACGGGTCATTTGGGGCAGCGGCTCCTTCTTGGCGAGAGAAGCTTTTTCATCGTGAGGACCACTGTTTCAGGGGGCTCCAGTAGAACCGAGAAGGTGAAAAGCCCGCATCTCCCCACCATGTTAAAGCATTTTCGGACAACTCGCACAGCGAAACTTTGGTCGCCGGGGCCACGCTGCCATCCACTGCGTGTCGGTTACCGAAATGCGAAGCCCCCAGAAATTGCTTGAAGGCACAAGCTCCACCTCGTACCATTCCTCCAGGGTCAGCTTCAAGTGTCGTGTTTTCGGTCGCCCGAATGCCTGCCTCAACGCCAATGTCCGAAGGGCAAGCCCCCTTTTATCCCGTATTGCATATTGACACGGGGAGAACCTGGGGCGGTGGACAACAACAGGTTCTCTACCTTCACCGGGGTTTGCTTGAGCGAGGCGTGCCATCCATTCTCATTTCCCAGAAAGGCTCATCTCTCGCCGAGAAAGCTGCCATTGAATCCCTCCCCATCATCGAGATGCGAATGAAGCCGCCGTTCCTGCCGCTGACGGCGCTCAGGATAGCAGGGCTTGCCCGCGCCAATAAGGTGCGGACAATTCACACGCACACTTCTCATGCACATTCCCTTGGGCTTCTGGTCGCTTCGCTGCTCAAGAGCAACGTTCGCATGGTCGTCTCCCGGAGAGTGCTCTTTCCGCCTAAGCGAAATCTCATCAGCCGACGAAAATATCTCGCTCGCGGAATCAGATACATCGCGATTTCTCAAGCGGTTAAGGAAGCGCTCGTCAGAATCGGCCTCCCTGAAGAGGATGTCTCTATGGTGTATTCGGGGATTGATGTCGAGAGGTTTTCCCGAGCCGACAGCGAAAGGGCGAAGCAGCTCGCGGACGAGCTTCGAATCCCTGCCGGAAGCGTCGTCGTGGGAAGCGTTGGAAGCCTTGTCCCCTGCAAGGGGCACGCGGTGCTCATTGAGGCTGTCGGCAGGCTCGTGAAGGAAATCCCAAACATCGTTTGTCTCATCGTGGGGGAGGGGTCGGAGAAGGCTCACCTCGAGTCGCTCATCCGCCGCCACGCCCTTCAGCGGAAGGTCATTCTGGCGGGACAGCGAAAGGAAATACCCGAGTTGCTTTCAGTGATGAGCGTCTTCGTTATGCCATCGCTTGAGGAAGGACTCGGGTTAGCGCTCTTGGAAGCTATGGCGGCGGGCAAGCCGGTCATTGCCTCCGGCGTGGGCGGCATACGGGAGGTCATCACCCATGGCGAAAGCGGGCTTCTCGTCCCGCCGGGGGATCCGGAGACCCTTGCCAGGGCGCTGATTGCCCTGTTCGGCGACCCCGCTCGCATGTCGTCGGTCGGGTTTCGGGCAAAAAATCGGGTCAGAGAATGCTTCTCCCGCGAATCAATGGTGGAAGGCACGCTGAACGTATATCGCAGCCTTGGAAGATAGAGGACGGCCGGAAATGTGCGCCACTGCACTGCCCCGGTTTGCCGTGATCCCATTAGACGAGGGACAGGCGCACGCGGGTGGAGATTCCACGCAGTCGCGGGGATCGAATCGCGCGGTAGCGGCCTCAGTGCGAAGGCACCTTCCAATCAGCGGCATTAGAATTCCAGGTCGGGAGGCTCATCGTCGTCGTCCGAAAAGCGGTTCGCTTGCCCCTCCATCGGACTCAGGAACCTTTCCTGCCACTGGTATTCGGCGATGAGCTGGTCAAGAGCGGCGGAACGTTGATCGTTCGTATCAATGAAACGCACGCCCATTCGGTAGCTGCCCGCGGAAAGCACCCCAACCCAGACAACCTGACAGAGCGCCCTGAAATGCTTTACCTGACGCTGGACAAGCCTCCGGATCAGAGGAAGGAGATACTCTTGAGGCTCCGGAAGGACGACTTCAAAGGCAAGGATCGTCCCCACTCGGTAGGGTTTGTTCACTTCGAAAGCCAGTCCGCCTCTTGCGATATTGATCCCGCTCGCTTTCCTTGCGATAGCGTTGGCCCAATAGGAGGTATGACCGGAGGAAGCGGTCTTGCCTTCCGCCGACACCTCCGCCTCAAGCACAGTTACTGGAAAGCACTGGCATAGCCTCCGTGCTCTCCTCTTTTCGCACCCACCACGCCATCTCTGAATCATAGCGCAGGCCCTCTCTCAAGATTCGGCGTTGATAGACCAGGATCAGAATTGCGTTTTCGATCAAGAATCCGTTTTTGGGCCCCCCCACATAAAGCACTGGCGGTTGCCCACTTTGCTCCATCCCTCACAGAAACGCGGCGGCCCATCGAAGAATCAAAAGTCAGTTCTGGCGCGATGAGTCGCCGGTGTCCTCCACCTCCGCATACTGTGCAACCGCGTCCTTCCAGCCTCTGATGTAGCTGAGCATCATGCATCCCAAAAGCGCTGCACCAGTCAACAAAGCTGCTACCGGGTCCATTTCAGTCTCTCCATAGCCCCTGATTTGGCTCTTTCGATTAACGACTTGTTTTGTGTCGGTTTCTCTCGTGGATTGAAGGATTCACGTGGAATGTAAATGAAAACGTGCGTTGCATGAGAGCAATGTCAACCTGCCGGTGGGACCCCAACGGACTTCTTGGTGGAACAAAAAACAGGCCAAACGCCGTTAGCGCCGTAATCCCCTGCGCGGCAACATGAAGCGAAAACAGCCATTCGGCTCTGCCCCGCCAATCGTGTTTACGATTGTCAACGTTCGTTCCCCCAAAAAAACACCGGTCCCCATCTTTTCTGCCCCGGATAACGCCCGCGAAACCCCGCGTGTGCGACACGGCTCTCGCGCCTTTCTCGTTCCTCACTCCCAAAGTCCTTGTCTGGGGTGCGCGTTTGGTCTATATTCGCTCTGAGACCTTTTGCAGAAGTTGACGTTTTCTGACCGAAAACAGATTCTTAGGAGGTGAACGATGGCTGATCGAGTTATGAACCGCAGGAATTTCTTGAAAACAACAGCCGCTGGAGTCGGCGGAGTTGGTCTCGTCCTGGCAGGCCGCTTATCTTCCTCATCCCTCGCCGCCGAAGCAGGGGAGGCGAAGCCGGGCGAACTCCGTCTTTCTGTCTGCATAGATATGATTTTCCGCGACCGCCCTTTCCTCGAGAGAATTGACCTCGTGGCAAAATGCGGGCTGCCCGCTTTTGAGTTCTGGAGCTGGCGAAACAAGGACATTGACGGCATCCTCGAAAGGAAAAAGGCTACGGGCTTGGAGGTCTCCGCGTTCTGCGTTGACCCCGGCTCTCAGCTCACACGCTCCGACTCGAAGGAGAAATTCGTCACGGCTGTCCGCGAGACGATTCCCGTTCTGAAGAAGCTCGGCGCAAAGCGGATGCTCGTGACGACCGGAAACGAAATTTCGGACGTTCCGCGAGAAAAGCAGCACCAGAGCATCGTGGAGTGTTTGAAAGCGGCTGCGCCCGTCGTCGAGGACGCGGGAATAACGATTGTGCTTGAGCCTCTAAACACCCTCGTTGACCACAGGGGGTATTATCTGTGGAGTTCGCTGGAGGGATTCCAAATCCTGCGTGAGGTCGGGAGCAAAAACGTCAGGCTCCTCTACGACATCTACCACCAGCAAATCATGGAGGGGAACCTCATCGCGAACATCACCAGGAACATTGACCTCATCGAACATTTCCACGTCGCGGATGTCCCCGGAAGGCACGAGCCGGGCACTGGCGAAATCAATTACCTCAACGTGTTCAAGGCAATCGCCACGTCGAGCTACAAAGGCTACGTCGGTCTTGAATTCGGCCCCACGAAATCCGGCGAGGAAGCGCTGAAGCACGTCAAGGAGCTTGCACAACAAGCCGAGGCGGTGTAAAATGAGCAAGGAGCGGATTGGAATACCCGGAACGGAGTGATGCCCGCATCGAACGCGAGGGGCAACGGATGCTTCTCGTGGTTTGTATGAAGGAAGGGAGGGAATCACATGCCTATAGCCGTTGACGATGACAGGGGGACAACCCCACTGGGCGAGGAGGAATTCGAAGACGAAGCGGAATTGCAGGCGTGTCTTGAGCGCAGTCCGTGTCTCCTCATTTGTGAGTCTGAGCCTCCCGTGGCCACAGTCGGCAGAGAGGTGAGTCTGCCCTCGGCAGGCATCCTTGACCTTCTGGCTGTGGACAGGGAGGGCCTGCCCGTTGCGGTTGAGGTCAAACTGGCCCGCAACGCGCAATCGCGGAGGGAAGTGGTCGCCCAGGCGTTCGACTATGTCGCCGACCTTTCGGAACTCGATTTTGATGAGCTTGACGACCTCGTTGACGGCGCGCTGGCGGGAGCGCTACAGGAACTTGTCGGTCCCGAGCAGCTCGTCGCTGTGCGCAAACAACGCGCCACGAACCTTCGAGCCGGCCGCATCCGACTCGTTATCGCCGTGGATTCGGCGCCGGACGACCTCATCCGTATTGTTCGATACATAACGGAGCATAGCGACATTGACGTGCGACTTGTCTCCGTGAGCAAGAGCAAGTTCGAAGAAAAAAGAATCCTCGTGCCCCGCATCCTTGTCGCACGGGCCAGCGACGCCCCCGCCACAGTCCGACGCGTCAGCCCTGATCCCGCTTTCCTCGCCGTCGTTGACGCCTATGATCGGACGGCGGATGAAGAGTGGAAGACACGGGGCCACGCGCGCGTATACCGAGAGATCCGCCGCGATGAATGGCCACGGCACCTTCACTACGCTTTCGTGAACTACCCGGATGAAGATGAAGTCGGGATAGAACTCCATCTTCAGTCGGATGAACTCCGCGGACTCGCGGCCGTTCTGGATCCAATCTCGGGGCAGGAAGTGGGGCACGGTAATCCACTGGGATGGTTGCCTAACCGGCAGCGTATTCGCGCGAAGGTCGGGAAAGGCCAGAGCCCGGAGGTTGGCGCACGCGCGATGCAGGCGTTAATTGCTCGTACACGTGACATCGTCGAGAATTACTTGAAGACCTTAGAAGTCTAACCAACCGCTCGAACCGCCGCCCGTTTGGCTGCGTGCTTCAACACGTCTGCTGAGCGCACACGGGTCAGTTCAGTCGGTAGGCTTCAGGTAAACGGTTTGGAGATGACCTCATGTTCGGTCGAAAAACTGAAGAAGTCGAACTGAAACCGCCGGAACGGGCAGTGCAGGCGTTCAAGGTGGCTTTCGGGGGACGTTTGGTGTCAGTTGTTCTATTTGGTCCCCAAGCTCGCGGGGAGGGGAGTGGGGATAGCGACTGGGATTTACTGGTGATCGCTGACGGGGTAGCGCAAAGCTACTGGGAGCGCGACCGGGTGTTTCATCAGGCGTTATCGAACGTGGGTGCCACGGTTTCGGTTGTGGGGAAAACCCGAGAAGAGTTTGAGTCTTACCTGGCTCCGCTTCAGCCTTCGTCCCCGGAAGCGGAGCTCTCATGCTCGACAATCCCGCTGGTCTTCTCAAAATCTTCTCCGCTCTCTCTGCCCCAAAAATCAGTGCCACGCAGCCCCGCCTTCGGGCGGGGTCTCCGGGTGAACGAAGTTCATGGGGGACG
>CAZFAP010000068.1:0-22941 GCA_964516325.1 uncultured Verrucomicrobiota bacterium
TCGACGCTGGCGTCGCCTCGGGCGTATTGCCATAGGCGCCCATGTCAATCCGCCCGCCGTTGGGCTGCGGCTCCTTCGTGAAATCGGAAGAGGGATCACCGGCGTCAATGCAGGGCGACCAGTTCCGCAAGTGGTAGTCCCCGCCGGCAGAGTCAATGAAATACGGATATGCGGATATGTTCCGCGTACCGCCCTCTCGCCAGTCCTGAATGCAGGAGTATGTCGGGGTGGAGACGATACGTACCTGGCTGCCGACTGAAGCCGTGTTTCCCCAGATAATGCAGTTGCGGATGAAATTGGAGCAGTCGTAGAGCCCGCCGCCCTCGCGGGCCGCAGAGTTCGCCACCACGGTGTTGCTCTCAATGAGACCCCTGCACTGGTACAGGCCCCCGCCGTCTTGGTGCGCGGTGTTCCCCGCGACGAGGCTGTTTTGCACGGTGGCCTTGCTGTAGCCCAGGCCCCCCCCGCAGTGCGCCGAATTGTTCGAGATGACGTTGCCGAGGACGGCGCCATCCGCCCCATAGAGCCCTCCGCCGTAGGTGCCGGCGGAGTTCTCCGAGATGATGTTGTCCACTATCCGGCCGTCACACTCGCACAGCCCGCCCCCTTCCTGGGTTGCGGAGTTACCTGTTATGCCGTTGCTCTCGATGTCGCCCAGGCAGTAGGCCAACCCGGCGCCCCTGGACGCTCTGTTGGAGAAAACGACGTTGTCACGAATCTCGCCGGCGCACGAGTTAAGCCCGCCACCGTTCCACACAGCGGAGTTCTCGGAGATCGTGTTATTTCGGATCCGGCCGTTGCAGCGGCAAAGGCCGCCGCCAGCTTCAGCGGAGTTGCGAAGGATGACGTTATTTTCGATTGTCGCGCGAGCTCCGTTTCCAGACACACCGCCCCCCTCCTGTCCTTGCCCGTTCCAAATGGTGAAGCCCGATAGGACGCAGGTCTCCCCTTCGTAACCCGACAAGCGTATGGCGGGGCCCATCCGCCTGCCGTCAATGATGGTGCTGGCGACGACGGCTGGGTCAAGGGGATTGAGGCTGGTCAGGGTGATGTTCCTGCCGCCGAAATACACATTCTCGTAGTAAATCCCCGGCGCCACGAAGACGGAATCGCTTTCGGAGGCGGCGTTGATTCCTTCCTGGATGGCTTTGAACGCCCTATCCCACGACTTCCCATCGCCGGACGCGGCTACGGAGCCGTCCACGTGCCAGCCGGGGAGAGCTCTTGGGTCAGTCCCGCCATAGTATTCCTCGGAATTCGAGACGAGGTCTCGGTCGGGGTCGTCGTCGGGCCCCCGATCGAGATTCTCAAAGAAATGGATTTCCCAGTCATCGGGAAGTTCATCACTGTCGCTGTCGGGGGACTTGGAAGTCGCTTCGGGCGTATTCCCGTAGGCGCCCATGTCAACGCGCCCGCCGTTTGGTTCCGGCTCTCTCGAGTAATCGAAGGAAGGATCGCCCGCGTCAATGCACGGCGACCAGCTCAGAAGATGGTAGTCCGCGCCCTGAAAATCCACAAAATAGGGATAAGCGCCTATGACGTTTTCCGGCCAACCTTGGAAGCCCTGCACGCACGAGTAAAAGACCACCCCCCCACCCGTTATATGCATTTGAGCGCCTCCCGGTGCGGCGTTCCCCCAAAAGATCGAGTTATAGATGAAGTAGGTCTGCGGGATGCTATCGTACAGACCACCGCCAGAGGCCGCGGCGGAGTTCTTCACGATGGTGTTGCTGGCGATTGTGCCGGAGCAGTTAGCGAGACCGCCGCCACTGTGGGCCGCATAGTTGCCGGAGATTAGGTTGTTGTGAACGGAGCCCCGGCACAGGCAGAGTCCGCCGCCGTCGCGCTGCGAGTGGTTGCCGGTAATTGTGTTGCCCCGGATTTCGCCGTCGCAGAAAGCGAGACCGCCCCCACCTCCGTCAGCGTCGTCGCCGTTGGTCGTGCTGTTACCCGTCACGGCATTGTCCTCGATGAGCCCATTGCATTTATACAAGCCTCCGCCGCGCCAGGTGACCACGTTGCCGGTAATCACGTTGTTCCGAATGGTGGCATGGGCCTCTGAACCAAGAATCCCGCCGCCGTAATCGGACTTTCCGTTACGAATGGTGAGGCCAGCAAGGACGCACGCTTCGGTTTCGGCGCCGGCGAAAGTAACCACCGGACCCCGCTGGGCGCCCTCTATGATTGTCCGGGCAACAACGTCCGCATCGGAAGGATCGGTGCTCCTCAGGACAACGTTCTTCCCGCCAAAATTGATGTTCTCCTCATACGTCCCGGGATAAACAACGATCTCATCCCCGTCATTCGCCTCGTAAAGAGCAGCCTGGATGGTCTGATACCATTTTTGCTTTGTTGAGTTCGCGACTACCTGCTCCGCCGGAAGAGCCGGATTCCAGCCGTAGAGATATTCGATGGCATTGGGGATATGGTCACCCTCGGGGTCGCTCTCGCCGGTTTCGGCGAGGCTCTGAAACCAGAAAGTCTCCCAATCGTCCGGGAGCCCGTCGGCGTCTGTGTCCGGAGATTTCGGAGTCGCTTCGGAAGTATTCCCGTAGGCGCCCATATCAATCCTGCCGCCGTTTGGCACAGGCTCGTTCGAGAAGGGAAATGCGGGATCGCCCGCATCAATGCAGGGCGACCAGGAAAGGAGGTGGAAATCCTCTTCGTTGGGGTTCACGAAGTAAGGATTGAAAGCGAAGTTCCCTTGACCCCCGCTGACCCAGGCTTCGATGCAGGAATAGGTCGGCGTCGAGGAGAGGTAGATTTGGTATGGGGCAGCGTTTCCCCAGACGATGCAATTGACTGTCGTTCCGGAACAGGAGTGCAGGCCGCTGCCGTAGGAGGCCGTGTTTTCAACAATAGTGTTATTCTGAACCTGGCTGTCGCACGCAAAAAGCCCTCCGCCGTTTCCCTGAGCGACATTCCGACAGATGACATTGTTGGAAATGACGCCGTTGCAGGTGAACACCCCTCCACCGTTTTCCTGAGCGGAGTTATGCAGGATTCGATTGCGCCAGACGATGCCATCGCAAAAAGCTAAGCCGGCTCCCTCCAGGGCGCCATTCAAAAAAATGGCGTTTTGTTCAACTGTACCGCCGCAGCCCTGAAGCCCACCGCCACTGGTCTCGGCGGAGTTCCCGGTAATCTCGTTGTTGCGAATCGTCCCGCCGCAATAAGCCAGCCCGCCACCCTCAAATGCGGAATTGCCGATGATCGTGTTTCCCTCCACTATTCCATCGCAGCCAGAAATTCCTCCGCCGTACCATATAGCGGCGTCAAGGGTGATGACGTTGTTCCGAATGGCGGCATGGCTCCCGTTCCCGCGAATTCCCCCCCCAAAGTAGGCGGTGCCGTTGCGAATCGTGAAGCCCGTCACAACGCAGGATTCGCTCTCGGTTCCATCCAATGTCACCACCGACCCGGCGTTGCCGCCATCAATGATTGTGCCGGCAGCCATGTCGGGATCGTCCGGGTCGGCGCCTGTGAGAATGATGTTCCTTCCGCCGAACTCGATGTTCTCGACATACACGCCGGAGCTAACCGTCACCGTGTCGCCATCGGACGATGCGGTGATGCCTTCCTGAATTGTCTTGAACGCTGTCTCCCAGGATGTGCCGTCTCCCGAAGCCATAACGGACGCGTCCACGTGCCAGGCGAGAGCTGGACTGGACGGGTCAAGCCCGCGACGGTATTCCTCGATGTTCGGGATAAGGTCGCCGTCGGGGTCGCTGTTACCGCCATGAGCGAGGGTTCCCAGAAACTCCACCTCCCAATCATCGGGGAGACTGTCGCCGTCGCTGTCGGCTGACCGGGACGTAGCTTCTTTCGTGTTTCCGTAAGCTCCCATGTCAATCCGACTCCCGTTTGGGTCTGGCTCTTCGGAGAAAGGAGAGGCTGGCTCCCCCGCATCTATGCAGGGAGACCAACTCTTGAGATGATAGTCGCCATGAACCGTGTCGGCGAAATAGGGCGACCAAGCGATGTTTCCCTGACCTCCACCGGTCCATCGCCCGATGCAGCAATACGTCGGAAGCGAGCAATCGAAGAGCTGGCTTCCCCCACCGTTCCCCCAAACGATGCAGTTGCGGATGACTCCGGCGCAACTGTGCAATCCCCCGCCAAACTCGGCCGAGTTTCGGACGATGGTGTTGTTCTCAATCGTTCCACCGCAGAGGAGCATCGCCCCGCCGCTCTGCTCCCCGGAATTGCCAACGATGATGTTGTTCTTGATGGCGCCGTTGCAGTTGTAAAGCCCGCCCCCTTTTCGAGCGAAGTTGCCGCGGATGATGTTGTTTTGGATTGTCCCGTCGCAGAATGCGATCCCCCCGCCGTGCCCGTTGGGCCAGTCCTGAACGGCGCGGTTGCCGGTGATGACGTTATTGGAGATCGTGGCAAGGGTGGCGGTCCCTGACAGGCTGCCGGAGATCCCGCCGCCGTTGCCGGCGCTTCCGTTGCGGATAGTGAACCCGGATAGCGTGCACGTTTGATTCTCGCTCCCCGAAAACATCACTACGGGTTCCAATTGCCTTCCGTCAATGATGGTCGCGGCAACAACCTTCAGGTCGAAAGGGTCTCGGCTGCCGAGGGCAATGTTCTTGCCGCCGAAGCGGACGTTTTCCAGATAGACGCCCTGGCTGACCGTAACGGTGTCGCCGCTGGAGGCTGCGCTCACCCCTTCCTGAATCGTTCTGAAGGCCGTTTTCCAGGACTTCCCGTCGCCGGACTTGGCGACCGAGCCGTCAACGTACCAGGCAGAAGAGGCTGCCCGTGCGGGGATTGAAAGAGCGACAAGGCACAGCGCGACAACGAGGGAGAATCTGAGAAATGTCTTAGCGTTCAACTGGACTGAGGGAGAGCAAGCGCCGGCATGCGAAACAGGAACAATCAGGTTCCCGGTGACTCCCACCCTCCGCATTCCTTTCCAAACCAGGGGCACCGAAACCTTCCGCCCCATACGGGAGGCTGACGATCGTGGCCGAGCAGAACACGGACGATTGGAATATGTCCGTCGTCCATGCATGTTCATAATACCACGCCCTGAGACGCCATGCAAGATGAAACGGGGGTTTGGCGGGACACGATGCCTGCGATACGACCAAGCCCCCAGCCCCGCCGATCCCCCAGAAGGTCCTCTGAACCCCACAACCAGAAGTTGCGACACCAACTCCCTCCCCAAACCCCCCAACTGACCCCGCCGCAGAGCTGCCCCCCGCCGATCCTCAGGGCACCAGAACCTTCATGATAACGAGCGTCGCGTCGTCAGTCTGGGTGGGGCCGCAAAAGGAAATTACGTCGCGGATGATTCGGTCGGCAATTTCGGAGGCTGGGAGCTCTCCGTATTCACTGAGCTTTTGAGCGAGCCTTTCACAGCCGAACTGCCCACAGGCTTGGTCTCTCGCCTCCGAAACCCCATCCGTGTAAAGAGCGAGAGTGTCCCTGTCGGCGAGCTCAACGGATTCCTCCGTAATCGAAAGGCTTCGCGAGATTCCGAGCACCTGGCCCGTCGAACTCAGGAAGGAAGACGTGCCATCCGCACGAACCAGAAACGGAGGGTTGTGACCGGCGGAGGCATACCGAAGCACTCTCGAGGACAAATCTATCGTGGCGTAAAAGGCGGAAAGGAACATGTCCGCACGCGAATAGTCGTCATAGATGACCGAATTGGCCTTGTGCAGGACTTCCGCGGGGCTGCGATTTTCTCTTGCGATGGCGTGGATGACGTTCCTGGACTGCAAAGTAAGCAGAGCGGCAGCGAGACCCTTTCCCGAAACGTCCGCAATGGTCGTACCAAGGCAATCCCCCCCAAGGGGAATGTAATCGAAGAAATCCCCGCCGACCTCCCTCGCGGGAACGCTTATCCCACCGATGTCGAGACCGGGAATCGAAGGCGGCGATACGGGGAGGATGCTCTTCTGCACGTAGGAGGCGATTTCGAGTTCTCGCAGAAGCCGTTCTCGCTCCGCGGTGGTGCGTTTTATCTCGCCCGCGAGATGAGCGTTCTTGATGGCGACGGCGAGTTGGCCAGCGATTCCGGAGATCATGGCGAAATCGTCGCGACCGAAGTCGGCGGCGCGGCCGCAGGTGGAAAGGCAGAGAACACCGAAAACCTCCTCTTCGAGGGCGATGGGCACAATCATCGTCGCCTCGATGTGGAGGCGGCGGACACTCTTGGCTGCCCTGATGTCGGGCTGCGAAGATACGTCGCGAACAAACAGACCTCGCTTCTCGTGGATGGCCTTCGTCACTGCGGTGCGGCTGTACGTGGCATTGGCGGCATCCTGAAAACCATCCTTCGTCCAATAGAGGCACGGGTCGTACCGGTCGTTCTGCCGAAGGAGGATGACGCCGCTGTCCGTGGGAACAAGTTTCATGATCCTGCCCGCAACTTTTTTCAGAAGATGGTCAATGTCGAGAATGTTGCCGACGTACCTTCCGAAATCGTAGAAGATGGAGAGCCGCTCGTTGGCTTTTCTAAGCTCTTTGAAGGCAACCTCGGAGGGCTGGTCAACATGGACACCCTGAAACGAGGCGCCCACGTCGAAGGAAACGATGGTGCTCTCGGTTGGAGTTTTGCGGGACGCGAAATCCTGCGCATTCTCCGCCCCCTTGAGCCGCGCGATTCGCTGCCCGGAGGAGAGGAACGTTAATGCGCTGCGCCCGAGAACAAGGCTGTCGCCGTGCGCGAGCTCGGACGATTGCCCCTCTCTGAGACAAACGTGATTGACAAAGCTGTGGTTGGTGCTGCCGAGGTCCGTGACTGAGGCGCCCCGTTCAGAGAACGTGACGACGCAATGCCTCTTGGAGACGGAGAGGTCATTGAGCCGGACGTCGCAGGATGGGTCCCTGCCGATAACCGTCTCTCCGGGCTTCAGGAAAAAGATGTCGCCCTCGGCTGTTTGAAGACGAGGTTGATGAAGCGAAACCTCTTCAGGCATGTGATTCGTCCCTATCGCAAGAGTCCCTTTGCGATTACAATAGCAGAGAGTTGAGAAGTTTTCCATAGTCTTTGCTGATTCAAGAAGGGACCGGTCGTTCCGCGGACTTGATGGCTAAGTACGCCAATTCATAAGTTCCGCAACGGATGAGGGGGCAGGGGATGGAGTCTTTGGCGGGGCAACAGGATGGACAAAATCCCCCGGAGGAGAAGCAGAATGATCCCGGCCGGGCCGAAATGGTGTCCAACGATCCGTGATGGAACCTATGAGATGTGACGCATGGCCCCCGTTGGAATACCCACCATGAGAATTGCCCCGAGCGCCAATTTGGCAAGAGCACCGCAAAACCGCTCGTCCCGTCGCCGGACAATCCGGACCTTCTCCTCCGATGAAAACTTCCTGCGCTTCTCTGCCATGACATCTCCTCCTTCCTAACTCTATCCTAACAGCCATTCGGGAAATACCCAATTCCATCTGACGCACAACAGAGAGGGCAGAACGCACAAGCACCGGGGACAGCAAGCGACCAGCTCCTGAGGCCCGCGATTTTTGGATTGCCTTGGCAAGGCTGAGCGAGTATCGTTACTTGAAGAGGTAAGCCCACCTCCGGCGTGCCTGGTTCTCACATCGGGCTTTTGTTCAAGCGAAAATGATAGCTTAGTGCTTCAGTCACCAGGTAACTCGGGCAGCATTTATCCAAAAAACGTGGAGGCGGAACAGGCTGAGAAGAGGAAGGAGGATTAGAATGAAACGCCTTTTTGCGTCGGTAGCAGCGGCGATGCTCGCCATAACGTTCTTGTCATCTTGTGCAAGGAAGCCGCAGAAAGTAAAAATCGGATACATGCCGTATACGTCGAATTTGCCTCTTTTTGTAGCGCAAGACAGAGGCCTCTTCCAAAAAGAAGGACTCGAGGTGGAAGCGATAAGGTTCGGTTCTTCCAAAGAGGCTATGGACGCGCTCTTGGCAGGCAGAATCGATGCAGAATGCACCATCGGCTTATCAACTCTCTTCGCGATCGAAGCTGCCTCACCCGGACAAATCAAGTTCTACCTACCTTGCGTTGAAACGGGGAATAGATATGCAAGTTACCTTCTGGTCAGGAAAGGATCCGGCATCTCGACAACAAATGACCTAAGAGGCAAGAAGATCGGCACATATACCGGAACAACCCAGCTATTGTACCTGAGTCTCCTTCTGAAGAAACTCGGAATAGACCCAGATAAGGAGGTCAATATTATTCAGGTTTCCCCACAACTGGAAATAGAAGCCTTTGGTACGGGGCAATTCGATGCTCTTTACACTATCGAGCCGAACGCCACCATAGCAATGGAGAAGGATCTCGGGGAGCCTCTGCTTAGGAACCCTCGGGAGAGATATATAGTCGCTCCATTCCCTGCCGGAGCTCTCCCTTTCAACACAAAATTCTTGCATCAAAATCCCACGGAGGCCAAAAAAATCTACAGAGCCATGTGTAAGGCTGTGGACTTTATTAAAACGCACGAGCCGGAAGCCAAGCAACTGGTTCCAAAGTACACGGGATTAGACGAAAAGATCGCTCTCAAAGCAGGACTCTACGAGTGGTGGACAGAATCCGAGGTAAGGATCGACCCTATGCAGAAGCTTGCTGATATACTGTACGAGAACAGAATTATTTCGGCAAAGATAGACGTCAGCAAGATGGTCCTCACAGAGGCAAACTTAAAGTAGTCGGCCCCCACAAGGCCATCAACTGGCGGCCATGGGTCAGCCATCGAAACTCAGTTTGGGCCAGAATGAGCCATATTGTTGTACGAGACCTTTTCAAAAGCTATCTGCAATCCAGGAAGCAGAAAATGGACCAGCGCCTGCCTGTCCTTCAAGGTATCAACTTATCTGTGGAGAAAGGGGAACTGGTCACCTTCTTCGGACCGAACGCGTGCGGCAAGACGACGCTGCTGTATATCATCGCCGGGCTGATCCCTTTTGACAAGGGACAGGTGGAAATAGACCAAAAACTCCCCACCGAGGCAAAGAAGGCTTTCATCTTCCAAAATTACAGTGACTCCCTTTTCCCCTGGCGCAGAACCGTAGACAATATCTGCTTCCCCTTAGAGATTACCGGTGTCCCGGGAAGAAACAGGCGAGAAATGGCTAAGACATTCATCGAGAGATTGGGCCTGAACCTGCCATTAATGGCCTTCCCGTATGAGCTCAGCGGCGGACAGCAGCAACTGTTGGCGATACTCAGGGCTCTCATATACGACCCAGAAGTTCTACTCATGGACGAGCCGTTCGGTTCACTCGACTACCAGACAAGGATCTCCATGCAACTCGCACTGCTCGACTTATGGCAGAAAACCGCGAAAACGATCGTTTTCGTATCCCATGAGATTGACGAAGCAATCTTTCTCGCTGACCGCCTTGTTCTCTTAACCCGAAGGCCCGCGAGAATCTTGGAGATACTCGATGTGAATCTGCCCCGTCCCAGGACGCCCGACATGTTTGAGTCGGCCGAGTTCTTCTCTCTGAGAACTAAGGCCCTAAGGATATTCAAAAGGGCTATGGAAGCGTGAAAAAAGAGAGCGCATTCGCGTTTGCATTCATCCTTGTATCCTGGTTTTTTATCTGTTTTTTCAAAGTGGTAAATCCTCTCTTTCTTCCCTCCCCTTGGAGAGTAGCTCAATCTCTGGGAAAGCTCCTATACACCGACAAGTTGGCCCTGGACATTCTGAGAACCATGTATAGAATGGCCGCCGGATTCACCATAGGAACGTGCATCGGGGTTCCTTTGGGCCTTCTGGTAGGGACGTCAGAAAGGGTCTCCGGCTTCACAGAGCCCCTTGTAGACTTCTTCAGGTCTATTCCTGTGACCGCGCTTTTCCCTCTCTTCCTCGTTTTCTTCGGGATCGGAGACATCGCAAAAGTGGTTATCGTTGCCTGGTCAAGCTCTCTCATCATTCTGGTAAATACAGCCTATGGCGTAAGGAGCAGCAGAAAGACGAGAGCTATGGTAGCCCGCACAATGGGGGCAAGTAGTTTCCAGATATTCACGAAGGTTGTAGTTTTTGACGCATTGCCTCACATTGTTGCCGGCCTGCGGACTGCGCTTTCGCTCTCCCTCATCGTCGTCATTGTCACAGAGATGTTCATGGGCACGAAACTCGGCATCGGCCAAAGGATCTTCAATGCTTCCGTGACGTACCGGACCGCGGAAATGTACGCATCAATAATCTGCGCCGGACTTCTCGGGTATTTTCTAAACAAATCGTTTGTGCTCGTTGAATCCCGGTTGGTTCACTGGAGAGGGAGATAGATGGGTAAGATAAGCCGCCTAATAGGTCGCACTCGCAGATGGATCAGCAGGTCGGACGAGCATTTCAAGATCTTCGTCAGGGATCTTCTCCAGTCCTGCATACCGTTATTCGTCGCGTTCACACTGCTCCTCGTGTTGTCCCTAGTTATGCTGTCATTATACCCCTCCGAGCCGCTGTGCGCGAACCCAGGGACTATCTTCGCTGTTGGCGTTGGTGTAATCACCCTCGCTGGGTTCTGGTTCACATGGCGGAGCATTAAATCCTCCTACTATATATCTCAGGTCACTGTTTTCCCTGACCTGCTACGGAGGCTGGAAGAAATCATCGTCGAAAGCGTAAAGAAGAAAGAGGGCGGACCCCTGAAGATTGTGTGTTTTACTCCGGCCATTGGGAATCTCTCCGCTCGCCGCAGTTTTCAGGGCGTCAATGACCTTCTGAACAAGTTGCTGGAGCAGTTTCAGAAAATGGAGATCGAGGTTATCTGTCTGCAGGATCCCGATCCTGACGATCAGGCGTACGAAGACGACCTGAGGAAACTTAAAGAACAAGCCGCAGACAAGCAAGGCAAGAGTCTCGTCCAGTCAGTCTTGGGGAAGGACGTAAACGACCTTGCGAACGACCCGCAGGCTCGTCTCATAGAGAGTCTTAGGAACCGATCCAAGCTTTTCGAGTTCTACCTTTCTTACGGCCGTATCTTCTACAGCAGGTATGGTGTAAAGGCTAAACCAAGGAGTTTCCTCAACGCGTACGAGGAGGCCCGAACGCTTATCAACGAGCTTAGGAAACGCGGAGCCCAGTTTCACATGATCGCGAGCGACAAGCTTCCGCACTTTCACCTTTTGCTTACTGCAAAGCGGGCTATTGCCTATGTGCCACTTTCTCTTTATCCGTACTTTTTTTCCACCGAACGATGGTGGCCAAACCTTGGGATCAAGAATTACCCAGATTTAACGGATATTGCCGACAGAGAAGGCAAGGACCCCGTTGAAATATTTGGCCTGGAGACTACAGAACCGAATCTGCTCAGAAAATTCGAAGAGTATTTCGAATTCTGCAGGTGCTTTCTGAAATGAATATTCTGCTTGTTTATCCCGACATTCCCCGACGAATAGAGAGTGAGGAACACTTCTTCAGCCACAGCTTCCCAGTCCTAGGATTGAACTATCTTGCGACAATACTGAGGAAAGACGGCCACAACGCACTTGTTCGGGACCCACTATTCAATTTCCTTTCGGGCGGCAGCCATGCCTTGTTAGACCCGGCAGCCGAGATCGCCGGAGTAATCAGGGAAAACAGGCCTGACGTCGTAGGGATTTCGGTTCTGACTCCCTCGAGAGCGGACAGTCTCAGGATAGCAAGACTTTCCAAGGAGATTGACCCTAAAATCCTCGTTGTAGCCGGAGGTGCTCACTCCACCGTGATGTACGAACAACTTCTTTCTAACTATGCTGAGATAGACATCGTTGTTCTTGGTGAAGCTGAGGCCACCTTCCGCGACCTTGTGAGAACGCTTGAAGCGGCGGGTGACTTGGGAAATGTCAAGGGAATAGCTTTTCGACAGAAGAACGGGAACGGACACGAAATCGTCTTAACTTGTCCCAGAGAGCCAATAAGTGACTTAGATAACCTACCGTTTCCCGATTACAGGCACTATTTGGAGATCTCGCCTTGTGGCAAACTACCAACCGCATCCATCATGACAGCAAGAGGCTGTGGCTATCGCATGTGCAGGTTTTGTGCCTCGCAGACTCTCTGGCCATATCTCCGCTCGAGATCTCCCAGAAATGTCGGAGACGAGGTCGAGTCGCTGGTCAGGGAATGTGGTGTCAGAGAAATACATATCCACGACGACACGTTTTCTTTTCTCCCAGAAAGAGCTCTAGAGGTTTTCAAGGACATAGCTAAAAGACGCTTGAAAGTCATTCTGGATTTCAAGACCGCACCGCATAAAATTACCCCCGATCTGCTTTTTTGGTTTAGGAAAGCTGGCGGCAGGAGCGTCCTCTACGGTCTCGAAAGCGGATCGGAGAAACTGCGACGCATGATGGGAAAGCCGAGAGTCTCAAATGAGCGAGTCAAGCTCGTGGTCGAAGCGACAAAGAAGGCAGGCATAAAGGCAGGAGTGTTTGTGATGCTTGGGTATCCGGGCGAGACTATGGTTGATATAAGGAAGACCTGCCAAATCCTGGAACGGCTAAGGCCCGACACGGTTCGTTGTACAGTAACAAAAGCTTATCCTGGAACACCATTATATGAGTATGCAAAAAAGAAACGGCTTGTTTCGGACACCTACTGGCTCAATGAAGGGCCCGGCCACAGGTACTTTACTTTCATGAACGGAAACGAACTCGCCACGCTGGAGCAGTACGATCTGCTCTTTAAGAATCGGTTCAGCCGCCCCGACCTATGGGCCGAGTATACGGCACAGGACATACCCTACCACGTCGAAAAGCAAAGCGAGGTCCTGGCAGGACTCGAAAAAGATATGTTGCGACTCGTCTTAGACTGAACAATCATTCCAGTGTGTTCGTTCAGCGTGAATTGGGCACCTTCCCTTTACGGTTAAGCTACTCCTGCGAGTGCGGGAGCTTTGAGCTTTCTAAGGCATGAGGGAGGCTCTGGATATCCGGTCCAAGAGGGATGGGGCAGTTGCCTGCCCGATGGCCGGGGCCAGGGAGGACTCCCCCGGACGGATTTCTGTCGCCACCCAGCCAGCTATCCCTCTCCCGCCTGTGGCCGAATGTCCAGTCCCGCGAAAACGCGGGATTTCACCAGCCGAGGCAAGTGTTGTCATCCGCTCTGCGGTTGTCAAGCAGAATTCGCCTGCTTGTGTTACCCCTCAGTTACGGGCGTTAAACGTGGCGGAAAAGAGACGAAGATTTTGACAGGATAACAGGATGCCCAGGATAATCCTGAAAATCCTGTCGATCCTGTCTGGTGTTCCTCTGCTGTCTCTGCGTTCTTCGCGGTGAGTCCCTGTGTAACGGAGGCATTACCTGCTTGGGCCGTTGACAAATGGCAGGGTTTGTGCCATAATCGTGCCAAAAATATGACGCGCGAACTGCACGTTATCGCTCCGGGGCGTGGCTACGTTTGAGTGGTGTGTCCCGTGAGTGTGGGAGGATTGGCCCCGTAAGCGGCAGAAAAGGTAGCGCTGCCGTCCCGGCGGCAGTCGTGAGGGCGTCTCGCCCTCACATGACAACCACCCCTCGTGCGCAATCCAACGCTCGGCGAGTAGAACCGGTGGCAAGATGCCCCCGAGACAGCCGGCAGCATGCCGGCGGTACGGTCACTCGGTGCATCCTCCGTGGCTGCGCAGCCGGCCGGTCCCCACTGAAGCGTAGCCGCACCCCCCGCCCTGCATTCTTGACAAATGGTTACCTATAATGTACAATCATGTCAAAAAGACGAGACGCCATCTATGGGTCAACCCGGAGCGAACACAATGCGACCTCACGATTCATCTTCTTCGCCAATTCCGCCCCTTTCCGCCCCCGAATACCCTGCTTTCCACCGCCAGTGCCGCCTTAAGCCCTCTCCCCATACCACCCTACTGGGCCTTTTGCCCCTCCCCGTCATCTTCCATATCTCCCTTTCCTCCAGCATGTTATCAGCGGCATCGCTAACCAAAAAAGGCCCAAAAAGGCCCACTTTTTCGCCCCTCGCCTTTTTTATTATCCAGGCCCCGCTCGCCTCCCGACGAGCACTGGGACAAGCCTGTCGGCGTGCGGACATTCAACCCCCATTTTTCCGGCATGCGAAGTGTTCGACAAAATTAGAGTCATTCTGTACAATGAATCCGGAGGTGAAAAGGGATGAGACTCGATAAATTCACTCTGAAAGCCCAGGAGGGACTTCAGGAAGCCCAGCGCTTCGCCGAGGAGATGAACCATCAGCAGATCGAGACGGAGCATCTTCTCAAGGCGCTTCTTTCCCAGGCAGACGGCATCGTCAAACCTGTCGTGGAGAGGATCGGCGCGAAACCCGAAATGCTCGTATCGGCGGTTGACGCGGAGCTGCAAAAGCGGCCGAAGGTCTATGGGGAAGCTCAGGCTGGAGCGTACATTTCACCGGACCTTAAAAAGGTCCTCGACTCAGCCGAGAAAGAGGCAGAAGACCTTAAAGACGAGTATGTCAGCACCGAGCACATCCTGCTCGCGATGGTGCGCGCCAAGGGCCCCGCAGGCGAACTCCTCCGCGCTTTTGGCATAACGCCGGAATCCATCCTTTCTGTGCTGAAGGACCTCCGGGGCGGACACCGCGTCACCGACCAAACGCCTGAAGGAAAATTCCGGGCAATTGAAAAGTACAGCCGCGACCTGACCGCTCTCGCCCGCAAGGGGAAGCTCGACCCGGTGATCGGACGGGACGACGAAATCCGCCGAGTGATTCAAGTTCTTTCGCGTCGGACCAAGAACAACCCCGTCCTGATTGGCGAGCCGGGCACGGGAAAGACGGCAATCGTCGAGGGATTATCTCAGCGTATCGTCAACGGGGATGTGCCGGAAGGACTCAAAGAGAAAAGGCTCCTCGCCCTCGATGTCGGCGCCCTCGTCGCTGGAACGAAATTCCGGGGAGAATTTGAGGAAAGGCTCAAAGCGTTCCTGAAAGAGATCGAGAACGCCGCCGGGCAAATAATCCTTTTCATAGATGAGCTTCACACCATCGTTGGGGCAGGGGCCGCCGAAGGCGCCGTTGACGCCTCGAACATGCTCAAGCCCGCCCTCGCGCGAGGCGAACTGCGCTGCATTGGCGCCACAACTCTCAACGAATACCGCAAGCGAATCGAAAAGGACCCGGCGCTCGAACGCCGCTTCCAGCCCGTCTATATAGCCCCGCCTTCCGTCGAGGATACCATCGCCATTCTGCGTGGATTGAAACAGCGATACGAAGTTCATCACGGCGTCAGGATCAAAGATTCCGCCATTATCGCCGCCGCGACACTCTCCAACCGGTACATCTCCGACCGATTTCTCCCCGACAAAGCGATTGACCTGATGGACGAGGCTGCCTCTCGCCTCCGCATCGAAATAGACAGCATGCCGACGGAAATTGACGAGATCGAGCGAAAAATCATGCAGCTCCAGATCGAGAGGCAAGCACTCTCCAAGGAAAAGGACAAGGCTTCTATCGAGAGGCGAGAGAAGATTGATAAAGAGCTCGCCGAGCTGAAGGAGAAGAGCGGCGCCCTCAAAGCGAAATGGCACAATGAGAAGGAGTTGATTGACCACCTCCGAAAAGCAAACGAAGAGATCGAGGATGCTAAGGCAAAGGAGCAAGCCGCCGAACGCGAAGGAAACCTCTCTCTCGCGGCAGAGTTGAGGTATGGGCGCGTCCCGCAACTCGAGCGAGAAATCCAGACCGCCCAGGGGAAATTGCAGCAGCTTCAGAAGGACGGCGCCATGCTCAAGGAGGAAGTGGACGAGGAGGATATCGCGGAAGTCGTCTCCAAATGGACAGGCATCCCCGTCTCGAAGATGCTCGAGGGCGAAATCCAGAAGCTGATGAACATGGAAGACAGGCTCCGGCAGAGAGTCGTCGGACAGGAGGAAGCCCTCGTCGCCGTGTCAAACGCTGTCCGCCGGTCGCGGTCGGGCTTGCAGGACCCCAATAGACCCGTCGGTTCCTTCATCTTCATGGGACCCACTGGCGTCGGAAAAACCGAACTCGCAAAAGCCCTCGCCGAATTCCTCTTCGACGACGAAAACGCCCTCGTGCGAATAGACATGTCCGAGTACATGGAGAAACATTCGGTCGCACGCCTGATCGGCGCACCGCCCGGATACGTCGGCTACGAGGAAGGCGGCCAACTCACCGAGCGTGTCCGACGGAGAGGCTATTGTGTCATCCTCTTCGACGAGATTGAGAAAGCGCATTTCGAAGTGTTCAACGTTCTCCTTCAAATTCTCGACGACGGTCGCCTCACCGACGGGCAAGGCCGGACGGTTGATTTCAAAAACACGGTCATCATCATGACCTCCAACCTCGGAAGCGAATTCCTCCAGGATTACGACGAAAAAGACTACGACCGGATGAAGCAAAAAATGATGGAGGTTCTCAGAGGGAGCTTCCGTCCGGAATTCCTCAACCGCATTGACGAAATCGTCATCTTCCACAAGCTCAATGAATGGCTTCTCAAGCAGGTCGTGGACATTCAACTCAACCGCCTCAAGAACATCGTCGCCGAGAAGAGAATCGCCATCGAATTCGATGACGCGGTCAAGGCTCAACTCGCAAAAGAAGGTTTCGACCGCGTCTTCGGCGCAAGGCCCCTCAAACGCGTCATCCAGAAACGCTTGGTGGACCCCCTCGCCGAAAAAATCATCGCAGGAGAGATTAAGGAAGGCGACAAAGTCAAAGCCATCCTTGGCAAAAACGCCGAAATCGAATTACGCCCGAACAGATGAGCGCACCGTGGGCGCACGGGCAGTGGGGTTTGCGTGTGCGTTGTGGACATGGCGCCGCCCGCGCGCGACTACGACGCAGCTGCAACGGAGATCATCGGGACCAACATGTTGAGGGAGGCGAGCGGTTATTGATATAGTGACATCGGTGTCCGACGAGACGGATCGGCCGCCACAACCGAGACTCTGGTTTCACGAACTGAGAGGAGAGGTCAGATGAAAGCGATTGGCATTGTGGTTCTGACAATGGGGGCGATTTTTCTTATGAGCAATCAGGGGATTTCGCAGGATTTGCCGGGGGACAGGATGATGGAGGAGTATCTCGCAGAGGAGACAAAGGAAATCGTTGCGACGTTCATGGCCGGGATTCAATCGAAGGAGAGTTGGGAGAAGATTCGCCCGCGGCTCAAGGAGGAATACTTTTACATGCTCGGCCTATGGCCCTTGCCGGAAAAGACGCCGCTCAGTCCGGTGATTACGGGCACGCTTGAAAGACCGAGCTATCGCGTCGAGAAACTTCATTTCCAGAGCCGACCGCAACTCTATGTCACCGGCAATCTCTATCTGCCGCAGAAAATCGAGGGGCGGGTTCCGGCGATTCTTTACGTGTGCGGGCATGCGGGAAAGGGGAGGAACGGCAACAAGACCGCGTTTCAGCATCACGGCATTTGGTTTGCCACGCACGGGTACGTGTGCCTCATCATAGATACCCTCCAGCTCGGAGAGATCGCGGGCATCCATCATGGCACGTACCGCGAGGGGCGATGGTGGTGGCATTCAAGGGGATACACGCCCGCCGGAGTCGAATGCTGGAACGGCATCCGGGCCATTGACTACCTCGTCAGCCGCCCGGAGGTTGATCCGGAGCGCATCGGCGTAACAGGCATCTCCGGCGGCGGGGCTTCGAGCTTCTGGATTTCTGCCGCCGACGAGCGGGTCAAGGTGGCAGTTCCGGTGAGCGGGCTGAGCGACCTGGAGACGCAGGTGATTGATAAGGTTATCAATGGACACTGCGACTGCATGTTTCTCTACAACACGTACCTCTGGGAGTTGACCGGCATCGCCGCGCTTCTCGCCCCGCGCCCATTTCTCTTCGCCAATTCCGACTGGGATACGATTTTCCCCATGCCGGGAAATCAGCGAATACGAGACCGCATGGAGAATTTGTACCGGCTTTACGACAAGGCGGGCGAGCGCGGCGCGTTTAACATCTGCGTTGCCCCGGGCGGGCATTCCGACAGTTACGAACTTCGGCTCATGGCTTACCGCTTTATGAACCGACATCTCAAGAACGACAACAACGAACCCGAGGAGCCCAAGCCCGAGTTGTTCAAGCTCGAAGAGCTGAGGGTATTTCCCGAGGACAAGGATATTCCCGGCGACCAGCTCAATACCAAGATAGACGAGATTTTCGTCCCGACGGCTGAGGTTGCCCTTCCCTCGGCGGGAGAATTTCCGCGCTTCAAAGAAGAAATGCTGAGAAAGCTCCGGGATTATTGCTTCCGCGCCTGGCCGGAGAGTTACCCGACCGATGTGGGTAAACCACGGGACAAAGGTTATAATGAGCCGCATGTTTACGTCCACGCGGTCGGCCGTTCCGGAGCCGAGAGTACTGGCGATCCGTGCCTGATCGTCCTCAACCCCGGCGAAACGCTGGAAAACTACCCGCCGGAGCTTCTGGAACTGGTGCGCGACAACTACGTCATCTTCCTGATGCCCCGCGGCGTCGGCCCGACGGAATGGACCACGAAAAATCCCCCCAACTACGTCGAGAGGTCGCTCGCTCTGTTGGGAAGGACCGTGGACAGCGGCCGCGCCTGGGACATTCGCGCTGCCGCTTTCGACACCAGGAGGCTGCACATCGCGGAGGGCGCCGGGGACCGCCCTGTCAAAGTTATGGGGAAGGGTCAGGCAGGCATCATCGCGGCTTACGCCGCTCTCTTTGAGCCAAGCATCTCGGAAGTCATTCTCGTCGAGCCAACGGAAACGCACATGAAGGGCCCGCATTTCCTCAACGTCCTGAGAGTTCTTGACATCCCCGATGCCCTGGGGCTTCTCGCCCCCAGGAAGCTGACCATCTACGGCGCCTCCCCGGACGCTTTCAAAAAGACGGCGGCTCTTTACGAAATAGCCGGAGCGAAGGAGAGATTTGTCGTGAAATGAGGCTAACTTCGCTGCCGTTGCGTAGCGAAACGAGGCCGCTTATCGCCCCGCGGCACGGGCCCCGAGCATTTACGCGGTGTTGACAAATTTCGCACAGCGCGGTAACAGGTATGTGCACATTGGCATCTTCGCGGTCCCTACCGCGGGGGCTGCAGGCGCGGGACGGGTTCTGCAGTAGATGGTCCGGAAACCGATGGGATGGACCCATAGGGAGGGAAACCATGAAAGCGGTAACAGCAATCGTAGCTTTGTTGTGCGTCTGTCTCTGGCCTTTTTGGCTTTCGAGAGTTCTGTCGCAGGAGTGCTACATCTTTGTGAAGGCATGGCCGCAATGGAACGAGGACTGGTACTTCGCGTTTCCGCAGGGCATAGCGGTTGGTCCGGAGGGAAACGTGTACGTTCTCGATACCGGAAACTGCATCGTCAAGAAGTTCGATCCCTCAGGCAAGCTGCTGGTCAAATGGGGCGGGCCGGGCGACCTCGATGGACAGTTCGGCGCGGGGCATTGGCCCGGCGACGGCCCCGTGGACGTAGCTGTGGATTCATCCGGAACCGTCTACGTCGCCGACACATACAATTACAGGATTCAGAAGTTCGATTCATCGGGCAACTTCCTGAGGAAATGGGGTTCCCAGGGCACCGGGGACGGAGAGTTCGGTGACGACCCCTTTGGTGGGGGCCCGGGCGGGGTAGCTGTGGGCGCATCTGGAAATGTGTTCGTCATGGACATCGCAAACCGTCGGGTTCAAGTGTTTGACTCCTCGGGCAAGTTCTTGAGGAAGTGGGGGTCCGAGGGATCGGGCGACGGACAGTTTGGTGGCGGCATGGGATGGGGTTACGCTCCTGGCATAGACATTGACGCGTTGGGGAACATCTACGTCGTGGATCCGTCGAACTGCAGGGTACAGAAGTTCGATTCATCCGGCAGGTTCCTGGGGAAGTGGGGGTCTTGCGGCTCCGGGGACGGGGAATTCACCGAGCCCCGGGCCCTCGCCGTAGACCCCTACGGACAGGTTTTTGTCGTCGACATGGGTTACGTGATCCATATGTTCGACTCTCAGGGCAATTTCGTCGCCAGCTCGGGCTGGGGTTTGGGCTTAGGCGAGTTGGGCGGCATAGCGTTCGATTCGTTCGGACTGCTCTATGTGGCGGGAGGTCGTGGCAGCCACAGCGTTCAAAAGCTCTTCTGCGATGTTTGGGAGGATCATCTGTTCCTCAGCCCCCAGACCAAATGGGGGTCGGGCGGGTCCGGACAGGGAGAGCTCGCAGGGCCCGAGAGCGTAGCCGTAGATTCGTCCGGCAACGTCTATGTGGCCGACGCCGGCAACGGAAGGATTCAGGTTTTCGATCCCAGCGGAAACTTCCTGAGGCAAATCGGGTCACCAGGCTGGGGTGACGGAATGTTTTCGGAGCCTTCCGCGGTAGCGCTGGATACCTCGGGGAATCTGTACGTCCCCGATAGGCATCAGGCCACGATCCAGGTCTTTGACCCCTCGGGTAAGTTTTTGAGGAAGTGGGGCTCCCTGGGCTCGGCGGATGGAGAGCTTTACTTCCCGCAAGGCATAGCCATAGATTCGTCTGGGAACGTGTACGTGGCAGACTGTTGGAACGATAGGATCCAGGTGTTCGATTCCACCGGAAAGTTTCTCAGGAAGTGGGGCTCGGAAGGGGAGGGAGAAGGCGAGTTCGAGGACCCATACGGTATAGCCGTGGATTCATCCGGAAACGCATACGTGGTGGACTACTGGAACTGGAGGGTCCAGAAGTTCGATTCATCGGGGAAGTATCTGGACGAGTGGGGCGACTGCTGCAGTGACGACGGGGAATTCGATGAGCCCTGCGGGATAGCGGTGGATGTGTTGGGCAACGTCTATGTCGCCGACAGCGCCAACAACAGAATTCAGAAATTCGACCCCCAGGGGCGGTTCCTGGCAAAATTGGGGAGCGCGGGCGGCGGGCCCGGGCAGTTCATCGAGCCCATGGGTGTGGCAGTGGACTCCGCCGGAGAGGTTTATGTCGCCGATACGGGCAACAATCGCATTCAGAGGTTCCGACGAGAGTTCAGGTTCACCATGCGGTCAATCTGGTGCGCGCCCCCTTGGCCCCCCGAGATTGGGTGGTATACCGAGACCGGCAGAAACTACAGGGTCTGGGCCTCGGCCGATGCGTTAAATTGGATCCCCGTGAGCGACGTGATCCCCGCTGGCCAGAACGACTGGATGGACTGGGGCGAGCACGACCTTGGCCGCCCCTCTACCGCGCCGCGCCGTTTCTACCGCGTCGAGCAATTGGAATAGGCGCTATCGTTGCCCGCGGCCGAGGCCGCCTTTGACCCTTTTTGCCAGACGGAAGCTCCGCGGGGGCTGCCTGGGAGAGGCAGCCCGTGACACTGCGCTGAGGCTAACGCCACTGGCTCTGCTTGGCGACCCGAAGCCCCAATGACGCCGCTCGCCCGATGCCGCCAAATCCCGCCCAGATGACGGGGAACAGCAGCGTCGAAAAGAAGACGGAAATGGTCAGCGCCGCCTGACACCAGAACAAAATCATCCCTTCCGACGAGGGGCTTGGGGAGTGCCACAGCGAGAGGGGACGGGCTTTTCGCACAGTTCTCCAATAGCGAATTGCCGACGTGGCGATGGTCAGGGAGGGGATTGCCATGAGTGCGGCAATGAGGAGCCACGGCGCCCTGGGCTCGCTGGAGAGCCGCGGAATCTTTCTTGCCTCCCTCGTCCATGGCACCGCCGACAGGGCATACGCGCCGATGGCATCGAGAATGAGCGTTTTCCCACGCAAATACCGTCTCATGCCGCTGGTAGTGCTTGGCATTGCGACCGCTTCGAGAAAGCCCATTGCACCGCAAAACGCTTCCTCGTCTCCGGCGAGCTTCGCAGCGATCATTCCGGTCAGGGTCGCCAAAACGCCGTGCCCGCGGACAATGGGCCCTGTGCCTATGTCGCCGTCAGGCGCCTGACCTCGCGCGAACTCTCGCCACGTTCGCAAGCCCAGGAACGAATTTCCGAAGTGCCTGCGGAATCGGGAATACTGCTGCTCGAACAGTTCGGGGTCTACGTCGCGCAGCTCGATGAGGCTCAGAGCGAGCGAGGAGCCGCGACCCCGCATTTGAGGCTCCCCCGTCGCTGAGTTCACATCGAAGGGAAGCGTGCCGGTCTTTGGGTCGAGCGCGCCTTCGGCCCACTCCTTCCACTCCTCGACCACGCTGCTATAGTCGGTACCGAACTTCTCGTCGTGGAGCCGAAGGGAACGCAGCGCTGCCAGGTTGTCCGGCGGCCAGCAGAAGCCCCGGAACGAGTCCACGAGACCGTAGGGCGCCGACGCGAACGCGTTGGCCATGAGTTGACAGTTCTCGTGGTATTCCTCGGTGAGCCGCCAGAACGGGCTATCGCTGATGAGGTGCAACCCGGCAAGCAGAAGTGTTCGCCGCGAAAGGAAGAAAAGCCCGTACGGCACCTGCGTGGTGGGAAACCTCTCGAGGACATCCGGCTCGTAGAGGCATTCCAGGCACCACTCGACTTCCCTGGCGAGCCGCATTCGCTTGCTCAGGTCTGCCCGTTCCGCCACCCCCACGTTTACGAGGGCTTCCCCGTAGATGAAGTAGGCGACCATGCCCGCATCGGGAAAATATTCCTCGAACTGCCCGATGCCATTGTGATTCTTGAGCTGGTCGCCGACGTAGCGCAGCATCGCCTCCGCCCGCTCCACTCTGTCGGTCGGCGATAGAGCCGCTACCCGCCATGCTCGGTAGGCAAAGCTCCCGAAAAAGAGCGTTACCCCGAGCGCGAAGCCCGCCGACCACAAGACCGACCACCGCTTGAGCCACAGAGATTCTGCCGCGACGCGTTTTTGGAAAGTGGACTCCAAGAGGCAGCCCCCCATTCTGGCGGCTATTCCTTGTCCTTGTCGTGGGCGTATTTGCTGACGATTTCCCGTCGCTGTCGCAGCCGCAGCGAGTCAAAACCGAGCCAGTGCCCTGCCGACCGCGGGTCTTTTCCCACACACTCTAACCTCACAACGTGTTTACCCGGCTTGATCCAGAGATTCGTGAGGCGATGCTCTTTGACGGTTGTCTCTGGCGAGTACAGGTTCAAGGGCTCTCCAATGTGCTTGCCGTCGAGCGCGACCCGATA
>CAZFAP010000069.1:0-22675 GCA_964516325.1 uncultured Verrucomicrobiota bacterium
CGCGCCGCGAGAAGGAGGCCGCGCCCGAGGGGGCGTCTCCCTGCTGCTCCCCTTGGGGCGTATCCACGTGGCACAACGGCGCCGTATTTTCTCGGGGAGGTTTATACTGCCCGTCATCTCTCCCGATGGCGCCGTTGGAATGCGCCCACACGGCCACCGAACGCGGATACAGCGGAGCGTTCGCGTCAGGGTTGCTTGTTGCGTAGTCCACCTGATACCAATTCGCCGCAATGCGAGAAACCTCCTCGTAAATCCCCTGTAGCCCGGAAGAGTCGGGAGCGTAATAGTATCGCCCGCCCGTGCTTTCGGCTATCTCTCTCAGGGCATCCTCCGCGACGGAGCCAAGCCCGATGACGAAAACCGGCACGCCCACCCTTCTCGCATAATCCATGACCTGCTGGAGTCCGTGACTGCTGGAGTTGTCAACCCCGTCCGTCAGAGCCACCACCGCCCTTGCGCCGCTCGCCACGATGGACTCATGAAGAGCGCGGTAAATCGCGCTATAAAATGCCGTGTCGCCGAAGCCGCCAAAGGCCCCATTCACCGCACCGTGCAGCGCCTCTTTGTCCGACGTGAATGGCTGGACGAGCGAGACCGTCGTCCCGAATTTTATGACCGCCGCCGAGTCGCCTTCTTTGAGCTGATCAATGAAAACGTTCGCTGCGTTATGAGAATCCTCCAACGGCGACCCGGCCATGCTTCCGCTGTTGTCCAGCACGAGCGCCACCGAAACTGCGTCAGCCCCGCCGCTCTCCGTTACCTCCAGGGGCGATTGCGGCACATTATCTTCCCATACCACAAAATCGGTCTCCGCCAGGCCCCCCACGGAATCGCTTGCCGCATCCAGCACAGACACCTTGTTCTTGATCGCCGGAAACTCAATCGCCACGTTAGCTCCGCATTCGCTCATGACGACCGTAAGTTTCGGTGTCGGCTGCGTAGGGTCGGTGTCAAAAGTGTACTCGACAAGGTTCGGCGCCTCGTCTTGGTCGCCGTCGCCAAACCCATCTTCCGATAAGTCGCCAAAGTACCCTCTCTCCCAGTCATCCGGCAAACCGTCGCTGTCGGAATCCTCCGTGAAATTTCCCACGACCGTTCTCGGCCGGTCCATCGCGAGAGAAATCGTTCGCGCTCTCCCCGCGGCCTCTCCCGACCATCCCGAAAAGATGTACCCCTCTTTTGGCTTTGCGGAAATCGCCGCTCTCGTCCCCTTCTCATACCATTCCCCTCCCGAAACCGTTACCGTTCCAAGCTCTTCGGGCGAAGCGGACACATTGAGCCGGAACTCCGTCTTCCACAACCACGTCAAAGACGAGTCTTCCTGGATGACGAACGAGAATAGGGCTTCTGTCCCCGTCGCCGGAACGGACCCGGTTCCCGCCCAGCCCGCGCACGTGTGCCTGGCGTTCGCGCCCTCAAGGACGAGCGCGTCCACAGCCGCGTTTACCGTGCTTCCAATAGCGAACTTGTTGTCTCCTCGCGGAGGAAGGGGCGTTCCATACTCCGATTCCATTGTGAGCGTCGCCTGAGGCTCATGCCCCTCGAAATCGAGACGGTCCGTGGCGTCGCCGAACTGCCGCATCCCGGGCAGGAACGTCCAGCGGTCCCTCTTCGGAATCGCTTTGTAGCTCATCCCCCCCCAGAATCCTGTCCGGCTGAAAGCCCCGCTGCTATCGGTCGTTACCGGGTCTGGCGTATAAGCCAACAGACCGTCCGCCGCAAAGATGATCTGCACCCCTTCAACTCCCACACCCGAGCGATCCGTTATGCGCCCGGAGACCGAATATGGCGCCTTCGCGCTGAAAACCATATCTGTTGCCGAGTTGAAATCAATGTATGCCGGGACGAACGACCATCCCGTCTTCTCCGGCGTGGCTCGATAAGGGGCGTCGGGCGTGAAGCCCGATTGGCTGAACCTGCCGTCATTTCCGGTCGTCACGGGCGGCGGACTCGCTCCCCATCTCCCCATTCGCCTGAAAACAATTCTCACACCCGGTACGGCATTCCCGTCGCCGTCAAGAACTGTTCCCGAAACGCCGTAAGCTGCCTCCGCGACGAAGTCCAGTCCGGCTGCCGGACCACTGAACTCACGATAAGTCGGCGAGAACTTCGAGTCCCTCGACGAGGGAATCGCCCAATACGTGCTTCCCCTCGCAAAGCCGCTCTGAGACCAACTCCCATCCGCCGCTGTCGTTGCCGGAAACAGAGCCAGCCGACTGCCCACACGCGGCGAGAAAACGATTTTCACTCCCCCAATTCCATTCCCCTCGGCATCCGTTACCCTTCCGGAGACTGAGTACGGCCCACTTCCCACGACAACGATCTCCGCCACCGGACCGGAGAATCCGACCCACGACGGCGCGAATGCCCAACCGTCCTTCTTGAACGCGACGCCATAACCGGCTCTCGCCGAAAAGCCGTTCTGCGACCAGGCGCCGTTCCCGTCCGTCAGAGCAGACGAAGGCACGAAGCCGCTGCCGCTGCTCACCCAGAACGTAACCGCTACTCCCTCCACCCCTTTCCCTGATTCGTCAACAACCTTTCCTGTAACGCCATACGGCGGGGTGCCGGTGAAATCCTGGTCTCTGCATTCTTCCGAGAACTCTCGCAGCCCAGGATCAAAGACCCACGACTCCTTCGACGGCGCCGCCCGATAGGAACTCCCATAGGCAAAGCCGGTCTGATGCCAGTACCCGTCGGTGTCGGTGACCACAGGGGGAGGCAACCACGGCCCGCTCTCGGTTTCAAACGTGATCCTGACGCCCCCCACACCCTTTCCGGATGCATCCGCAACTCTCCCCTGAGCCGAGTACGGCGGCATCGCCACGAAATCTTGATTCTTCGCTTCACCCGTGAATTCGCGGCGAATCGGGTCGAAAATCCAGCCTTGTTTGGTAGGAGTCGCCACGTACCGCACCTCGCCCTCGAATCCAGTTTGCAGCCACGTCCCATCCTCCGCCGTGCTCACAGCCCCCGGCGGCAGACCCGTTCGGCTCGAACTCGAAAACGAGATGGTTACTCCCGAGACCGGTCGGCCCGACGGGTCAACGATTTTCCCCGAGGCGGCGTATGGCGGCGAAGCCACGAAATTCACGTCGGCGGCGGCGCCCGCAAACTGCCGAAAGTCCGGCTCGAATCCCCAGCCATTTTTCAGCGGAATCACCCCGTACTCACACAGGCCCCAGAATCCGCCCTGGACATAATATCCCGACTCGTCCGTGCTGACCGGCGCCGGCACTCCCACCCCGGGCACTCGCGGGGAGAATTTGAGGACCGCCCCCGCCACACCCTTCCCCAGCGGGTCCACAACCCGACCCGAAACGCTATACGGCGGCGTCGCCAGGAAATCCACCCCGTTGGCCGCTCCCCCGAACTCACGACTCCGCGGCGAAAAGCCCCATCCGGGTTTGGACGGCGTCACCGAGTAATGCTGCCCTCCTGAAAAGCCAACTTGAACCCATCGTCCGTCCTGCCCCGCCGTGACGGGCCCCACTGCCTCCTCGCCGCCAGGAATCCCTGCCATTCGCTTCAGTTCCACGGCAGTCAGAACCCGATTGAAAATCCCAAAATCGTCTGTGTATCCGTCGAAGCCCCTATTTTCGGTGACCCAGTTGCCGATGCAAGCCTCGCCCGCCGAATCATCCTTCTGGTTGTCGGGCCCGCGCGCCTGGTAGTTGTACGGGACCTCCTCCCCATCAATGTACAACCGCACGGTCCCGGCGGCACTGTTCCACGTCATGGCGACGTGATGCCATGTGTTGAGCGGAATCCCCCTGCCCGAAAGGTTGGACAGGCTTTCCGCAAAGCCTGTCTTGCAGGTAACTCGTCCGAAGAGATGAACTGCCCCCGCCCTCTCATAGCAGACCTGGAAGCGGATGTACTCTTCCTCCGGTCGGTGCTTGGAGAATATTCTCCCGTTGTCCCCTTCTCCGTCGCTCCTCGGACAAATCCATCCGGCGAGGGTGAATGTGGCGAGGTTATCAAGCTGGGAGTCGCCGCCGATGTTCACCGCGCTGCCGTTCTGGCAGAAATTCGCCGCGAGCGACCCATCCCTTCCACTTTCCACATACTTGATGCCTGCTGGCGTTCCCTCGTTCTCCCCAATCTTGTCTTCGCAAGTCCCCTCGAAATCGTACGCCGCAACGCATCCGGGCAGGATTGCCATCCCCCCGTTTCGCCTCTTGAACGTCAGCTTGACCTGGGGGACACCATCCGGAATGGTGTCCCCGTCACCTTTTCCCGAGGCGGCGATGACCTTCCCCGAGACTTCGTACGGCGGGCTTGCCGCGAAGACGATGTCTTGTGCTGTTTCGCCGAACTCGCGAGAAACGGGAGTGAATCCCCAGCCCGTCTTGAAAGGCGCCGTTTCATACTCACATCCACCCCAGAATCCCTCTTGCGACCAGGTCCCATCTGCGGCTGTATTCACCGGCGGCGGAGCGGTCAGAGCGCCTCCCTCGTCGAACAAGCCTTGAATCTCCGCTTTTGACAAGACCCGTCTGTACATGCGAAAGGAATCAATGCACCCATCGAAGCGCCGCTCTCCAAAGTCTGTGTTCCCGATGCAGCCGCCTCCCGCCGAGTCGTCTCCCTGCGCCCCGACCCCCGCCATCTGGTAGTTGTACGGAGCCTCCGCGCCGTCAACGAACAGACCCACCTTGCCCGTCTCGTTGTCCCACGTCATCGCCACGTGATGCCACGCCCCCAGGGTCAGGGTCATGTCCGTCGTCTTCGACAAGCTTTCCGCCGCAGACACAGCGCACTCGACTCTCCCGAACAACCGTAACGACCCCGCGGATTCCCGGCAGACCTCAAATCGAATGTACCCCGTAGGCGGGCTGTATTTGAAAAAGATTTTCGCTGCGTCGCTCTCGCCATCGCTTAAAGGAAAAATCCAGGCGGAGACAGTGAAGCGGCTGAGGTTGGCAATCGCCGGACCATTCCCGATGTTCACCACGCTGCGGCTTCTGTAGAAATACGCTGCCTTCGAGTACCCCGCCTTGCTCTCCACATAGCCAACATCGGCGCCAACGCCATCGTTTTCCCCGACCGAGTCCTCGCACGAGCCTTCAAAGTCGTAAGCCGCCACGCATCCCCACGGCTCCTGATTCGCCACCCTTTTTGGAGGGAATCTCATTTCCACCCCTTCGACCCCGCGACCCGACTCGTCTGTCACTCGCCCGGAGACGGAGTACGGTGGGGTTGCCATGAAGTCCACATCGGCCGCCGGACCACTGACTTGCTCATACGGCGGGTCAAAGCTATACCCGCGCTTGCGAGCCGTAACAACATAGCTGGCAGCGTGGCTGAACCCCGATTGCGCCCAGAATCCGTTTTGGTTGGTCAACACTGGCGGAGGAGCGTTGCCCTCACCCATTACGTCGGAGAATGAGATTTCCACCTCGCTTACGGGTTTGCCCTGAGTGTCGAGGACATTCCCTGAAAGAGCATAGGGCGCGATCAGCGTGAAGGTTAGAGGGACGCTGGCTGTCTCGACGCTGAACTCTCGAGCAATCGGTGAGAAAACCAGGTCGTCCTTTTGCGGCGCGGCACGGTATCCTGCTCCGTTAGTGAACCCACTTTGAGAAAACCCTCCGTCCGCGTTCGTCGTTACGGCCGCAGGAACAGCCCCCGTCCCGCTGGCAAGAGAGAACACGACCGTTACTCCCGCCACCCCTTTCCCCGCTTCGTCACTGACATTTCCGGATACGGAAAATGGCGGACGGCCTATAAAGAGTACGCCTTCCGTTTGCGAGCTAAACTCGATCCTCGGAGGACCAAAAAGCCATCCGGCCTTGCTCGGCTCCGCGGCGTACGTGCAACCTTCCGAGAACCCTGACTGTGAAAATCGCCCTTCCCCGTCGGTCATTACCGGAGCCGGGAGGCCGCCTTCTCCCTCAACCAAGAAGAAAACAATCTCTACACCCGGAATTCCTTCCCCTCTCGTCTTCTGCACCGCCCCCGAAGACGAGTATGTCCCCACACCCTCGCACACGCCAGCGAGCAGGCTCAGCGTAACTACCAACGACACGAAAACGCCAGGGCCTCTCATGGAGCCCTTCTTTCCCCCGCCGCATCTTGGCCCGACCCGTGAAAAACGAACGCCAGCCGTTAAATGTGTGCAACGATGCACAAAATTGTGCAAACCACCCCTGGCCACGCAGGTCTTTACCTTCATACGTACACCCTTGCGTCCTTTCTTTCAAGGGCCGAGTGCGGAAAAATGCACACGCTGTCTGCGGGCGGGACCCTGCTGCGCGAGAATCGCTCCTCACAAACAACCACGCGGGGGATACTCCCGGCGACGAGTCGCCACTGAAGAAACCTCCCTCAGCAATCTCATTACCATTGTCGTCGAGCGCTGAGTTCCACCGAATGTTGGGGCAGGCTATTTCGTTGCCGCATCGGCGACTCGTCTGCACCGACCCTTGCGGTTCTGTGTTTCCGCATACTTCGTGCCGATGTTGGCCCTCGGCGGCATGGCGGGAAGCGGCGCCCGGATGCGTGGGGAACTCTGAGCGGATTTCCTCACGCCAAAGCGCAAAGTGCTCGCCGAGGGACCACCCCGACTCTGAACGTGGCGACTGGACCGCTTCGGCTTCGCGCGTCTTGCCGTGAACGGGTGTGTCCCCATTTCGGTGGCGTCAAACGCTGCTTTCCCTGGGAGCGATGCCTCCCCGGCGGGGTTCAGTGACGCCGCAGGCGCCACGTCAGCTCGTGGTGGACGAGATAAAGCCCCCCCCATCCTGGAGCAGGCTTTAGTCCCGCCCTGGCGGGACTTCTCGACCAATGGATTCATCCACCCGCCCACTGAAATACAGCCGCACCCGCCTATTGCTGCGCGATCAAATCTCTGTTATCCTAATTCAGTGGGCGGTTGAAGGTTTTGCCCTCCGGGGCGCAGCCGCGCGGGCCGGGCATGACGTTACCGTCATGCCGCGTCGCAGCAAGAACCGACTGGTCCCGCGGTGCCCGGGGCGGCCCCGATCACCTCCCGTCTTCAAAGGAGTCAGAATTGGTCACCATGCGGAAAGCAACAAAGGATGCCAGGCGAGAGGAATTCGAGCAGGTTGCGCTCGTGCACCTGGACCTTTTGTACAATACGGCTCTGCGCATGACGGGAAACGTGCAGGACGCCGAGGACCTCGTTCAGGAGACGTTTCTCCGCGCCTACCGGTTCTTCGACAAGTTCAAGAGAGGAACCAACTGCAAGGCGTGGCTGTTTAAGATTATGAAAAATAACTTCATCAACAGGTTCCGCAAAAAGGCAAGGGAACCTTCTACCGTCAGTTTTGACCAAATCGAGGGAGTTCAGGGCGCCGAGTTGCCGCTTCCGCCTCAAGTCCCCGCAGAGACGCGGCTGAGCCCGGACCTCGACGAGATCGTGGAGGACGATGTCAAGTACGCCCTCGAATCGTTGCCCGACGAATTCAAAATGGCGGTTGTTCTCTCCGACATAGCGGGGTTCAGCTATAAAGAAATTGCGGATATCATGGGCACTCCCATTGGCACGGTTCGGTCCCGACTTTCTCGTGCCAGGGGAGTGCTCCAGAGAAAACTTTACGACCTGGCTGTCAGCAAAGGAATAGTAAAGGCAAAGAGGAATGGATTGCAGCACAGTAGCTGACCACCTTTCCCCACTCGCAGACGGGGAACTGGAAGGCAGGGAAGCGGAAACCGTCCGGGCACATCTCGACAACTGTCATCACTGCCACAAACTCTTCAAGGACCTCGTGAAGCTCAAGCGCCTCGTCCCGGAGGTCCTCCCCTTTGAAAAAGCCCCGCCCGGACTCAAATCAGCGATCCTCGAAAAACTCGATTCCTCCCGAATTGGCGATTTTTTTCATCTTGTTTTCGCCCGCCTCCGAGCACAGCCCATCCTCGCTTCCACCGTAACCGTGACGATGTTTCTGGCGGTTTTTGCAGCGGCGCTTTGGGTCGTCAACTCCCACCGTCTTCCTCCCTTGATTCGAGAAGTCCTCGGCCATCACGCCGAAGCTCACGAGTATCCCCTGGAAGTCGCCACCGCAGACCCCAGCCGGCTCGCCAAAGAGGTCAGTCTCCGGCTGAAAAAGGAGATCAACGTCCCGGACCTCAAGTCCAACAAATGCACCCTCATGGGGTTCCGGGAGTGCGCCGTCTGCCTCAAGTCCGCCGTCGAGATACGCTATTCACACCGCGACACTAACCTATCGCTGTTCGTGGTGCCCGTCGCCGACGGGGACGAGATTTCCAGGCTCTGTAAGCCAAACACCCTGAGAAAAAAGCAGATGGATGGTCAGACGTACTACTACTGCGAGGGCAAATCCGGCCAGGCTGTCTTCTGGTGGGAAGAGAACGACGTCTTCTTAGTTACAACGGGCGCGGCTTTCCCCATGCCTTTTGAGACCGCCAGGGAAATTCGCCGCTCCGCCGCGGAACGCAAGCCGTAGTACTCGCACTCGTGAATCCGGTGTCGCATTTTTGAGAGAATCGCGGGGTGGGGGACTCCCCTGATTTTTTCGACACGATGAATCGGATGCACGGGATGCAGAGGATCATCCGGTCAATCCCGTTATTCTGTCCAGTTTCTTCCTCTCTGAGATCTCTGCGTTGAGAATGAGCATCGCGCGGGGAGCCTTTTCTTGCACCACTAAGACTCAAAGACACAAAAATACCTCCACCCGATGGTCATCACTCCCCTGTGTCTTGGTGGCGCCCCATCTGAAACTTACCATCAGGGGGCCGACATTCCCATCGTCTCTGGGTGAACGAGGTTCATGAGCGACGGCGGGTGCTCTCCTATCGTTCCTCTGGTTCGTCGCCAGCCACATTTAAGCGCTCGCGAGCCGACCCGCCTTTTAGACCCTTCCGGCGAAGCAATGACGCACCAATCGCGCCTAAAAGGGCCACACCGGCCGCGAGGAATATCGCGGGAAGGACTGATTTGGCAGCGTCCGCCATCGCGCCGGCAACGCTCGGACCAACCGCCTGCCCCAGACCAAAGAAAAGCGTGATGAAGCCCAGTCCCGCCGGCGCCAGAGTCGGGCCAAGAATATCTCCGCACAGGGCGGCCATAATCGCCGGGATGCTCCACGCCGAAAGACCGAATAGAATCGCCGAAAGCGTGAAGCCGATGGGCTCGGGCCAGAACGCAAACAGACTGAACGCGACCGCATGAATCAGATAGACGAGAATCAAAGCGCGTTTGCGGCCGATGCGGTCCGAAACCGTCCCCCAGATCAAGCCGCACAGGAGGCTGAACCACCCCATCGTCATGAAAAGTCGTCCGGCTTCTCCCTGCGTGTAGCCGCCTTCCGCAATCAGGCATTTGGTGAAGAAAGTCATGTAGATGATGTATGAAAAACCGAACGCCACATAGACCAGCCCCACGTGCCATACAATCGCCGAGCGATACACGCGCCTCCACTGAAGGGCCCCTGCTCGTGGAGCCGGCGCCGGATCGGCGGCATCCGCACCCAGAGCCTTCAGCGCCATCTCGGACGGGCGATTTCGCAAGAAGATTAAGGCAATGACTGCTAACGCCAGCGTTACGCCGCCAAAAATAGACCAGCAGAGGCGCCAACCGCTTTCGCCGTAGGCGGAAAGAACGCGAGGCACGAGCGGTCCAACGAAGATCAGCCCGAACGACGAACCCGCTACGGCAATCCCCGAAGCGAGACCTCGCCGCCGTGCCGCAAACCACGCCGCCAGAAGCCCCATTACCGGGACGTTGCTTGCGCCGCTCCCGACGCCCACGACGACGCGCCAGAACGCCGCTTCAAGAAAGCTGTTTGCCCGCCCCGTCATGAACATCCCAGCCCCCGCCACCGCAAGCCCTGCCGCAATCACCGACCGCGGGCCGTATCGCGCCGCCAGCATTCCGCCGACCACGGACAAGGCCAGATAGCCGACGAGATTCGCCGTCGCGAGCACACCCGCCTGAGTGTTATCCATCTTCAGTCCTGTCTGCATTGCCGGAAGCACCGCCGTGTAACCAAAGCGTCCCAGCCCCAGCGACCCGAACACCACCAGCGTCGCCATGGCGAGCACTACCCAGCCGTAATGAAATCGAGTAAGCCAGGAAGGCATGTCCGGTTGCACCTTCGCCATTCGTTTTCCTCTCATGATTGGAGACTTCCGGCTCATCCGCGCCAATTACAGTGGCGATTTTTGGCAGAGTTGGCCGCCAGCGCAGACCGCCCTTCGCCAGCCTTTTCGTGTTTCCCAGACCTAAGCGTGGCCTTTGCGCGGAAAGTCGTTAAGCGCCGCCGCGTTTTCGCGGGCTCGGTCAGCAGGTGGTGGTTTCTTCCCCTTTCCACTGTGCCTTCAACATGTCACCGCGGACTTCTCTCCCAGTGCGAGAGGCAGTTTACCAAACAAAGCCTGTCATGAAAACCTCCGTGACGCCTCCTTCCGTTTGCTGAGACCGGGGGTGCGGACGTTGGGCGCCCAATCGCGTTTTCAGTTTCTCCACCGCGCCGAGATTGAGACTCTGCCAACTATTCATGCGATGCAAATGACCCCCGCGAGAAATCTGTGCAACCTTTCGCCCCCATCCGTGACTAAGCAGTTGGGGTCAACGCCATGGTCTGTCTCAACGCCGGAAACCCTGAGTGGGAGAAGACATTATGAGCAAGAAGATTCTCTTATTCTCTGTTCTGCTACTCGCCTTCGCCTGGATCACCGCCGCATTTCCCTCCGCCCAGGAGCATCCATCCGGGCTTCCCATAGCTCAGGACAAAGACACGCCCGCCGACCCGGCGAAACCAGGCTCACCGGTAGCCGTGATCTCCGAAAAGCCGTCGCCAGTTGTCTTCAAATCAAAAAGGCCCCTCTTCGGCAAAATCGCCCTGACCGAAGACGGCTCAAAGGTCCTCTCCATCGCCTCCGACGAATCGGGAGGGACGCGAACGGGGCACGATATACTCTATGGCGACCTGAACTTCAACGGGCAGTTTGAGGAATCGGAAAGACTGACCCTGAAAGAAGCGAACCGGCACGGAACGTGGCTTTCCACCGCCACCTTTGCCCCGCTCGATCTGGACGTGCCTTACAACAAGAAAGCGGAAGGCATCCGGAACCCCTGCCAGCTCATCCTTAACTATCGCCAATACCCCCGCGCGGGGGTCGCGGAAGACTTTTCGGTCGCGGCGAAGATAAGGCTGCGAGATGGCGACGCTGTCTGGGAGTATTCCTTCACCACAAGTGCGAGACCATCAAAGACGCTGAAAAACGCCGCCGTTTGCAGCATCAGCGGCGCCCCGAGAATGGAACTTACTGCCAAGCCCGACGGGCGCCAAATAGGCAACCTGGGGATTGGACTCGAACTTCTTGTCGGTGAAGACGCCATCGAATGCCGGAAGGATGGGCAACCCGTCAAGGCCCATGTCGAAATCAAGAAGCCCAACGGCGAGGTCGTTCATCAGGGTGACGACACCCTCGACAGATTCACGTTTGGGTGAGCAGGTTCCGCCCGGTATTCCGTCGGAATACCAAAGGGAACGTACCTGGTAGAAGCTTCTTTTGACACGGGGCCACTGGCTGGGCTAATTCGGAGTTCAGAGGAGATAGACTTTCAATAACCAGTTGCCCGAACTCCTGGGTCGTTTGCGCGTCTAATGAGTGGACCGAGAGCAGCTATCAACGCTAACGAATCTCGAATAGGGGAAATGCAATGGGCAGGAAGGTAACCTCATTTCTGGCCGGATTGCTCGCATTGCTCGGCTGCGCCCCGGTTTTTGGCCTGGCGGTGGAACACCCGCCCGGGTATCCTGTGAGTCAGCACCCGGACTGGCCCGCGGGACTCGCGGACCTGCTGAACCGCGGAGGCCGCGTTTACGGCTACGCCCCCTTCGTGGGCGAATTCTTCTTCTACGCTGGCGACACGGAGGAGTTCAACGAATTCATCGAGCAGTACGCCGCGCTGAAAGGCACGCCGATGAAACTCCTCTTGCATCCCGGACAGGGGAAGACTCGCACACTCGGGAATTACGCCGGAGGAGAGGACAGGACAATCCCCTTCGACTGGGAGCTTAAAGTCCTCTATCGCGGCTGGCATTCGGAAGCTCCCCCCGATCCAACCACGACGAAGCCCGGGTATGTAGTTACCGTCGAAGCCTGGCTGGGTGGGGACCTCGAACTGGAAAAGCTGAACGTGCCGCTGAGTCTGAAAGTCAAGTCGGGCGAGAAGAACGAGGAGTTCGTCAAATTCATCACAAGCCACAACACGAAGCGGGAACAGCGTCGAGACTCGAAGGAAAGCACGCAGCCCGGGGGCCGCGATACTCACTCGGAAGGTCATTCCGCCGCGAGCAGCTCATGGAGGATGCTGTGGGCGGCTCTGGCGTTGTGTTGGGCGGGCATTCCGGCACGCCTCCCCAGCCGAAGCAGAACCCTCCGAGCGGACTCTCGTGGAAAGGGCAGGGGGTGATTACCTCCTGCCCTACCGAGAAAACGCGATCAGCAATACGCACAGGAGGCTGGATTTCAAGGGAGAAACGTTATGTGGAAGATTCTCTTTGTGGCAGGCGTTCTATTGGCAGTGTGTGATTTCAGTGGAGCTTCGGGCGAAACCTGGTACGTGGATGGCTCGGTCGCTGTTTCGGGGAATGGACTATCGTGGGGGAGCGCATTCAAGACGATTCAAGAGGGCATTGACGCCTCGTCGGCGGGCGACACAGTCATCGTCGCGGAAGGAGTCTATTTGGAGAACGTCCGCTGGCCCGGGAACACAATCTTTGAGGAGAACTTTGACGCCTATACGAACCTGTACACAAACGACGATGTGGTGGGTGCGGGATGGAAAGTGGTCAACGGCTCGGGGGAAGCGAATGCCGCATGGCGGCTGTGGAGCGCCACGGGGGATCCCCTTCGGGAACAGGCCCCAAACCTTGCCGGCATGACTCAGAACTATATGATCAGCGACAGCGACCTCGCCGGTGGGGCAGAAATGGACGAAGAACTCATCACGCCCGGCATAAATTGTCGAGACTGGCAAAACGTTCGTCTCAAGTTCAACAAGAACTTCCGGGTTTACACAGAGGATACGCATCATCTCCAGGTCGCAGAGGTGGACATACGGGTCTTCGAGGAAGCCGCCGGGTGGGGTGAGTGGGTGAGTCTCCTGCGTTATGACGCGACCACGGTTACGGAGTATGACATCACTCCGGAGGACATGGACCTCTCCGCCTATGCCGATCAGAAGAACATCCAGGTTCGATGGCGTTTCTATGAAGCGAAGTTCGACTGGTGGTTCGCCATTGACGACGTAACGGTTTCCGGCGAGGTGATTCCCAAGAATATCACGCTCAGGAGCACAAATCCCCTCGACCCGGTCATCGTGGCCAGCACCGTGATTGACGGGGGCGGGAAAGGCTCGGCAGTGGCCTTCTTCGGCACGGAAGACGAAACTTGCGTTCTCGCTGGCTTCACACTCCGCAACGGCAGAGCTGAGCGTGGAGGGGGCATCTGCGGTGGAACATGGCCGAGCTGGACTCATGCCACCATTCAGAACAACGTAATCGTCGGCAATTCTGCGAGGTACGGCGGAGGGCTGGCTTATTGCCAGGGCGCCGTCCAGAACAACGTGGTCGCCGGAAACTCCGCGGATGACTATGCCGGGGGGCTGTACGACTGCGACGGCAGCATCCAGAATAACACCATTTACGGCAACTCATCCGCTTCCGGGTGCGGGGGGCTGGCCTGGTGCGGCGGCACGATCCGGAATTGCGTCATCTGGGGGAATGTTGATTCCTTCAGCGGCCCTCAGCTCGCCGATTCTGTCTCCCCGACCTACTCGTGTATTCAAGGGTGGGAACAGGGGGGCGAGGGAAACATATCCGTTCACCCGCACTTGGTTGATCCGCGAGGGGGAGACTACCATTTGCAGACCTGGTCGCCCTGTGTTGACGCGGGCGATCCTTCGTCCGATTTCTCCAACGAGCCACCGCCCAACGGCGGAAGAATCAACATGGGCGCCTACGGCAACACCCCGGAGGCGGCATCCGCTTCGGAGGACGCCGATGGAGATTCGCTTCCCGATGACTGGGAAATCCACTTTTTTGGCGACCTCGCCCAGGGACCATCCGACGATCCGGACGGCGACGACAAGACGAACCTTGACGAATACGTTCACGCCACGAACCCCGCAAAGTTGGTGACATGGTACGTTGACGCGTCGGTGGCTGTTTCCGGCGACGGGACCTCCTGGGCGACTGCTTTCAAGACGGTCCAGGACGGGATTGACGCGGCATCGGATGGCGATACGGTTATCGTCAGGCAGGGCATCTACATCGAAAACATCCGGTTCAACGGCAAGAACATCGCACTGACCAGCACCAATCCCCTCGACCCCGATGTCGTTTCGGGCACTATCATTGACGGCAACAAGGCGGGTTCCGTCGTGACCTTCCTGGGTACCGAAGACGAAACGTGCGTGCTATCCGGCTTCACGATCCGCAATGGCGAGGCCGCCTATGAGCAGGGCGGGTATGGCGGGGGAATTTGCGGTGGAATACAGTTCAGGGAGAATCCCACCCACGCCACTATCCGCAACAACGTCATCACCGGCAATTCAGCGTACAGAGGCGGAGGGATCGCTCTCTGCGACGGGCACATTGTTAACAACACGATCACTCAGAACTCGGCCGGACGCGGCGGTGGGCTTCGCTACTGCTACGGCATCATCGAAAACAACGTCATCACCGGAAACTCGTCCACTGGCGAGGGCGCCGCGGGGCTGGACCATTGCGATGGCATCATCAAGAACAACGTCATCAGCGGAAATTCCGGTCTTGATAGCGATGGGGAAGGGGCGCTGGCTGGCTGCGGCGGCATCATTCAGAACAACCTCATCATTGGAAACTCGTCCAGAGGAGGCGCGGCGGGGCTGTCTGGTTGCGATGGCCCCATCCTGAACAACACGATCGTTGGCAACTCGGCTACTGGCGGTGAGGCGCCTGCGGGCGGTCTGGGTGGATGCGGCGGGATCATCCGCAACTGCATCATCTGGGGAAACACCGGCCCGGAAGGTCCCCAGGTGGGCGATTGCAGTGAACCAGCATACTCCTGTATTCAGGACTGGAGCGGCGGCGGGGTAGGCAACACCAACCAGCCCCCTCTTTTCGTCAATGCCGCCGGGGGCGATTATCGTCTTCAGTCGAACTCGCCCTGTATAGATAAGGGCGTTAACTACTACTGGCCCGCCTGGCGGCAATGCGACCTCGGCGGCAACTGCCGTCTCACCGGCGGGAGAGTGGATATGGGATGCTACGAGTACAATTCCTCTCCGGACTCGGACGGCGATTTGCTTTCTGACACGGACGAGTCCGCGGCGGGGGCCGATCCCGCGAACGGCGACACGGACGGCGACGGGCTTCGTGACGGTTTGGAACTCCTGCGTGGTACGGACCCGCTCACGCCGACTCCCCCTGAAATTATCCATGTGCCCGGAGGTCTGCCCGCAGTTCAGCAGGCTCTTTGCCTCGCTGCCAACGGGGATGAGATCGTCGTGGCCCCCGGGACATACCGCGAAAACCTTCTTTTCTGCGGCACGAACGTCGTCCTTCGGAGCTCTGACCCAAAAGAGTCCAGGATAGTGGCCTCAACTATATTGGATGGCGACGGCGCCGGTCCCGTCGTGTCCTTCACGGGTCGAGAAAGCGAAGACTGCGTTCTCGCCGGCTTCACCATCCGCAACGGGAATGCCGGTTCAGGCGCCGGAATCTACGGAGGGGGCGAGGGTAATCCTACCCACGCGACGATCCAGAATAACACGATCACAGGGAACTCAGCACTCCGGGGTGGAGGTGGGCTGGCCTTTTGCAATGGCTTCATCCGGAACAACGTGGTCTCCCAAAACTCGGCCCCATGGCGGGGCGGGGGACTCTACGGATGCAGCGGCGCCGTACAGGGCAATATCATCTCCGGCAACTCCTCGGACAGCGGTGGCGGACTGTATGAGTGCAACGGCGACATCCGGAACAACACGATCGCTGGCAACTCCGGTGGGCGTGAGGGCGGCGGCTTGGGCTGGTGTCAGGGCGTCATAGCCAACTGCATCATCTGGGGAAATACAGCCGGGCAGGGACCGCAGCTTTACCAATGCGTCGAACCGAGCTATTCCTGCATCCAGACTTGGACCGGAGGGGGCAAAGGGAACATCGCAAAGGACCCAGGATTCGTTGATGTTGGGAGCGCGAATTTCCGGCTTCCGTCATCCTCGCCCTGCATAGACGCAGGCCGTAACGACCCGGGGCTTCCGGATACCGACATCGCGGGCATGCCCAGAATCCTCTACGGGGGGAGAACCACCACAGTGGATATGGGCGCCTTTGAGTTCTACATCAATCGCTGCGAATTGGGGCCGCAGCCCGACCAGGCGACTTTGACCTGGAGCTCCGTCGCCGGAAAGTCCTACTCCGTCTTTTACACGGCTGACCTTCTTCTCTGGAGTCTCGCCGATGATGCGGCGCCTTCCGCGGGCGCCCGGACCACCTCGTGGACCGACGACGGCTCCAAGACGGGCATTCCTCCATCTCTCGTCCCCCGCCGCTTCTACCGCACTGTTGAAAACCCATGAGGGAAAGTGTAGTCTTTTAAGGGCGGCGGATGCCTGGACTGAGAAAAAAGGGAGAGGATTGCAGGGCTTGGTCCTGACTGACAGTAGAAGGTGTCGCATGAATCAGTACCTGTACATCGGGAGCGGTGACCTGGAGAGGGACGGCCTGATCTTCAGCAAATACGACAGCTTGGGCAACTGGGTAGGCCATTGGGGCGTCAGAGGTTCCGGGCCGCAGGAGAGCTTCTGTTGCTGGGGCGTTGGTGTCCGCGCGGACGACACGCCCACGATGGTGACCACCGACTGGTTCTGCTGCCGGCTTCAGGAGTGGACACTGGACGGGCGCTGGATAGGAACAATCCAGAACCACCTCCGAAGCGATGCACAAAGCTTCAAATGCAAGAACAAAGGCGCCGAGACCCAGAACCTCTACCAGACGGTTCACCTGGAGGCGGGGACGTACACGCTCCAATTCCTGGCCTTCACGAATGGGCAGCAGGTGACGCAGGACGATGTCGAGCCGTATGCGCCGGGCGACCCCACCGGCGAGTACCAGAACTGCTGGCTCACCACGATCGCGAACGACCCCAACAACCCGAACGACGACGAGCACCTCTCGGCTTGTCGCGTCTCGGCGACATTCACAGTGGGCGCGAGTGGCTCTTACGACGTCGGCGCGCGGGTCAAATCGGGCAAGACCGTTTACATTGCGTCGCTCACTTGCTTTCGCAATTAACCACCCGGAGGGCTGAACATGCGAAACGCCTTTTTCCTCCCCCTCGCGCTCGCCGCGATCCTCCCTGATTGCGCCTTCGGCGCGACATGGTACGTTGACGCCTCTGTGCCGTCCTCGGGGGACGGCTTGACCTGGGGGACGGCATTCAAAACCCTCCAGGAAGGAATTGATGGCTCCTCCCATGGCGACACGGTCCTGGTCGCCCCCGGGATTTACGCGGGGGGGATAAAGTTCAACGGTAAGGACATCATTGTGACCAGCACCAATCCGGGGGACCCGGCTGTGGTCGGCAGCACCGCTATTGACGGCGGCACCTGGGGTGTGCAGTTCGACGCGACCGAGGACGAAAGCTGCACCCTGTCGGGATTCACAGTCCGAAGCGCCGTACAGGGGATCGTGGGCGAGGGCCGGCAGGGAAACTCCCGCGCCACCATCGAGTGCAACATCGTCACCGGCAACTCCGCGACCTGGCACGGCGCCGGCATCGCGTACTGCGACGGGGTAATCCGGAACAACACAATCATCGGCAATTATGCAAGCAATGCAGGGGGAGGGATAGCCCACTGCCATGGCCTCATTGAGAACAATGTCATCATGGGGAACTGCGTCGGGCCCTGGAGGTGCCCTCAAACCCTCCGGCCCGCAAACGGCGAGTACCGGATCGAGCTTTGCCCTGGGGGAGGTCTGTACAACTGCAACGGGATCATTCGGGGCAACCTGATCGTCGGCAACATCGCCTGGGGACAGTACTACGGCTTATGGGAGGACCAAGGCTGGGGCGGGGGCCTGGCAAAGTGCAATGGCGTCATCGAGAACAACATCATCTGCGACAACCACGTCCAGTTAGGGGACGGCGGGGGGCTTTGGGACTGCGACGGCGTCATCCGGAACAACGTTATCGTGCGTAATTCCGCGTACGACAGCGGGGGCGGCGGTCTTTCTCATTGCGACGGGATGATCCGCAACTGCGTCATCTGGGGGAACACAGCATTGGCGTATCCACAGCTCTACGCCTCCAGCAAACCCACCTATTCCTGCGTTCACTGGTGGACGGGGGAGGGAGACGGGAACACTGCCCAGGATCCGAGGTTCGTGGACCCGGACGGGCCGGACAACCATCCCGAGACGTACCTGGACAACGATTATCGGCTTTTGCCGGATTCGCCGTGCATTGATGCGGGGTTCAACGATCCGGAGTTGCCGGAGTTCGACATTGCGGGGATGCACAGAATCATGTTCGGCGGGAAGAGCCTCACTGTGGACATGGGGGCATACGAGTTCTACATCAACGCCCTGACCCCAGGCCCCGAACCCCACCAGACCACCTTCACCTGGAGCTCCCTCGCCGACAAGACCTATTCCATCTTCTACACCGACGACCTTTTAACCTGGCATCTCGCGGTCGCCACCTTCCCCTCCGCCGGCGACATGACGACCTCCTGGACCGACGAGGGCTCTTTGACCGGCGCCCCTCCTCTCCTCGTCCCCCGCCGCTTCTACCGCGTCCTTGAAAATCCGTAAATCTGTGGTATGTTGCATACCAAACGGAAGTTGCACGCGGAGGATTTCCCTGGCGTGATGTCTTGAGTGGCTTTTTGACATGTCAAAAAGCGTGGGTCGGAAGTGGACTCTCAGGAGGGCAATGAAATGGGGAAGGTCATAAGTGCAGTCACTTTCGTGGCTTGCGTGCTTTTCTGCGATGGAGCTTTCGCGGCGACCTGGTACGTGGACAGCTCGGTGGCGATGTCTGGCAATGGAACGTCGTGGGGGACTGCGTTCAAAACGATCCAGGAAGGGATAGACGCTGCCTCCGAGGGCGACATCGTCATCGTCGCCGAAGACACCTACGTCGAGAACATCCACTTCGACGGCAAAAACATCACCCTCACCAGCACGGACCCCCTCGATTTCGCCGTCGTCGCAAGCACCGTCGTTGACGGGAATAAAGCCGGCTCCGTCGTCACGTTCTCTGGTTGGGAGTGGCAGACATGCATCCTCTCCGGCTTCACCATTCAGAACGGTGAGGCTGACGAGGGTGGAGGCATCTGCGGCGGGAGGGAAGAAAGTCGCACCGGCGCCACGATACAGAACAACATCATCACGGGGAATTGGGCCAATGGCGGATTTGTCGAGGATGGCGGCGGGATGGCCTATTGCGACGGCGTCATCCAGAACAACCTCATCACCGGCAATTCGGCCCCCCGCAACGGCGGAGGGCTCGCCTATTGCGGCGGCTTAATCCAGCACAACACCATAGCGGGGAACTCAGCCCAGTTCGGCGGTGGGCTGTATGATTGCGGCGGTACCGTTCAGAACAACACCATCACCGGCAACATGGCTGATCGCGGCGGCGGCCTGGCTTGGTGTCAGGGCACGATCCAACATAATGTGATCGCCGCAAACTCAGCCGAGGATGGAGGCGGCGGGTTGAGTTGTTGCGACGGCTTAGTCCAGCACAACACCATCGCCCAGAACTACGCTCTTTACGGCGGTGGGTTGGACAATTGCGACGGCACGATCCAGAATAACGTCATCAGCGGAAATTCAGGCGGTGGCCTGCGTTATTGCAGCGGGACAATTCAGAACAGCACGATCACCGTGAACTCGTCGGGAGGGTACGGCGGCGGGCTGTGTGATTGCAACGCTACGATCCGCAACTGCGTCATCTGGGGCAACGACGGTGCGGTCCAAGTTTCCGATTGCAGCGTGCCCACGTACTCCTGCATCCAGAACTCGACCGGAGGAGAAGGCAACATTGCCTTCGACCCCCATTTCGTTGACGCCAGTAGCGGCGATTTCCATTTGAAGTCCTGGTCACCCTGTATAGACGCAGGTGATCCCACGTCTTCCTTCTTGAGCGAGCCGTATCCTAATGGAGGGCGAGTGAATATGGGAGCGTACGGAAACACCCCGGAGGCTGCTCCCAAATCCCCAGACACAGATGCCGACGGCCTACCCGACGATTGGGAGCTGCATTGGTTCGGAGACCTGGTACAGGACGGTGCCGGTGATCCTGATGGCGATCGCATTCCCAATATCAGAGAGTACCGTTATGGGTGGGATCCCAGGGTAGCAGCTAAGACCCTTGTGGAAAACCTGACCAGAGGGGTCTGGTACCAGACCATTCAGGCTGGTCTCCTGGAATCTGACGACGGCGATGAGATCGTAGCTCATCCGGGGGTTTACAGGGAGAACATCAGTTTCGCCGGCAGGAACGTCATGCTTAGGGGTGCTGACCCATCAGCGACGGACGTGGTGGCCAATACCATCATTGACGGTGACAAGGCTGGTCCGGTTGTCAGCTTCTGCGGCACAGAGGACCAAACATGTGTCCTGTCCGGCTTCACCATCCAGAACGGCGGCGGGGAACAAGGTGGCGGAATCTGCGGTGGGACATGGGAGAACGCCGCTCAGGCCACGGTCCGGGACAACGTGATCACGGAAAACTTCGCTTGGCATGGCGGCGGACTGGCGTATTGCGACGGTACGATCCAGAACAACACCATCACCGGCAACTCGGCCGGATGGGACGGGGGTGGGCTGTATCATTGCGACAGCGTCATCCAGAACAACGTCATCGCCTGCAACTCGGCCCGAAGAAGCGGCGGCGGGCTGTATTTTTGCAACGGCACCATCCAGAGCAACCTCATTGCTGGAAACTCGGCTGTCGGTCATGGTAACGCGTGGTTTCTGCACGGAGGCGGCGGGCTGTGTAGGTGCGACGGCACCATCCAGAACAATGTGATCTCTGGCAACTCGGCCCAGGGTGTGGGCGGCGGGCTGCATTATTGCGACGGCACGATGGAGAACAACATCGTCTCCGACAACTCGGCTGACTGGGGCGGCGGGCTGTACGGATGCAACGGCAGCATCCAGAACAATGCCATCACGGGTAACTCCGCCACATGGTCCGGCGGCGGGCTGCATCGTTGCGTTGGTACCATCCGCAACTGCATCATCTGGGGAAACAAGGCATGGCATGCCGCCGAGCTTTACGCTTCGAGCGAACCCACATACTCCTGCATCGAGAACTGGACCGGAGGAGAAGGAAACGTCCCCTTCAACCCGCATTTCCTTGATCCGGAGAACGGAGATTTCCATCTCAGCTCGTGGTCTCCTTGTATAGACGCAGGCGATCCCACATCTCCCTTCTCAAACGAGCCGGAGCCCAATGGAGCGCGCGTCAATATGGGTGCCTATGGAAACACCGCGGAGGCCGCTTCCAAATCTCCCGACAGGGATTCCGACGGCTTGCCCGACGACTGGGAGCTGCACTGGTTCGCAAACGTTGAAGGGGACGGTGCCACCGATCCCGATGGAGACCGCATTTCCAATATCAAAGAGTACCGTTATGGGTGGAATCCCACCGTAGAAGCGAAGACCCTTGTCGAGAACCTGACTAAAGGGGTGGGCTATCAGACCATTCAGCCTGCTCTCTGGGAATCCGATCACGGAGACGAGATCGTAGTTTATGCGGGGGTTTACGCGGAGAACATCAGTTTTGGCGGCAAGAACGTTGTGCTGACAAGCACCGACCCATGGGATGCAACGGTCGTCGCCGAAACCGTCATTGACGGCAACCATTCCGGCTCCGTGGTTACTTTCTCCGGAACAGAGGACGAAAGCTGCGTCCTGTCGGGATTCACCATCCGGAACGGCAGCGCCTCAGAAGGCGGCGGAATCTGCGGTGGGACGGAGGAGGGTCACACTCACGCCGCGATACACAACAACGTCATCATCGGAAACTCCGCTGTTGCCGACGACTGTGGCGGCGGCGGCCTGGCCCATTGCGACGGCACGATCCACAACAACGTGATCACCGGAAACTCAACTGTTGGCGAGGACGTTTTCGGCGGCGGTCTGTATCAATGCCACGGCAGGATCAGGAACAACATCATCAGAGGGAACTCGGCCCTTGGGCAGCGTTCTTCCGGCGGCGGTCTGGCTTGGTGTCAAGGCACCATCCAGAGCAACGCCGTCACCGGTAACCGGGCCCGTATGTTCGGGGGAGGGCTGGCTTATTGCGATGGCCTCGTCCAGAACAACACTATCTGCCACAACTCTGCTGACTTTGGCGGCGGTCTGGCTCATTGCCTGGGCACGATCCAGAACAACGTTGTGGTGGGGAATTCTGCAGATCTCCACGGCGGCGGGCTCTACTACTGCGGCAGGATCCGCAACTGCATCATCTGTGGTAACACGGCAGCGATCTCAGGGAGCCAGATCTATAGATCAGGCATTCCGTCGTTCAGTTGCATCCAGGATTGGACGGGGGGAGGGGAGGGGAACATCAGTGAGGAGCCGAAGTTTGTGGATGCGGACAGAGGGGATTTTTGGCTGAGGGCGGATTCGCCGTGCATTGATGCGGGGTTCAACGATCCGGAGTTGCCGGAGTTCGA
>CAZFAP010000070.1:0-22644 GCA_964516325.1 uncultured Verrucomicrobiota bacterium
TGCGACGAGCACAACGTCGCCATGGTCTTCACCGGCATCCGCCATTTCCGGCATTGACATTCGAGGCCCAAGCCGCAGTCTTTAACAAACTTCGTTCAATGGGAGACCATGAAAATCTTGGGTGCGTGTCGCTGATTTTGGGGCACAAGTCGCACTGCATTTTCTCTCGCTAAGACGCAAAGACGCCAAGGATTCCCCCCACCTGAGGGGTAATTCGCAGCGCGCCGAAGGAACCTTGGAGTGCGGCAGCGGAGCCACCGCTTTGTGATGGGGGAGCTTGCTCCCCCGGTCGCGCCAAACGCGGCTCTGCGAGAAACCTTTCGGGTCCGGCCCCCTGTCTGCGTGGCGGTGATTTTGAGGGCAGAGACGGCGCCGCCTACGGGAAAAGGGTGGCACGGGCCGCCTGCCCCGCCCCGCGTCCCGCGGGGGAGTGTTTCCCTGGTCTCGATGAAGGCGGGACACGACAAACATGTGTCCTCTGCGCCCTCTGCGCTCTCTGCGGTGAGCCCCCCCCCCCGTAACTGAGGGATTACGCCAAACGCTCCTCCTCGTCGTAAGCTCGCCGGGCCGGTCCAAAGACCTTGTGTAGGCTGGTCGCGCGCGCCATAATGGCACGAAAACGACAGCCCGAATGCTGACGGCCTCGGCCCCGTCGGGCAACGTCTCGGAGGCGCGGATGAAACTACTGGTCATCGGAAGTGGTGGGAGAGAGCACACGCTGGTCTGGAAGATTGCCCAGAGCAAGCGTGTCGAGAGAATCTTCTGTGCCCCGGGAAATGGCGGTATCGCCGAGTTCGCCGAGTGCGTGAAGATTTCGCCCACGGACATTCAGGCTCTTGCCGATTTTGCCGAGAAGGAAAACATTGACCTGACGGCCGTTGGGCCTGAGGCGCCTCTGGCTTCGGGAATCGCCGATGAGTTTCTCCAACGCGGATTGTGGATTTTCGCGCCGACGAAAGCCGCCGCCCAGATTGAGGTGAGCAAGGTCTTCGCGAAAGAGATAATGGTCAAATACGGGATACCAACCGCCGAGCACGTCGTCTTCACCGATGCCGGGAAGGCTCTCGAGCACATCCGCGGTCGTTCCGTTCCGATGGTTGTTAAAGCGGACGGTCTCGCCGCAGGAAAAGGAGCGATTGTCTGCCGCACGAGGGATGAAGCGGAGCAGGCCGTCAGGACGATTATGGTGGATAGGGAGTTCGGCAGCGCGGGTGATCAAGTGATTGTGGAAGATTGCCTTTTCGGGGAAGAGGCTTCGCTGCTGGCTTTCACCGACGGCAAAACGGTTCTGGCGATGGATTCCGCTCAGGACCACAAGCCGGTCTTTGATAACGACGAAGGGCCGAACACCGGCGGCATGGGCGCCTATTCGCCGGCTCCTGTAGTCACGCCGAAGGTCTATCGGCGAATCAACAACGACATCCTGACCCCCATGATTCGTGGTCTTGCCGCCGACGGAATCGAATACAAAGGTGTTTTGTACGCCGGAGTGATGATCACTGATGACGGACCGAAGGCTCTCGAATTCAACGTGCGCTTCGGCGATCCGGAAAATCAGGCCCTCATGCCCCGCCTCGAAAACGACCTCGTCGAGGTGATGGACGCGGTCATTGATGGGCGCCTATCGGAAGTTGAGTTGAAATGGAGCTCGATGCCCGCCGTTTGCGTAGTGATGGCGTCCGGCGGGTATCCGGGGGCGTATGAGAGGGGCAAAGTCATCACAGGTCTTGACTCAGTGAAAGAAAGCTCTGTCGTCGTCTTCCACGCCGGGACAAAGCGCCTCGAAGATGGGCGGTTCGTAACGGACGGAGGAAGAGTGTTGGGCGTAACCGGCCTCGGCAAGACAATCGCCGATGCGATAGAGACAACATACGGCGCGGTTCGCAGAATCCACTTTGACGGCGCGCATTATAGGACAGACATCGGAGCGAAGGCGCTCCGGCGATAGCCCGAGGTGGATCAAACCGCAGAGCACGCAGAGGTCGCGAAGACCGAGACCTCAGGGCATTGCATCTGTCAGGAGGAAGGGATTGTGAAAGGCAAACCGTTAGTTGGCTTTCTGGTTGGCAGCAAGTCCGATCTGAAGTTCGTTGAAAAGGGACTGCGGCTGCTGGAAGATTTTGGGGTAGCTTGTGACCTCCAGGTCATTTCCGCGCACAGAACCCCCGACCGAGCCGCTCAATACGCGGCAGACGCGGAATCGGCCGGTCTCAAAGTCATCATCGCCGCCGCCGGGTCCGCTGCCCACCTGGCTGGAGCTATCGCCTCGCGGACCACATTGCCAGTCATCGGTGTGCCAATTCCATCGAGCGATTTGAAGGGCCTCGACTCCCTTCTCTCGACGGTGCAAATGCCTTCGGGCATTCCTGTCGCAACGATGGCTATAGGAGAAGCCGGCGCCGCAAACGCCGCTATCCTCGCTGTTGAAATTCTCGCCCTTTCTGACGTGAAGCTCCGGGAGAAACTGCGCCTCTATCGGAAGGAAATCGCGGAGAAAGCTCTTCGAGAAGGCACCTCGCCTGCGACCCCCACGCAGCAATAGGTCGGCACCGAGGGACTGCCTGCGTGGACGGCGTTGTCCTGTGCCCGATTACCTCGATCAGCGACTGGAAATCCGCACGGCGGCGTCTTCTGAAAAGGAAAAGCCACGTCCGCCGTGAACAGCGTTCGTGGCCTTCAATAGCATTGGGCATTTCACGGAGAAACCCGACAAGTCTCCCTGTGTACGCCCGCGAAGCAAAGGGATTTTCGTTCAATCCAGATTTGCCTGACGGCAGACCGTTGGGGATTCCTGTCTCCCTCAACGCGCTTCTGGGGATGAACCCGGCGAAGCCGCTACTTGATATTCCCTATCGTGCCGAGGCCGTCGTCGTCGAGCAGAATGACGCGAGCGTATTCGGATGTCTCCAAGACGTGCTGTTTCGCCTCATAGCAACCGGAGGCGAAAATTCCTGTCGCCAAAAGAACCGCGGCAATCAGTAGAAGCCTTCGCACCATAATCTTCGCTCCTCATAAACCGGTGAAGTCCGCCCGGCGGACCGTCCGCCATGGAGACCTCCACCGCGCCACAAATCCGAAACTCAACTCTCGCTCACAGCCCCAAGCCGCCTGACGAGAGAACAACGAAATTTCTTGAATAGAAACTTAGACTATGATGGGAACAAATGCAAGCCCTTTTTAACGAAGAGCGCGAAAAGCCCCCGAGCTCGGCTCCTTGTGAAGGCACCGGGTCCACCTCAGCAATGACCGAAAGGCGCATGGCAAGCCAGTCAACTCGTCCTGGCGGCGAGGCGGATTCTCTCGAATGCCGCTGGCAGAAGCTCGATGACGTCGGAGGCGATGAGGCTCAGTTGCCCCATTCGGTCCACACCCGTTTCGCCCGCGACGCCGTGCACGAATGTTCCTAACTTTGCTGCATCAATCGGCTTCAGTCCCTGTCCGACCAGCGAGCCGACGACCCCGCTCAGTACATCTCCCATGCCTCCCGTCGCCATCCCGGCGTCGCCCGCGATGTTAATGTATAGACTGCCGTCCACATCGGCGATGACCGTCTCGGCGCTTTTCAGAATGACGATGACGCGGTTTTCTCGGGCGAAGTCGGCAGCCGCCTTCCAGGGGTCTTCGAGTATTCTCTGAGTCTCAAGCCCGCTTAGCCTGGACATCTCGCCAGGATGCGGCGTTACGATCAACGGCGCCGAATAGCCCCGCAGCAACTCCGTTTTCCCCTTGAGGCAGTTCAAGCCGTCGGCGTCAATCAGAAGCGGAACCTTCGCCTCCTTCAGAATATCTTCCACAAGGCGGGCAGTCTCCGGATTTGTAGAAAGCCCCGGACCGATAATGGCGTTCGTGCAGGTTGAGAGGAATTCAAGAACCTTCGAGCGGGCAGAGTAGGCGAGCGTGCCTTCCGCGGTCTCATCGAGCGGAATCGTCATCGGCTCCGTCAACTTCACCTCGAGGATGGCGTTGAGGCTCGCCGGAATTCCAAGAAAGATCAGACCCGAGCCAGCTCGCATCGCCGCCGAACAAACCATCGTCGCCGCGCCCGTCAAGCCCCGCGACCCCGCCAGAACGAAAACCCGCCCATAATCCCCCTTGTGCGATATTCTCATCCGCCGAGGGATGAGAGCCCCCATTTCTCTTTCCGTGAGCAGCTCGGCGGCGCTCGGAGCCTCCTCGATCACCTTCTCTGGAATCCCTATGTCCACAACTTCCAGCCTGCCGACAAAGTTGAGGGCGTCCGCCCGAAGAAGCCCCTCTTTGGGAAGCCCCATCGTCACGGTAATGTCCGCCCGAACGCACGGACCCTCGTGAACTCCTGTGTCTCCATTGATCCCCGAAGGGATGTCAATCGCCACGACTTTCTTGTGGCGTTTTCCGGCTGCATTGATGAACTCAATGACCTCTGCATGAAACCCCTCAGCAGCGCCTTTCATTCCCGTGCCGAAAATTCCGTCCACGATAATGCCGTATTTGGGGCGCCGAATCCTCTCCAGGCCTTTCGTCTCGCGGGCGACAGATATTTCCGCTCCCGTCTCTTTCAGCCTGACGAAATTCGTGGCGGCGTCCCCTTTCAACTCAGATTCTTGGCCGAGGAAAACTGTCAGGTTGCGGATTCCAGCGTTCTGAAGAAGTCTCGCGACGACGAAAGCATCCCCGCCATTGTTCCCTCTTCCGCCGAAAAGCAGCACACCTTCGTCCCGACCGGCCACAAGCCTCATGACAGCCCTGAAAACGCCCTCTCCCGCTCTCTCCATGAGGCTTTCGCCGGGGACGCCGAACTCTTCGATCGTCCGCCGGTCAATTTGCGTCATCTGTGTCGCTGTAACGATTTTCATTGTTCCCCTCCGAACTCGCTCAAAGCTTACAGGAGCAGGTGCAAATGTTCAACGACATTTCGGTCGTGCATGTAAGGCCTCACTTGGGGGTGGTCGGGTCGTTGGTGTTGACCCACAGGGGTCGCGAAGAATGCCGGGAAGGCGGAGAGTTGGACAGGATGAACAGGATGTACGGGATTGACAGGACGGTGGGTTGCCTCGCCCGAAGCAGTCGAAGGTGTGCCCTCGTGACACCCCCCGCCGAAGGCGGGATGCCACAACATTCTATCCTCTGCGCTCCCGGCGGTGAGTCCCTCCCGACACTGAGGCATTACCAGAGTCGGCACAATTATTTTGTCGGCACCGCGAAGGACGTGGTAGCGTTATCACAATAGCTAACCGACAGTCTCACGGACGTCTGGCAACTCAGCGGATACCTGGACCATGATTAGCATATCGAGACTTTATTGCGGCCTATCGGCCCCCGGCGACGTCCTCCGCTACGGGAGCGACGCCTCGGCGGGCCCGTCAGACCTCCTGCGTCCCATGGAGAACAGGAAACCCATTGTCGTCTGGAACGTCACGCGGAGATGTAATCTCAGGTGCGTCCACTGCTACTCGGATTCCGAGAATAAACCCTATCCGGGCGAGCTGACCGACGACGAGGGCAGAAAGCTCATCGAGGACCTTGCGGACTTCGGGGCGCCCGTACTCCTTTTCTCCGGTGGCGAACCCCTGATTCATCCGCACCTCGTGGAGTTCCTCGGTCTCGCCGTTTCGAGAGGAATCCGGGCGGTAATCTCCACCAACGGGACTCTTTTGACGAAGGACATGGTACGAAAGATAAAGGATAAAGGCGCGTCGTACGTGGGCGTCAGCATAGACGGTCTGGAGCAAACCAACGATTCGTTTCGAGGCAAAAAAGGGGCGTTTCGGGCATCTCTCGATGGCATAAGAAATTGCGTCGAACTCGGCGTCAAGGCGGGTCTTCGGCTGACGCTGACGAAGCGAAATCTGGCGGACCTTGAGGGCATCTTCGAGCTTGTCGAAAGAGAAGGCATTCCGCGGGTGTGCTTCTACCACCTCGTTTACTCTGGAAGAGGCGGCAGACTGAAAGAAGAGGATGTGTCTCACGAGGACACTCGCAGGGCAGTTGACATGGTCATAGACTGGGTCGCGTCCTGTCGAGAAAGAGGTTTGGAAAAGGATGTTCTCACCGTGGACAACCACGCCGATGGTGTCTATTTGTATCTGCGAATGCTCAAGGAGGGCCGAGCCGACGCGGAGCAGGTGCGGGAACTCCTCCTTCGCAACGGCGGAAACAGCTCGGGCATCGGCATCGCGTGCGTTGACAATCAAGGGAATGTCCACGCTGACCAGTTCTGGCAGGACCACTCTTTCGGCAATGTCCGCGAGAGAAAATTCGGAGACCTCTGGACGGATACGAGCGATCCCGTGATGGCGGGACTCAAGAACCGCAAGCGGCTTTTGAAGGGGAAGTGCGGGAGGTGCCGCTGGCTCGACATGTGCAATGGCAACTTCCGCGCGAGAGCCATCGCGGTCTATGGCGACCCGTGGATGGAAGACCCCGCCTGCTACTTGACCGAGGAGGAGTTCGCAGACGAGCTGCCATAGGCTGACGATGTCCAGGCGAAAAAGAATGGCCCGGTGAAGGCTCTCGCCTCCCCCGGGCCGAAGGGCGCACGCGCGGTTCGATCAAACCTCCAGCTTCCAGGGCGCGCGGTATTTTCGCCCGACGAGATTGTTCGCTTCCGGGTCGTTTGGGATGACTTCGTTCTTGGCGTCCCAATGAATTTTGCGTCCGACCCTGAAGGCGATATTGAGGAGATGCCCCGGCACGCTGGAGTAGTGCCCGTTCTCGATTTCGTTTGGCGGCTCTTTGCGGGCCTTGACCGCGTCAACAAAGGCTCGCTGGTGGAGTCCATCTCCCTCCACTCCGCCTTCGCGCACGTCCTCGATGACTTTCTTTCCGGCGACCGTCTCGCTGATGATGGCGTAGCCGCCGCGGTTCAGAATCATCGAGCCGTTGGTCCCATGGAATATCTTTGCGTTCCAGCGGTTCTCATAGATATAGCTGTTTGCCCCGGTGAACCTGTACGAGACAATGAATCCGGGGTATTCGAGAATGCCGCTAAATGTATCCGGCAGTTCGCGGTTGTCATCAATCATGAACTTCCCGCCGGAAGCCTGCGCTGCAACCGGTTTATCCTTGCCCATCGCCCAATGCACGATGTCATGGTGATGCACCGCCCAGTCGGATTGCCATCCCCCGCCGTACTCCCAGAACCAGTAGTGATAAATGTAGCGGTTCGGGTTGTAGGCGACCTTCGGGGACGGCCCGAGCCAGAAATCCCAGTCCAGCTCCGGCGGCGGGCTGGAATCCGGCGGGCTGCCAAACCCCGGCAACTGCTGGTCCACATCCCATACCTCCACAAACCCAATCTTTCCGAGACGCCCCGATTTGATGATTTCAACTGCTTTCTGGTAATGGGGCGAGCTTCTCTGCTGCGTCCCAATGCAGCCAATCCGGTTGTACTTCCTCGCTGCCTTGACGACGGCGCGTCCTTCTTGAATGGTCAGCGACAGAGGCTTCTCGACGTAAATGTCTTTCCCCGCCTGGCAGGCGTGAATTGCCGGAAGGGCGTGCCAATGCCCGTTGGTCGCGACAACGACCGCGTCAATCTCCTTAATCTCAAGAAGCTTCCGAAAATCCGCGAATTCCTTCGCCTTCCCTTCTGAAACTCTGATTGCCTCGGCACGGTGCCGCGCGTTCACGTCGCTCACTGCCCGAATCTCGACGTCGGGATGGCTTTTGAAAAGGCTCATAAGGTGCCTTCCGCGTCCCCCGACGCCGATGAAACCCATCACAACCTTGTCGCTCGGCGAGCCGGAAGCTGGCTTGGGGGCGGCGACTTCTGCGCTGTGCGCGGAACGACCGGCAAGCTCCGCAAGAGCCGCCGCAATACCCGCCACTGTCAAGCCAGACTTCTCAATGAACTTTCTGCGTGTTAGCAAATCATTCATGCCACAGCCCTCCATGAAATCGTGGTTCTAACGATAACAACTGCATTTCTCATCTTCGTTCATTGCGCAATCCCAGCGTGTGGAATCCACCGTGGCTCGGGCCCCTTCCTGACGAGACCTCCATCCAGCCCACGCCGTCTGCGTAGAATATCACGACCCGCCCCTATCATCAAGGCAAGCCTGCCCTCATCGCTGGAACAGAGAGGGGAAGGTCTGTTTCGTCGCGGCGTCTTCCTGCTCCTCATTCGTAGGCAAGTGCCTCGCAGGGATCGAGCCTCGCCGCCTTGACCGCGGGGTACAGACCGAAGAAAAGCCCGGTTACCAGAGCAAACCCGAAGGAGATGAGAACCGACTGCGGCGAGGTGATCGCAATCCACTTGTGTTCTGCCTGAGGAAGATGAACGGTCAGGAGCCTGCATATCCAGTTGCCCGCAGCGATCCCCAGACCTATTCCGATGATGCCGCCGGTAACGGTCAGAAGGAGCGATTCCCATACAAATTGCATCAGCACGTCGAGAGGATTCGCCCCGACCGCCTTTCTGATCCCGATTTCCCTGATCCGGTCGCTCACCGAAGCGAGCAGCACGTTCATGATTCCAATGCCAGCGATGACCAGCGAGATGAGGGCGATTGCCCCGAGAGCCTTCTGGAGCGTTTCGGTGACTTTCTTCAGTTTTTCCAAGAGCTCATCTTGAGCCCAAAGGCTGAAATCCACATTCCCCTTATGAAAAACCGTCATCAATCGCGAGATTTCCTTTTTTGTCGCGTGCACGAGGTCCGAGCTGACTCCCTGAACGAGAATCTGCGACAAGCCCGCCCGGTCCTCCGACATCTCCCGGCTCACAGAAATCGGGATGAAGATGCAGATGTCCGGGTTGATGATTTTTGTCAGCCCCTTTCTCTCGACGACGCCCACGACGCGAAACGCCTGTCCGTTCAAGGGGATAAACTCACCGACGATGTCTTCCTTTTCGCGCAGCCGCTTCTGAACATCCGCCCCAAGAACGCACACCTTGGCGGATTCCTCAATGTCCCTCGCACACAGGAATCTCCCCTTGGACACCTTCAGGTTGGCGACCTCCGGGAGCTCCGCCGTCGTTCCATGTCCGAGGAACGGGTTAGCCCTACCGCCATACGGGACTTTTACGACGACCAACTTCAAAGGGACGGCTGCCTTTGCCAGATGGCAATGCTCCTCCAGAAGTTCAACGTCTCTCAAGGTCAGGCCCGGGGTCTCTCTTGTCCTCAGCGACCTCATCGCGCTGTTCTCGATGACTATGAGATTCGATCCCATAGCCTCCACGCTGCGGACAATCTGCCGCTTTGTTCCTTCCCCGATGGAAATCATCACGACGAGCGTCCCGATGCCGATGACGACGCCAAGGATGCTCAGCAGCGAGCGCAGCCAGCTCGAAACCAGGCTTCGGATTCCGTTTCTCACTCCGTCTAAGGCTTTCATGCCACGACAACTCCGTCCTGAAGCTTCACGATTCGGGGCATTCGTTCCACAATCGCCTGCTCGTGCGTTACGATGACCACGGTCTTTCCCAGACGATTCAAGTCCATCAGCGTCTTGAGGACGCCCGCGCCCGACTCGGAATCGAGGTTTCCCGTTGGCTCGTCAGCGAGAATGACCGACGGATTTGTCACGAGCGCCCTCGCAATGGCGACCCTTTGCTGCTCGCCGCCCGACAACTCCGCCGGTCGGTGATGACACCGCTGCGAAAGACCGACCTTATCGAGTGCTTCCTGTGCCATCTTCTTCCTCAGATGCAGCGGCGTCCCGTTGTAAACGAGGGGCAATTGGACATTCTCCATCGCCGAAAGTCTCGGAAGAAGATTGAACGCTTGAAAGACAAAGCCGAAGTTCCTGTTACGGAGGGCTGCGAGCTGAAATTCGTTCAAGCTCTCGACGGGTCGCCCCATTAGAACGTACCGTCCGCTCGTCGGCTTCAGGAGACAGCCAATGATGTGCAGGAGAGTGCTTTTCCCCGAACCGGATGGACCGGTGATGCCGAGGAGTTCTCCTTCGCTCACGGAGAGGCTCGCGTCGTTCAATGCACGAACCGCAACAAACCTCCCTCTTCTCGCGGCGCCGAGGCGACGAGGCCCTGCCGCGTGCCCCACGCTGAAGACCTTGCTGATATTCTCGAGTTGTATCGCCGGTGAGTTCTTTTCCATTCTCTGATCGAGGGCTTTCCTTGCCCGGACACCGTCAAGCTGCCGGACGGTTGTGACCGGGCGAGGCCATTTTCATCCGCGTCTTTGCGCGAGCCTCCTCAGTCTTGTTTTGCGGCATCCCACCGAATGACGTCGCCTTCCTTAAGCCCGCCTGTGACCTCGTAGAAGCTGTCGTTCGAGATGCCAACCTCGATTGAAACCCGTTCCACCTTCTTTCCCTCAACTCTCTTGACCCAGTGGCGTCCGCCCTCTACCTCAACATATTCAACGGGCACGGCAAGCACATTGCCCTTCTTCTCGACGATAATTCGGAAATCAACGCTCAGGCCCTCGTTCACTTCCGTCGGCGGCTTTTCAAAGTCGAGATGGATTTCGTACTTGCCGCCCTCGGGGCCCGCGCTGGGTGTCAGCGAAAGATACGTCACCTTCGCGGGGAGAATTCCTTTCTTCCCGCGATAGACCGGAGCCTGCTCTCCTTCGCGGACCCTGCTCCGGTCGCTTTCGAGGACGGTGCCGTGCACCGCCAGGCTGGTCAGGTCTCCAACCAGGAATAGCGGCGTCCCTTCGGGATACACCTTGTCGGGGTCGAGTTTGATCTCATTTCGTTTCAGATGGCTCTTCAAAACGCTTCCTTCGAGCGGGGACGTCACGGTCAGCGCCTTTGCCTTTTCTTCCTTTGGCTTGAGGTCCGCCTTCGCCTGGTCCAACTCCAGCTTCTTGGCTTCCAGTTCGTTGAAAAGCTTTTCCAACTCGTTCTTACTCGGGACGCCATGCTCCTTGTGTGTCTTTTCCTTGTCCCGGTAATCTCGCTCGAGGCTGTCGTAATAGCGCTGCTTTATCTCAACGCTCTTACTCGCCTGTTCCTGGTCTTTCTCGACCTGCTCGTTGAAGATTTTGCACAGAATCTGCCCCGACTTCACTGTATTCCCCTCCTCACCGAGAAGGTCATCCGCCCGAATCTTCCCCGCGACCCGGGAAACGAGTTCGGCCCTTCTTGAGCATCGCAGCACACCGGAGCCATAGACGGACTGCTCGATGTCCATCCTTTTGACCGTGTAAATCTTCGGAGCAACCCTGTCCGGCTCGCGCTCCTTCAAGATAGACTTAGCCGCAAAAACGACGACCGCAGCCAGAACAAGAAAAACTACAATTTTGAGGGCGACGTTCATTTCTTCTCCCCATCCGATTTTGTGCGGGAATTCTTTATCTCATCCATGGAAGCGACGCCAACGCTTTTCAAAAGCTTCGCCCGTGCGAGCAGAGCATCCAGGCGAAGACCTTCAATCCGCTGAAGCGATTGCACGTACTGCAGCCGAATCCGAGCCATCTCCAGTTCGTCAATGCTCCCCTTCTCGTACTGGCTCGTAGCTATTCTGAAGTCCGTTTCGACCTTTTGGTGCCTGACTTCGGCAATGCGCAACAGCTCAAGCTGATTGGATACGCCCATGTGGCTGTCGGTTACCTCCTGTTTCATCTGGTCCTGGGCTTGCCAGAGCTGAATCTCGGCCCTTTTCACCGCCGACTTGGCATCCTCGATCCTCGACTTCCTATCTCCGGCGTCGTAAAGAGGATAACTCACGATCACGCCAACGCGAAACCCGAATTCGTCCGGCTCCGCCAGAGGAGCGAAGGCGTAATCCGTCCCCGTTAAGAAGCGAACGCTCGGCAGTCGCTTTAGTTTGGCGTATTTCTGCCCCATAACTGCCATGTTGAGGTTGGCTTTGGCAATCAGCACATTGGGTTGGCGATCCAGGCCCGTCCGCACGGCGTCTTGCATCGGAACCTCCAGCCTCCACGTTATTCCCCGAGGAAGGTCCTCGATGTCCTTGATGTCCTCGTCCCGGGTGAGGAGTCCCAAATTCAGCATTGCCTTTTGGAATTCCTGTTCCGCGCGGGTCAGCGACAGCCTCGACTCAAACACCGCCGCTTCCGCGCTCCCCAGCTCCGATTGGGTCCTTCTTCCCTGTTCAAACTCCGAGCGCATGATCCCAAGCTGCATTTCGTCGAGCTTCAGACTGTGCTCTGTCACCTCGAGCTGTCGCTTGGCTTTTAGGGCATCATAGAACAAGGACGTGGCGTTGTAAATCAGATCGAGGATCGTCTGATGCCGTGTATATTGAGCAGAAGCCAGATTTGCCCAGCCCTGCGCGACCGCCTGCATTATCGCGCCGTCCTGGTAGAAGTCCCAATCCAACGTGAGGTAATTCCCCAAATTATTGCTCCCCCACTCGTCGGTCTCAAACAGGTCGCCGCTGAACCACCCCTGCACCCCCATCCGGGGAAGCCGCCGGCGCTTGGCGTCGCGCAACGCTCTCCCCGCCTGCGCCAACTGCTCATTGGCAAGAGCGATCTTGAACGAGTTCTTCAGCGTCAGGTCCAAAACCCGCTCGAAGCTCACCGGCGCCGCGGTCGGTTCCTCGGCGTTGACCGACACGGCAAAAAGAGTCATCCCAATCGCGCTAATCAGGCGCGTCAGCCTGAGCAACATTCCTCTCCTCATTTCTTTCGTTCCTTGCCTGATGTGAGAAATGAAATTGAAGAAGGGGCCTCCTGCGGCCCCGCAGGGTCCTTGGAATGGCGTTGCCAATGTTCAAGTGTATCACTATAATGGACGGCAATTGGCGGAGATTTATTTCCCAGGGTTTTCATGCAGGTAGGAGTTTCGTTCATTCTCTAACACTGGCAGGGTGGGGTCTATGGTTCAGGTTGAAATCCAAGACGGTCTTCTTGATTGTCCAAAGTTCGGAGTCATCGGCGAACTGAGGTGTCTCGCCTCCTGCAAATGGTACGTGTCCAAGGACGAGAACCGAACTCAATGCAAGTCTGACGAGGACACTGAGAAAGAAGAGTAGGCGGAGACCGCGCGGAGCGTCCAGTCCCTCGTCAAGAAAACCGTGGCTTCGACGCACGGGCTCACACGCACGAGGCTGACGTCTTCTGTCCTATTTCCTCGCGGAGAAGAAATCCCTGATCAAGTGGCCGAAAGCCGTTATGGCGATAATCTCTCCCAGCAGAAGCAGCCACCACGGGTAAAACGTCGGCATGTTCCCGGCGAGCACGTTGCCGCAGTTCCACACAAACGACCCGAGAATCATCACGGCTGCGACTCCTTCAATGATCCAGAACCGCAGGTCAGGTTTGATTCGGGCGCCGCGTCGTTCCGCCAAGACGAGCATCACCGCGAACAACGTCATCGTCGCCGCCACGACCATCGGGGCATAGACGGGACCTGTCCACGGAGCGGGTATCAGGAACAGTATGTCCCACGTTCCCAAGGACGCCGGGAAGGGTGGAAAGTGCGTCAACCCCGTGATTACCCTCAGCCAAAAGTAGTAAAGAATATCCCAAATCCCGAAGAGAAAGAGAAACGACGCCACTCGCTGAACCCTCGTCCGCCCTGCCGCGGCGGCACATCCCCAGAGCATCACTATCGTCGAGAATTCTCTCCCCAGCTCCACTCCGACCAGCGATCTGCATCGTTTCTGCACAACGAGAAGGAGTGGGAACTTGAACCCCTCGGGATAGAGTATCTCCCAGAGGTAAACCACGCACGCCGCCTCGACGTACGCCATTCCGAAAGCAAAGAAGGCGAGTGTGAGGAACCGCCGCACGCCGAAAACCTGCGACGCGACTCTGTAAGGACTTTGAGAGCCGCCCGGGCGGCGAAAGACCTTTCCGAATGGGAACATCCTCGCCCAAAAGCCGCGCGCCTTTCGCGGCGCCGCTTTATCCTGGTTGTTCATTTCAGGATTCTTCATGCGTCATTAACCGAGCTTTGTCATGGGGCAACCTTCTCGGGCAACGCCCAGGCGATGACAAGATTCTGCGCCTCAGTTACTCGGTGGTGGACCTGAATTTAGTCGAAACCGGGTCCCTAGTCAACGCCCCCCGCCGAACTTTCGCGAGTGAAACCCATCCTGCCCTCTGGGTTCTCCGCGTGCTCTGCGGTTACTCCCCCCGAAGACTGCGCTCAGAGGCCGGCGGTTTTTGATTGAATTTCGCCGTCGCCGGATATACGGTTCTGTGTGGCGGCCGGTTCTTTCGAGACGTTCAAGCGGGCGGTCCGTTTGGACGTTGAAGCTGTGTAATCTCGTGAAACGAACACGGTGAGGCTAGGCGCCTGAGTCAATTCTGGCGTCGGGCGGAACATCGAGCTTGTGTCCCTCGAAACCGACAGAGTAAATGCTCAACTCAACGCTGTCTCACCCGAGCATGATATGCGACCTGAGTTTACAGGAAGATACCTGATATCCCTCTCCGCCATACTTGCGTGCGTCTTCATCAGCATGGCTATGCTGAGCGGACCCCTCAAGGAGTCGGGCGATGACCTTGACCTCTCCAGGGGAGGGTTCGCCTCGGTCTATCTCGCCGTCTTTGGCGTCGTGATTCTCTACGGGGCGCATCTCACCGCGAGGTTCCTCTCGGATGAAACCTGGCGGAAAATGGATGACTATGTTCGCGACGTGGGATGGTCCATTCTTGATGCGTTTGCTGTGCTATTCCTGTTTCTGTCGCTGCCAATCGTCGCTGGATTCTTGATTTCGCTCCCGTCGGGGTCTTCTGGCAGCCGTGATGAAATTACAGTCGAGAACGTGGTCGCCGTCATCCTCTCTCAGTTGGTTGTTTTGCTTTTCGCCGTCCAAATCCTCAGACAAAAGGGGTCCCGTTTCGGGGAGGGCATGGGTCTGAACCTGCGACCCTATCGCCGTCTCCTCCTCGCTGGCGTGATTGCCTATCTTGCTTTCCAACCCCTGTTGGTCATCTACACGGCCATTATCCGGGCGGTTTTCTTTCAGTTCAGCGTGCCTATTCGTGACCATCCCGTTGTGGATGTGTTTTCCAAGCGCGGGGCAGCGGACCTCAAGGTCGTGTTGACTCTTTCCGTTGGCTTGTCTGCTCCGTTTTTTGAGGAAATATTCTTTCGCGGCTTTCTGTACCGGGCTTTGCGAACAAAAATGGCGTCGTGGCTCGTCATCGGATTGAGTTCCGTGCTGTTCGCGGCGGTTCATCCCGAGTTCTACGTGGCGGGCCGAGTTTTCCCTCTCGGAGTGCTCCTCGCATATCTGATGGAAAAGACAGGCTCGGTGATACCGTGCATCGTCGTGCACTTTCTCACGAACGGAATGACGCTTCTGCTATTGTTCCTTGCGGAGATGTGATTGCGCAGACGCGCCTTTGACACAAGGGAGGCATTCAGGCGTTATTGATCTTGAAGGACCAATATGAGAAGTCCAGTTGAGCCAATCGAGTGGAGCGGGGGCCGCCTCGTGCTCCTTGACCAGACGCTCCTTCCGACAGAAGTAAGGAGAGTCACTTGTTCGAGCCCGGAGGAGGTTCGCGACGCGATCCGCAGACTGGCCGTTCGCGGGGCGCCACTGATTGGCATCGCCGCCGCCTACGGCGTTGTGCTCGGCGTCCAAGCCTCCAAGGCGAAGACCCGCCAGGAGCTGATAAGAGATGTTGAACAAGCTGCCACCCAAATCGGCTCCGCACGCCCGACCGCGGTCAACCTGTTCTGGGCGCTCGAACGAATGAAGTCCGTTCTCGTGCGAAACCCGACCGACGATGTTTCGGCTCTTAAAGAGATGCTCCTTCGAGAAGCCCACTCGGTCCTTGAGGAAGATAGGCGAACCTGCCGCCAGATAGGTCTTCATGGCGCTGAATTGATTGAGGATGGGGACACAGTCCTGACGCACTGCAACGCCGGCGGCCTTGCCACCTCCGGCTACGGGACTGCCCTTGCCGCCATTTTCGTCGCCATCGAGCAGGGAAAGAAAATCAGAGTCTATGTGGACGAGACGAGACCGCTTCTCCAGGGGGCACGTTTGACCGCATGGGAGCTCCTCCAAGCTGGCATAGACACCACGGTCATCTGCGACAGCATGGCGGGACTGGTCATGAGAGAAGGGAAGGTAAGCCTTATTATCACCGGCGCCGACAGAATCGCCAGAAATGGGGATACCGCCAACAAAATCGGCACCTATTCCTTAGCGCTTCTTGCCGACGCTCACGGTGTCCCATTCTACGTTGCCGCCCCGAAGTCCACTTTCGACATGACTTTGAAGTCCGGGGAAGAGATTCCCATCGAGCAGAGAGCTCCGGAAGAGGTCACAAGCTTTGGAGGCAAACGCGTCGCCCCAGAGGGCGTGAAGGCCTATAATCCGGCATTTGATGTTACGCCGCATCGCCTCATCCGCGGTATAATCACAGAAGACGGAGTTGTGTCGCCTCCTTACGAGGCAAACCTCCAGAAGTTGTTCGGCTGAACGCGGTTGGGCACGTTCCCGACGCCCGTCGTGCCATTGTCCTCAACGGAATAACTCCCCATGACGCATGCCAGAAACAAGGATATGTCAAGCCTCGCCAATTTCGGCGAACTTCAGCTCATTGAGAGAATCCGCGAGAAAGTAGCCGCCCAGGCCGGCGAACCGGTGCGAAAAGCTGCCGTCCTGGAGGGAATCGGAGATGACACCGCGGTTCTGAAGTGGGGAAAGGGGCCGGACCTTCTCCTGCTGACTTGCGACACCCTCGTCGAGGGAATCCATTTCCTGAAGAGCACGCCTCGTTTCAAGGTCGGCTGGAAAGCTATGGCGTCCAACCTGAGCGACATCGCCGCCATGGGCGGCATCCCCGAATACGCCGTGGTTTCGCTCGGATGCCCCGCTCGAACAGCGGTCCCCGAAATAGACGAGCTTTACGCCGGAATGATAAAGCTGGCTGACCGTTTCGGGGTGATTATTGTCGGAGGGGATACCGTCGAGTCTCCGCACTCTTTAGTCCTAACCGTCGCCCTCACCGGCAAGGTCGAAAAGAAATGCTACGTAAGCCGCTCGGGCGCCCGTCCGGGAGACCTCCTATGCGTTACAGGCAGTCTGGGAGGGTCGCTCCTCGGAAAGCACCTCGACTTTCTCCCCCGCGTCGCCGAGGGACGATTTTTGGCGACAAATTGTTTCCCGACCGCCATGATTGATGTCAGCGACGGGCTGGCGACGGATGCGATGAAAATGATGCGAGCCAGCGCAACCACAGCCGAGCTTTACGCCAAAGCCATCCCTGTCTCAGAGGCAGCTATCCGCTCCGCCAGACGGAAGAAAGTCTCTCCCTTACAGAAGGCGCTCTATGATGGGGAGGATTTCGAACTCCTGTTCACTCTGCGAAAAGAAAAAGCCGATGAGTGCCTTGCGCTCTTTCGTAAGAATTTCTCAACGCCAGTAACGGCAATCGGTAGAGTGAAGAAGGGACGAGGCAAGCCCGTTCTCCTGAACGAGGACGGCAAAGCCATTGTCATTGAGCCGGGAGGTTATGAGCACTTTAAGAAAAAGCCCGCCAAAGCGACCGGCGCCAATAAGGCGTAAGGGGGCATCCGCTATGCCGCCAACCAGTCCCCTTTCCTCCGGAACCTGGATCACCCGCAGCGAATCCCAGACAATTGACCTTGGAAAAGCCCTCGCGCAGTCCCTCAGAAAGGGAGACGTTGTCGCGTTTTACGGTGAGCTCGGATCGGGCAAAACCACTTTCATCAAAGGATTAGCTGTGGGCTTGGGCGCCGAGAACCCAAAGGGAGTCCGGAGCCCCACGTTTGTCCTTTTGAATCTGTACAAGGGAACGCTGCCCATCTATCATATTGATTTGTACAGAGTCCAAAGCGTCGAAAGAATCCGCGACATCGGGTACGAAGAATACGCCTTAGGCGATGGAATCACCGCGATCGAATGGGCTGAGAAGGCGGAGCAGCTTCTCTCCAACCGCACGATAAGAATCCGGCTGAGAACCCTCGGCAAAAGGACGAGAGAAATCCGGGTGGAGTTTCCGAAGGAGGACAATCCGAGTTCTTCGCGGTAGCAGGACTTGCTGCGCAGTCATGAACTGCAGGAAACATCCCGAAAAACCAGCGACAGGCCAATGTGCAGGCTGCGGGGAGGAGTTCTGCGAGGATTGCCTCTCTCAGTTCAGCGGGAAAGAGTATTGCGCCGCCTGCCTGAAAGCTGAAGCAGCCCTGGCCTCCGCTCGCCTCGCAGGGGGAGGCGACGAACTGGCGCGTATGAAAAAAGCGATGATCGGCTGCGCGGTGGTCCTGATGGCGCTGGTAATGATACCTATGGTGCTGCTAATATATCCGATGTTCAAGCTGGGGGACATCGGCCGCTGCCGCGACAATCTCAAGAGAATCCACAGGGCGTTGGTCACTTATGCTGAGCAGAATGACGGGCAGTTCCCCCCGGACAACAACGGCTTGAAGCCCCTCTTCACAGGAGGCTGTCTGGCAGACGCGGGGGTCTTCCGTTGCCCCGGCGCCAAAGGAGTCTTCGGGGAAATGGGGGACCTCGCAAGCCCTGCGGCAAGCGCCAGGTCGTTTCCGCCGGGGTCGAGCTACCTCTACCAGGGAGGCTTGACGCTCCCCAGAAGAGGAGAAGCGTATAAGCCTCTTCTCTGGGACAGAAGCACCCGGAATCACCGCGGCAAAGGGATCAACGTGTTGCGAACCGACGGAAACGTCAGGTTCGAGACGAAAGGGCTTTCACGGATCAGGCTTCGCAGAATCGGGAAGGACCGGTGAGACCCTCCCGGTCCCCCACAGGGAAACCGAAGAATGAAAACCTCACGCCAGGAGCAGATTGCCAGAGTGGAGCATTTCGCGTCTCTCTGGGAGCGCCTCTTCAACCTCTATCTCAACGAGGACCAGTTCGAGGACATCAGCGCCGCCAGGGAAAACGAATTCCTTTCCCTGGAGGGCACGATCATGGAGGAGCTGGCGGCCGTTGCCGAGTTCGAAGAAGGGCGGTTCGCACTCGTTGATGAGGTAACGTCCGTCATCAACGAAGCGGTATCCCTCCGTCATCTGAAAGAGCAATCCGATTTCCAGGTCAGGAGGCGCAAAGAGAGAAGTCGCCAGGTCTTGGACCTCGTCGGAAAGGTCAACAAATTCGTCGCCGAGAGAGACACGACAACCGCAAAGAAAGAGAAAGAGCTCGAGGTCAGACTTTCAAGACCTTTCTGGGACCCGGAAAAGGGGAAGTTCGGAGTCATTCTTGGGCGAATCGTAGCCTCCCCAGCTCGTTTCTTCTCGGCGATTCGGCTTGCGGGGCAGGCAAGAAAGGCCAATTCCTTCCTCCTTGCTCTATTGTCCATCCTGATGATGGGTTGCGTAATCACGGTTGCGGCGTTCAATGCCCAGACCGCCCGGATGATTTCCTACAATTTCTGCCTCGAATCGGGAATTGTGACCAGCGATGGGAATCTCGGCGCCAAGGTTCTTATCTGGGTTTTCGTCGCGGTTGGCGCCGTCATACTTAGCCTCGCGGCAGCTATCAGCGCAGCCATCCTGGCGCAGGTCCTCACCCTATTGATGCACATCGGGTTCAAGCTCGCCGGCGCCAAGGGGGATATGGTAGCTTCCCACAAGGTCGTGTCGTTTGGCTTAGCTCCTCTCTTGCTCCTGGTCCTCATTCCGACTCTCAGCTACCTCGTGAAAACGGCCGATCTTTCGGCCTCGGTCGTAGTGGTGCTGCCGGTGCTGGTAGTTTGTTGCACGGCGCTCCTGCAAATCGTCGGCGTCAACAAGATTCACGGGACTTCCCCCGCCGCCAGCACGGTCGGCTGGCTGGTCGGGATGGTCCTTTTTGCAGCCGTCACGTTCGGCGGACTCTGGGTATGGCACTATTCCCTTGACGTGCTTCCGCCTCTTTCCGGGAAATACGTTTACGTGACAGCCAAGGAGACCGAGATGGTCGGAGAGCAGGAGGCCGCCCGCAGAGTGCGCAAAGGGCAAGTTTTCAAGTTTGTTGACGAGAAAGGCAATTTCTACACCGTCCGGTCGGGCAAGGACGAGGGGAGGATAAGGAAGAAGGATGCGAAGCTCCGAGAAGGTTCCGTCTGGTCTTTGCCTGGATTTCTCGTTGAGAGTTCGTTCGGACGGATCGAAGCTCTCGTGGACCGATTGAGCCGCGAGATTAAGAAGGAAGCCAGGGGAGGCTGATGAAGACGAAGAGCATCCTCGTTACCGGCGGAGCGGGGTTCATCGGCTCTCACCTGGTCGAGAGGCTTGTTGGCCTCGGCAAGAGCGTCGTTTGCCTCGACAACTTCGACCCCTTCTATGACCCCGCCATCAAGAGAGCCAACGTTCGGCCCTCCCTCGACAACCCCAATTTCACTCTCATAGAAGGAGACATCCGCGACGCCTCCCTTCTCGCGAGGATTTTCGAATCCCACGATATTGAAATCGTCGTCCATCTTGCCGCAATGGCGGGAGTGCGCCCGTCTGTCGAGAATCCACAACTCTACAACCAGGTCAACGTCATTGGAACGACGAGCCTCCTCCTGGAATGCTGTCGCGCAAAAGTGGAGAAATTCGTCTTCGGCTCCTCTTCGTCCGTGTACGGTCTCAACGATGAAGTGCCCTTCTCCGAGGATGCCGCCGTCGGGAGAACCGCCTCCCCCTACGGCGCCACGAAGCTCGCTGGCGAGGTTCTCTGCCACACCTACCATCATCTTTACAGTATTCCCACAATCTGCCTTCGATTTTTCACCGTCTATGGCCCCCGGCAGCGTCCGGAAATGGCCATCCACAAATTCATTCGCCTCATCCACGCGGGCGAGGAGGCGCCGCTCTTCGGCGACGGGAGTTCCCGTCGGGATTACACGTATGTTGACGACATAGTGGACGGCGTCGTGGCGGCCGTTGACTGCCCCTGTCAATTCGAGATAGTCAATCTGGGAGGGTCAAGAACGACCTCTCTTCTCGACCTGGTCCGTCTGATCGCATCCTCTCTCGGCAAAAAAGCCAGAATCAGGTTTCTTCCGCCTCAAATGGGGGATGTTCCGATAACCTTTGCCAGCATCGAGAAAGCGGGGAGACTTCTTGGATTCCAGCCCGGCGTCCCGATTGAAGAGGGAATCGAGCGCATGGTGCAATGGTTTGTGCAGCGTCGTGTTTAGGCGAAGTTCCTTTGCCCGTGTGGTTCCGGCAAGCATCCATAAAGGGTGACGATGTGGTAGGTATGCGGCGCCCGACGGGGCGAAAAAAAATTGCATTTCAATCTTGACAAATTCTCGACGAGAGTATAAGGAGAACGTGAAGTTTTGTTGCAACCATTGTCCACCACAAACTGCCAGCCGGGAAAGGGGGTGAATTCAGGTGGCACAGAAAGTTGCAAAAGTGGGGGTGAAGAAGGAGCCCGGGTATCTGTATTTCGTGGATAAGGACGGCGACATTTCCAGGGCGAAGATGGCCCGCGGCGCCGCCAAGAAAAAGGCACCCAAGAAGAAGAAATAACGCCCCCGCCCAAGTATTTGTTCGTGGCTCCTCCGGTGAGCTCCCTCGCCGGAGGAGCTTTTTTCTTTGCGGACAGGCCCCGCACCCACGAAGAGGACTCTTCGCCACGACAGGCACATTGATCACCCCGGCCTTTTGCGATTTGGCAGGAGTCCTCCCGGGCAGGCCTCTCGGCAGATGCTTCTTTGCGGAATGCGGACCCGGATGTTCCACGACGATGGAAGGGATTGTGTTGTGATAAACCGAATTGTCCAAGTCTTGATGGCCATGTTGGCGATGTCGAGCGCATCTCCGTCTGAAACGCCGGACCTCGCAAGCGTTCGGACCATGGAAGAGCTCGATAAGCTCGCCGTCTTCCGCTTCGCCATCATGAGCGATAACAAAGGCGATTCCCCGAAGAACAGCATCGAATTCGCCCGAATGGTCAAATGGATCGAGGAGGGCGGAGACAAGTTTGTCGTCGGGCTTGGTGACCACGTCCTGAAAGGCGTCGAGAATCCCTTCCTTCAATTCCTTTCCGAAAACAGATGGTGGCGCGAGCATTTCTACCCGAACGTCGCTGACGGAGAAAACGAGTACTACGGGAGCGACCAGGCGGATTGGGGCGCGGGAAGGAAGATTTTCGATGCGGTCAATCTTCGGTCGCGCGATTGGGTGAGCATCCGCCCGAACGGAGCGGAATATTATGCGAAAATCGGCGTCAACGGCTACACCGTCCACCTGGTTCAGTTGAGCTATCCGGACGAGCCGCCGGACCCCGAAATTGCTTTCAGGCCCGACAGCCGAAGATACCTCGTCGAGACGATTCAGGCGATAAAGAAGGGCGAGAAAGACATCATCGTCGCCTGCGCCCACACCTGTTACGGCTCGTGGATCGGGCTTCTCTCCGACGAGCAGCGGAAAGTCGTAATGGAAAAAGCCGACCTGGTCCTCTCCGCCACGACGCACATCTTCATGCGGATTCCCGTCGAGGGATATGAAGACCGCGGCGCCCTCTGCCTGAACACCGGCTCCATCAGCTATCCCCGCTTCTTCTTCCCGCCGGGCTATGTTGAAGTCCACGTCGTCGAAAAACCGTTGAGGCTCGTCGTCCAATACATTCGCGCCGACGGCGACCGCCGCGAACTCCAATCGGGCGACCTGGCCTGGCTTAAATACGCCAGCGGAAGAATCGCCCCCGCAGGGTTCACAATAGCGAGACCGGCGGCGGCCCCTGCGTCGCAGCAGCAGTGAGACTGCTCCCCGCCAGTAACGGCTCAGTCTCAGGAGGGACTCACCGCCGTCCCCCATGAACTTCGTTCACCCGGAGACCCCGCCCGAAGGCGGGGCTGC
>CAZFAP010000071.1:0-22583 GCA_964516325.1 uncultured Verrucomicrobiota bacterium
CTGGATGGCCATTTTCCTCTTGCTAAATACACGCCTACTCAATACCACGACTGCTGGGGAATGTCAGGCAAATGGTTAGAAATATTTCGGTTATATTACATGCCTACATAAAGGACCCGAAAAAGCCCCCTAACTTCCCTCATCCCAATGGATTGCCAACGCATCACCGGGGTGAACTTCCGTCTCAAATCCGAGCCTGCGTATGCTCGATTCCCTTCGCCTCGCAAGACTTGCCCTGTCAGCACCTCCACGTTTTGCTCACACGGCGTCGGCTTTGACGTCGTCGAAGGTGACCCTTTTGCCGGTGCGGTAGGAGATGTTGGCCATGTGGCAGGCGGTGATGACCTGATGGCCGTACTCGATCGGGGAATTCGGCTGCTTCCGGCTGCGGACGCAATCGAGCCAGTTCTTCATGTGGTCGCCGCCCTCGTTTTCCCAGGACTTGATCGGCTTGCTTGTGTCACCAAACTCTGAATGGATGTTGAACCTGCCCTCGGTTGTCAGCGTCGCGTCGGTGCCGTACCAGACGCCTCTGTCGCTGTCGTGCCCGTTCAGCATCTCCGGCGTGAAGACGACGGAGAACTCGCCATAGTCAAAGACGGCGTGGACGACGTCCGGCGTTTCCCAGTGAGGCAGTTGATAAACGGCGCCGTTGGCGGCGACGGATTTCGGCCACTTGACGCTCATTATCCAATGCACCAAGCCGATCTGGTGTGCGCCGAGGTCGGTCATGATTCCCCCCGCATAATCCCAGAACCATCGCCACGCGAAATAGCGGTGCGGCTCAAAAGGAACTTTTGGGGCTTTTCCGAGGAATCTATCCCAATCAATTCCCTCGGCTTTGAAATCGGACGGAGGCGCGAAGGGGTCGCCCCTGGACCAGTTGCGGCAATCGCAGACGCGTATCCACCTCATTTTCCCGAACGTGCCGGCTTCAACTTCCTCTTTCACCCTTGCCCAGTGCGGGTCGGAGCGGTACTGGTTTCCAACCTGGACAATTCGGCCCGTCCGCTTGACGGCGGCGACCATCTCTTTTCCTTCGGCGATGGTATGGGAGAGGGGCTTCTCCATGTAAACGTCCTTGCCCGCCTCGACGGAGTCAATGAGTTGGTCGCGATGCAGGTGGTCGGGCGTGGCGAGGACGACGGCGTTCACGTCGCTGCGCTCGAGAAGTTGGCGATAGTCCACGTAGGTATCGGCGTCGCCGCCCGCGAGCTTTTTCGCCTGCTCAAGACGAAACGCAGCCACGTCGGATACTGCGGCGACTGTGACTCCCAACGTTTGCAGATGACGAATGTGCGACTGACCTCGTCCGCCGGCGCCAATCACTCCGACGACAATCCGGTCGTTGGCGCCCAAAGCCGACCCGACGAACGGCGCCCCGATGGAAGCGATAGTCGCTGCCGCGGCGCCCTTCGCCGATTTTTTCAAAAAATCTCGCCTTGTAATTGCTCGATTTGCCATCGCCTGTTCCTCCTTGATACAAGCTTCGGTTGAAAGGGTCCGATCTCGACGGTTGCCTGGCTCTGACTACGGGCCATCGGATGTGCCAACCAGAGAGTTCACTGGCCACTTGGTCATCACGAAACGGTCTTTCCGACAGGATAACAGGATGTACAGGATTGTGAAGCAGAATGAGCGAGCTGGCGGTTGACCGGCCGACCCTGTCGGGATGAGCCGCAGGCACGTCATCAAACAACTAGAGCATCTCATAAAACGGCGCCGGTCTCAACTCCGGAAATTCGCCCGTCGGGAGAAGATGCTTTCGCAGGTCCACGCAAAGATGGCATTTGCTGGTGTACCCCTCCTCCAGTTCCCGGTATCCGTGTTTACCTTCGGCCAGCTTGAAAAGTCCGTATGGCCCTTTGATGACCAGAATTCCGATCAGGGCGGGAAACCGGGCTTTTTCGAAATCTTCCATAGTGCGCGGCAGCTCGCGCCAACTCCCGATGGAAAGGCCGCCGCAGAACCAGGAAATGTGATTTCCGTAGAGGTCGAAGTGAGAATGGTGAGGATACAGGATTTCCGTAACGCAGTTTTCGCCCTCGAATGCTTCGGCGGGGAAGCGCTTCGTGAGGTGACCCAATCGGTAGCTGGCTCTTCCGCCGCCGATCAGCCCGTATTCGTCCCAGAACATCTCACCGGCTCTTTTCGCGCCGTACCGCTCGATGTATGCGTCGAGTGGAACCGGTTTATCCGTGCTGAACGCTCCGATCTGGTCAATGCAATGAGGTAAATAGACGGTCGTGTTTTGTGAACCAAACACGTCGAACGCCGCCTTGATGCCAATTGCCACCCGGCTCAAAGGAATCGTCTCGCTCTGGAACGGGGAGCAACTGATTAATATGCTGCCCACGCCAGCGTTCTTCAACGTCGAGAATTTCTCTCTGACATCGTCCGGGTCAAGGCACCAAGAGGCGTTTGTCTCGACGAATTGCGGGACGCCCCTCTCTGCCACAATTTGTGCCGCCTGGATGAGAAAGTCGAAATCCAGGAACGGCTCGCCGCCGGTCAGGTGAACACGGAAGGGGTGATTCCAGACTTTCGTCGCAGCCACGGCCTCGCGGACCGCGTCGAGGCTCATCGTCTCTTTCCAGCCGGGTCCGCACGCGTAGAGGCAATGCTTGCACCTCGACTCGCAGCGATAGCTCAAGATGATGCCGAGGTCAAGGGGAGATAGGAGTTTCAGCATGCGCGACACGGTTCACCATCACTTGTGTAGGATGCCCCCGAAAAATTCCAGGCCTCAGCGTGAAATGCGGAGGCTTTCAAGCGGTCGCCGGAACGACTGCCTATCGCACGACGATGTGGAGCGGAGAACCCGACGCGGACGGTCGCTCGGCTTCCCTATCCCTTACTCCAGCTCCGCCTCAGTAAGCTTTAGCGAAAAGGACCCTGCGGTTCGATTCGCTGCCGCAAAGGATGCAGCGCCCTTTCTCTTCGTTCGCGTCGAATGGAATGCAGCGGATTGTCGCTTTGGTCTTCTCTTTTATCGTCGCCTCGCAGTCGGCGTTCCCGCACCAATGCGACCGAGCGAAAAGGCCGGGCTCTTCCATCCTCGCGCAAAATTCGGCAAAGTCGTTAATATCGAGCGTGTTTTCGTCTCGGAACTTCTTGCACCTCTCGAAGAGGTTCTTCTGTATGTCGCCGAGAAGCTGCATGACTCTTGCCTTCAGCTCGCTTCGGCGGACGACCTCTTTTTTGCCCTCGTCCCTGCGGACGAGGACGACCTGATCGTTGTCCACGTCCCTCGGGCCGATTTCCATCCGCAGCGGGACGCCGCGAAGCTCCCATTCGTTGAACTTCCAGCCGGGGGTATATTGCTCTCTCTCGTCAACCGTCGCGTTGATCGTGGGCGGGTCATGAATCAGTTCCCTGCATTCCCTCACCGCTTTCATGACCTTTTCTTGCGCCGCCGCATCCCGAAATATCGGGATAATCACGACGGTGATGGGAGCGATGCTCGGCGGCAGAATCAGCCCTTTATCGTCCCCGTGCGCCATCACCAACGCACCGACGAGGCGGGTGCTCACTCCCCAGCTCGTCTGCCAGACATATTCGAGCGAGCCTTCCTTCGTTTGATACGCCACGTTGAAGGCTTTTGAGAAATTCTGACCGAGGTTGTGCGATGTCCCCATCTGGAGGGCTTTCCTATCCTGCATCATCGCCTCAATCGCGTAGGTTCTTGCCGCTCCGGCGAATTTTTCCGCGTCCGTCTTCGCTCCGTCGAAAACCGGGACGGCAAGGACGTTCTCGGCGAAATCCTTGTAGATTCCGAGGATTTTCAGGACTTCTTCCTCCGCCTCTTCGGCGGTGGCATGCGCCGTGTGCCCCTCCTGCCAGAGGAATTCGGTTGTCCTCAAAAACAACCTTGTCCTCATTTCCCAGCGAACGACGTTCCCCCACTGATTGATGAGGACGGGGAGGTCGCGCCACGAGCGAATCCACTTCGAGTACATGGCGTATATGATGGTCTCGGAAGTCGGGCGAACGTAGAGGTTCTCCTCGAGCTTCTTGCCGCCGCCGTGGGTGACGACGGCGCATTCCGGGGCGAATCCCTCGACGTGATCTGCCTCCTTTCTCAGGAAACTCTCCGGAATGAACAGGGGGAAATAGGCGTTCTGGTGTCCGGAGTCTTTGATTTGCTTATCGAGCAGGCGTTGGATATTTTCCCAGATGGCATATCCGTATGGGCGGATTACCATGCACCCCTTCACCGGCGAATAATCCGCCAGCTCCGCCCTCATCACAATATCGTTGTACCACTGCGAGAAATCTTCTGCTCGACTAGTTATTCCTTTCTCCATCCTCCCTCCTGTGTAGCCTGACTATCGCATTTCACGACAACGCCACGTGCTTTCGGGCGATGGCACGTTCAGTCAACCGAGCCGCAACCAGCTCGGAGCCAAAGTAGCTCAATCAGCTCCTCGGTGCCCGAGTTGCGGGGATGAGCTGTGACATAATCGGCGACGGCTTTGACCTCGTCGAGGGCGTTGGCGACGGCGACTCCGAAGCCCGCCTCACGGACCATCTCGACATCGTTTGTGTCATCGCCGATGGCGACGATTTCTTCCACTCGGATGCCTCGGTGCTCCGCAACCCATTTCAATGCCTTCCACTTCGAGGCGGTCGGGGCGGCAATCTCCAACGAGCAGCCTTTGTAGCGCACGTTTCGGACGATGACCGAACCGACTCTTCCGTTCATGGCGTCGCGGATTTTTTCCTCCGCAGTGAGAAGCACCGGATATGCGTGGAAGACATTGACCTGGGAGGCTGTTTCGGATTGAACCGCCGCCAAATTCTCCACTACCCTGCCCATGTCTCTATTCATGGTGACGTATTCGGCGTGGTACTCGTTTCCCTCCGCGACGTCCACGTAGAAATCGCAATGCGGATATTCGTCAACGAGGAGAACGGCGGGCAGGTTCATCTCTTTCAGAAGACGAATGAGCGGCGGAAAATGCTGACGAGGAAAATAATCGGCATAGATGGTGCGCGCGGAGGCGATTTCTTTCACGACCGTTCCGTTATTGACGATGATCGGGCCGGAAAGGCCAAGCTGCCTCGCGTAACGGAGCGCCGCCGAAAACCTCCTTCCGCTGCACAGAACGACCTCAATACCCCTCGCCGGAAGCGCCGCGAGCTTCTCGGCAGTCCCTCGTTCGATCTTGCGCTGCTCGTTGAGGAGCGTGCCGTCAATGTCGAGAGCGAGCATTCGATAACGTGAACGTGGCTCATGCTTTTTGATGTTAACCGCGTCGCAGCTCACGCGAGCAACTGCTCCTTTCCGACGAGTGACCGGTAGGCTTCGAGGTATTTTTCGCGAGTCTTGACGATGATTTTTTGGGGAAGCTTTGGGACGGGCGGCTTTTTGTCCCAGTGAATGCTTTCGAGATAGTCCCGGACGAACTGTTTGTCGTAACTCTTCTGGGGACCGCCCGGTTTGTAGGTGTCCGCGGGCCAGAACCTCGACGAATCGGGGGTCAGAAGCTCGTCAATCAGGATGAGCTCCCCGTTAATCAGTCCGAATTCGAATTTGGTGTCCGCGATAATCACTCCCCGTTCCTTGCCGTATTCTTTGGCCTGCTCGTAGATAGCCAGGGAGGTCGCGGCGAGTTCTCCCGCCAGTTCCTCCCCGACCATCTCTTCGACGGCTTCCATACTGATGTTCTCGTCGTGTCCCTTTCGGGCTTTTGTGGCTGGGGTGAAAATTGGCTCAGGGAGCTCTGCGGATTCGACCAACCCTTTCGGCAGGTTAATGCCGCATACGGAACCTGTTTCTTTGTATTCCTTCCAACCCGACCCGGCGAGATAGCCGCGTGCGACGCATTCCACCTCGAGGACCTCCGCTTTCATGACGAGCATGAAGCGTCCTTCGATTTTCTTCCGCTGAGCCAGGAGTTCCGGTGGTAAGTCCTCAACCGAACAGGAGATGACGTGGTTAGGAATGATGTTTGCCGTGTGGTCGAACCAGAACGCGGACAATCCCGTCAGAATCTTGCCCTTGTCCGGGATGGGATTTGGGAGAACGCAGTCGAAGGCGGAGATTCGGTCTGTGGCGACAATCAGGAGGCGATCGTCGAGGTCGTAGATGTCCCTGACCTTCCCGCTCTTGAACTTTTTGACGCCCTTCAGCGTGACCTTGCTAACACCCTGTTTCATTTGGGAAGTTCCTTTTTTAGCGACTGTACGGAGCCCTTCGTTCCTGGCCCTGGCGGGTGAAAAAGCGACGCCGCGACCCCGCGACGCATCGCTTATCAGCGACGGGCACAGGACGTTCAGGCGTGCGGGGCGCTGCCGCGGGCGTTCCTCATCGGCCTCCACCCGGGCCGAGGGTAGTGTAAGGGATGACGACGGAGACTGTAAAGAGCAAACCGCTGGGGGGACATAACGCTTCACCTTCGGGTAGCGGGGCGCGGCCCCAGATGGCAGAAGTGCAGGCTTCGTTGTGGCATGGGCATCTTGCCCATGATTTTCCCACGGGTCCCCCGCCAAGGGCGGGGCGGGATGCCACTTCTCTCCTGCTCTGCCTCCCCCCTGACGCTTCGTTGTCCGCCCGAGACTGAGGGATTACTGGGGGACCGGCTCCCTCGTCATGGCGGATGGCGCCTGAAGGCATTGGTCGAGAAGCCGGGCTGAAGCCCGCTCGAAACCGTGCGGCGGGGACCGGCGCGTGGTCACCACTGGCTGAAGACGGTGGCGAAAAAAGGTGCCGGCTAAAAGGCGGCAGAGGCGCTCTGCTGTTCCATCCGGTCGTCCCAAGCACGAGAATCCTTAGTCACCCGGCACGGACCCGAGACCCGCGGTGCGAGACGAGCCGACGAACCACTGAAGCACAGCCACCCCCCGCTTCGGCAGTAACAGTGCGTGCTTTAGTGGGGAGTGTCTTGAGAGGGTTCTCGGCGCTTGAGGGAAAGCGCTGCCAGTTCTTGCGAACGGACGGGTGCAGCGCTTCTGCGAAAGGTCACTGATGAATGGCGGGCGTGCGCATAGAAAAAGCAGGGCATAGCAGGTTGCGGGGGAAAGGGTTGCGGCTACATGGGGAGGTTGCCACAGGTAGGAGCCTGCTATCCCCTGTTACTATCGTACTATGCGCGGCGGGGGAGGAAGCTTCATTCTTTTTCGACGATAGGTCTCGGCACAGACGGCGTGGGAGCAGCGGTAACTCGCTACAAAACGCGCTTTGCGACGGCATAGATGCGGCTGACGCTAAAAGGCTTTTCGACGACGCAGTTTTCGAGGTCGGAAAGGAAGGTGCGGGTTTCCTCGTCGAGAAGGTCGCCCGTGCAGAAAACGACCTTCTGGGCGGCTTGCGGGTCGGTCTGCTTTATGCGGCGGAATATCTCCTTTCCGTCGCCGCCGGGGAGCTTAATGTCAATGAGGATCATGTCGTAGCTTTTTCCGCCAATTTTCTTATAGGCCGCAGCGGGTGTCAAAGCCACGTCCACCTTTTGGCCGGCTCGGGTCAGTATCTGGCGGACGAGGTTGACGATGGGCTTCTCGTCGTCAATGATGAGAATCGTTTTGCCGCTGGGAAAATCTGGGTGAGGCTGGTCATCGGTTTCGGGGTCGTGGAGAAGCGCTTCTTTCGCGAGGGGAAGCCTTATTCTGAAGGTTGCCCCTTTGTCGCGCCTGGACGCGACTTCGACTTCGCCTTCGCTGCTGTGCAAAATGGAGCGACAGATGCTCAAGCCCAGTCCGGCTCTATTCGGCTTGGCGCTGAAGAATGGCTGAAATACCCGGCTGCGGATTTCGTCAGGAATCCCGGGGCCATTGTCGGAAACTATGGCGACAGCGTTTTCGCCGGAGAGCTGAGTTTCAATGGAAAGCAGGGCGTTTCTTGTTCCGGCGAGGGCTTCTTTCGCGTTGTTGAAAAGGTTGACGAAAACCTGCTGAAGCTGTCCGGGGTCAACGAGGACCGGCAACGGCGACCGCGAAAGGTCCAACTTCACCTCCACGCCCGCGGCCTTCAACTCATGACTGAAAAGCGAAACAATCTCTTTGACGACACTATTCAGGTCGGTGACTTTTTTCTGCGGCTCGTTGCGCCAGCCAAGAGAAGAGAGTTTTTGCACTATGGTCTGACAGCGGCCCGCCTGCTGGTAGATTGTCTGGAGGTACTCGTCGAGTTTTTTGCGAGAGGTTGTGGTCAACGCAAGCTGGGCATAGCCGAGAATGGCGGCGAGTGGGTTGTTCATCTCGTGAACGATTCCCGAGATGCACTGCCCCAGAGAAAAGGCGTGTCCCGGCTCCGATAGCCCCGAAGGGGCACTTCTAAGTTCAATCGCTTCCTGGAATACGATCTGAATGTGTTTTTGCGAGGGGCCACCGACCCCGACTGCGTTGAGGCGACAATGCAGCCGACGTCCATCTTTGCGTTTCAGTTGGAGATGAGCGCCCTCGATCTGAGTCCCGCTCAGAACTTGATCCAAGACCTTTTCGACGTCTTCTGCGGCATCCTCCGGGATCAGTCGCCAGACGCTCGTGCCGTTCAGCTCTCCCTCCGAGTAAAGAAGAAGGTCCGCCGCGGGGGCGTTCGCGAGGACTATGGCATCCCGCGAACAGTCCACCACGATGACGCCATCGAAAAGACCATCCAAGGAAACGTCGGGGAGCGTTTTGTCCGGGCGGGCGCCGGGTTTGAGGGACAGGCGATCGAGAGCGATCTGCAAATTCGCGTCGAGGTCCACCGATTCCGTTGACCGGATATGGAGGATGTCCAGATTGCTATTTTGGGCGCGAGCCGCATTGAGAATCTCGCCTTCTTGAGGCCCACTCGCCCCGCAAAAGATAATCATCTCGAAAGCCCGACGCCCCGCCGATTCTGCCGCTTCTTCGAGACTGCGTGCCAGTTCAATCGCATACCCGGCAGCTTTCACTCGAGGCGCTATGGCGTCAGCATCTTGTGGGCGCTGAGAGACAATCAGAACACAACCCCCCTTTTCCTCGATGCCTCGGCGTCGCTTGCGATAAGCCATCTGTAAGCTCCTCATTGGCCCGGGTGAATTGCTGTTTCGGTCGGCTTCAAGTTTCTGGCTTACTCATCGGTCACACCTATCAGGATTGCTGTGAGCGGATGAGGCTCGGACTCATCGCAGGGAGGTTTCACGTCCTTTGCCGCGGTTTGCAGCAACGTTCGTTCGCTAAGGTGGCACCCGGCATCCCATTGGCGAGATAAGAATGTGGTGGAAAACCGCCACGTTAGCCCTTCCCTTTTCCACGTGTCCTCCGCTTCAAGTCAATCAATATCCGCCTCAGCCGGAGGAAGGCTTTTTTGTCCTTTTCGGGAATGTGAGCTTGCTTTAGCCAACTGTCCGCGAACTGAGTGTCTGCGAGGAGAAAAGCCCTCACCGCCGCCTCCCAAACGCAGGCGCCGGCAGGACGGCATTTGGATATGGAGTCCAGAAAATCGGACTCGTTTTTTGTGAGGAAGCCTTTTGCCGGCTTCAATTGCTCCATGAAGCCGCCGATTCTGTGGGCGATGGCGTCCTTGACGAGCGCCTTGACGTGGGGGAGGTCGAAGGGCTTGGTGATGTAGTCGAAGGCGCCGAGGCGCATGGCGGCTTTGGCGGAATCCATGGCGCCAAACCCTGTGGCGATGACAACTGCAATAGCTTCGTCAATTTTCTTTATACGTCGGAGGACTTCGATGCCGTCCATTGTCGGCATCTTGAGGTCGAGGATGACGATGTCGGGGCGGAGTTCTTCGACCATCTGGAGACCTTTTTGAGGGTCGGTCGCCGTGAACACCTCATAGCCCTCTCCAGTCAAGAGGTCTTGCAGAAAACCACATATTTCCTCCTCATCGTCAATGACCAGGATGGTGGGGTCGTTAGCCATTATGTCGGTTTCCTGTGTTTATGGGACCCCTTGGCGTCTTTTCTTCGGAGAACAATTTCAAGAATACCGTCCTTGAAGTGGCCCTCCCTCGCGGAGAGGTCCAGCTCCTTCGGGACGAGGATTTCCTCTGCAAAGCAGGCACTGTCGTTGGAAGCTACAATGTAGTAACAGTCCGGTTTCATCTCGAGACAGACGTCCCCGTATTGGAACTCGCCGAGGTCCAGGATGACATGAACCTCCCTTGCTCGCTCGAAACAATCCCCCAACGAGTCCTCGAGCCTGACAAACCTGGGGCTGGTGGCGTAAAGCCAGCGGCGAGGTTTGTTGCGACGAGTCCACGCGCCCCCTGCGAGAAGCCCCACTGCCAGCGGTTGCTTCCCGTCACCGTCGGGGGCTGACTTCGGCGGATGATGAGCTGCCTTGGCAAACATGTGTGCATCTCCCTTCCGTTGATGTGAGATGACGCTTCCTGACCTCCCCCTGCGCCGGAAACGCCTGCCGCTTTCGCCGAGGCGACGGATGGTTTCACGAACCGCCTCGGCGCCGACAGACGGCGACCGGGTCTCTTGGTCCAGGCGAACTCTCGTGAAAAAAAACGGCCAGATTCCATCACAGACAGCGGCAAAGGATGTAATTCCATGCCTGAGACTGCCTTTTTTTTGTCCGCGTCCTGTGGTGAAGAATCCAGCCGCAAATTCCAGGTCCTATGCTCCTCGCCGAGTCGTTCACGGGCTTGACGTCGCCGGGGGGTCCAAGGGGGGTGCATTGACGACGAAACCCCGCGAGGCAGCATAGGCCCGAGAAGGAAAAGCAATGCGCGTGCCACAGAATGGCCTGTTGGGGCACGTCTGATTTACTTTTCCGCTACATGGTCAAGGGGAAGTCATTGCAGACGAAAAACGATGGAGTGTCGTCTCGCTTCTCCGCGGCAGCGGATCAGCCGGCGCGGAGCGCTCTCAGCGCAAGCGCCTTGATTCTTCAACACTCTCGACGAGGAGGCGGGGCAAGGCAACCTCTCTCAGGCGTAACGCCTCAGTTATAGGCGGGGGATCGCCACGCGCTGGGGCGCCGTCGGCAGGAAGGGTAGAACCGCAGATGCACGCAGATGGACGCAGATAAGAAACAGGCGAGCGCTGACTCGCCCCGGTGGGTCGGACTCTCGTGGGGTTGTCCCCCCGTAACAGGGCGGTTACTCTCAGGACGGTTTCCGCGAGCAGGAGCCCGGCGGCTGCCCGAAGGGGATCGCACCCTGGTTCGTCGGGCGGCAGTCGCCTGAGTCGGGCGGTCCGTGGTGGGGAGCGAGGGACTGTTGAGACGTCTCAACAGGCCCGCGCGGGCAGCTGCGGAGGAATCAGGGAAGCGTTGCCACGAACGGATACCCACCGAACCGGCAGGGGCGTTTAGTCTCGGCGGCTTCGGAGCATGAGGAACCGGATCAGTTGCATCACTGCCATGAGGGCAGCCGCCAGATAAGTCAGTGCTGCTGCGCTCAAGACTTGTCGGGCATCGTGCTTTTCGTTTTCGAGGATGATTGCTTCGTCGCGCAGTGTCTGGATGGCCCGGGAGCTGGCGTTATACTCCACTGGCAGGGTGACGACGTAGAAGAGGGCAGCGGCGGCGAAGATGACTATCGCTATGTCCATGAGCATAAAGCTGCGAAGGATCAGCCCAAAGAAGAACAGGAGCGGGGCGGCATTTGTGCCGAGGCCAGCGACGGGGACAAACGCTGCCCTTATCTTCAGAGGAACATATCCTCTGGCGTGCTGAAGCGCATGGCCGGCTTCGTGAGCGGCGACTCCGAGCGCCGCCAATGACCTCCCGCGATAGACGTCTTTGGAAAGGCGCAGCACCTTTGTCCTCGGGTCGTAATGGTCGGTGAGTTGTCCTTCGATCTCCTCGACCTGGACATTATGAAGCTGATGACTTCGCAGGATGGCTTCCGCCGCCTCGGCGCCGCTGTAGCCTTTCACCGATCCGACTTGCGAATATCGCCGGAAGGCGCTTCGCACCTTCACCTGGGCAAAGATCGCGATCAACAGCGGCGGGATGACGAGATAAAAGTAAGGGTCAATTCCATACGGATGGTAAGAGAGAAGAGACCACATTGACAACCTCCTCGCGGAGCGAGCGCTCCGTCAATTCCTCCTTGTTTTCCCGACTCTTACAACGTGGCGAACTTCAGGAAGTTCCAGAGGCGCCAAGCGCCGTGCCGCCGGATGCCGATAGTCGCCATCTCGCTTTCAAGAGAATCGGAGACGCTGAATCGGCTTTCCCTATTTCAGCGGCTCGAGCTTTATGGCGTCAATTCCGAAGAAGTAGCCGGTGGATTTGTCGTTCTTTCCCACCATGTCCACACGGAGGACATCGCCGCTTCCCTTGAGCAGAACCCTGTCCAACTCAATCGGCTTTCCACGGAGGACCTGCGGCGTGTGGGCATCGTACGGCTCGCCGAACTTCTTTCCATTTATTGAGAGCTGAACGAGGGCGTAATCCCAGGAGGTAACCGGGAAGACTGTCATCTTGTAGGCTCCCGCCTTGACGTCGGGGAGACCCAGCTCGACCCACGAGCCTAACTTCTGTCCTTTAATCCACATCTGGTTGTCGTTGCTGAACTCGCCAGAGCCGGAGATGTCCTGAACCTCGGCTTCCATGGCCTCGGATTTCTTCAGGACTTTCAGCGTTTCCCCTTCGATAGCTCCCTCCATTCGGAAGGGCTTTTTGCGTTCGTGAATGGGGCGGTCTTTGACGACGACCGCCTTGAATGAATCTTTCTGGTCGAGGCTCGCGTACCAGTACGCGACGCAGGAGTAGTCCTTGTCATTGCCATAATTCTCGATGGTCGCCGTGAAGGATTTCTGGAAGGGGACATTGTCGGCAATGTGCCAGCGGTTCACTGAACTGTAGTTGCCGTTGCCGGGGCCTTCGCAGATGGTCTGATTGTGGAAAGCGTGCTGGAAAAGCTCTGTGCCGCACCAGGCGTAGCCGAAGTAGTCTTCGCTGCCGGTACCGAAGGTGCTGGGGAACTTCTCGCCGTCCACCCAAAATTTCTCGTCGCCTTCGCCCCACCAACCACGAACGGGATTCCAGACGGTCATGACTGCGCCGCAGAACCGCCCGCGTCCTTCGCACTTCAGAAACGGCCAGTCGAAAATCTCGTTCGGATAATCGCGGTGCCACTTGGCGTGGAAATAGGCGATCTGGTCCGGCGGAATGGGGCATTTCTCAATTAGCGCCTGGACCTGAATGGTAACCGTTCTTTCTCCCTGGTTCTCAAACTCGGCCTTGATGGCCCGCTTATAGGGCATGTACCAGTAACAGTACGCGGTTCCGTCCTTTTCCATGCCGAGGGGAAAGGACTTATACGGATTCACTCCGGGCGCTGTGCCAAAGAAGTCTCCGATTGGAGCGTCCACAGAAGGGATGTCTTGATTGTCCCAGTAGAGCCTCATTATCGTGCGGGCGAGCATGCTCCGCTGCTCTATCAGGTCATCGGGAAGGCTCAGCAGTTGCATCTTGATTCCCCGGATGGCCACGGGACTTTCGTCATTCTCGCCTTCTGCCGAAACCGTCTCCCCCGGCTCGATGACGAACGTCTGCTCGGGCTCCATGTGATCGGCGAGTTCCTCCGCGCGGAGCTCCCAGGGCGGCTTGCCCCTTCCGTCGAGCTGAGAGATCACGTCGTTGAGCTTCGCAACCTCGTCCGGCCGAAGGGGGATATGGAACGATTCTATCTCCGTTTCTTTTGGGTAAGTTCGGTAGGTCACGTGATAATACAGGCTCTTTGGATTCTCGACGACGACGCGGCAGTGCTTCTGGTAAGGGATTGGGAAGTAGAGGTTTGCGCCGCCGCTTCGCCTGCCGACCACAGGACCAAGGAAGGGAGGGACCTTTCCATAAACGATGTCCTGAAAGCCGCACTGGAGGACAGGCTTTTCTTGCTTATCAATGAAAATCTTCAGGATTCCTTCCGGGTTGGCGGACCAGATGCGGAAAATGCAGCCCGGGCCGTCCATGTCGGCTAAGACCATGCCCTCGGGGTCCCGACGGAGGAAATTCCCGGCGTCGCCGTTCGCTCCCCAATTTGGCTTGTCGGGGGCGACACTTCCCCTGTCATAGCTTGAGAACTGCTGGCACGTTTCTCCGGGCTGCGGAAGCGTCGCAAGGCGCCGCATGTCGGTCATTTGGTCCAGGAGGTCAACGTATCGGATGGTCGCCGCTGTGGCGCTGAAGGTCAAAAGTAGAACTGCCGCAACAAATGCTGCCTTTGCCATGTTACCCTCCTCCGCTTTGCGTTTCCCGTGAAATACAGAGACCGCGAGGCACTCTTAACAAAATAGAACGATAACGCGATAGCCTCGCGCGGTCAACCTTTGTTTCACCGAGAGGTCCCGGTCGAGAAGCCAAACATGGTGCGGGAATGAGCCGAACATTCGAGATTTTGAGAAGGTCTGCGGTTTTCGGAGACGAAGACCGGCATGGCTCTGCGAAGGCAAAACGCGTTGTACGAGAAACGGCTGCGAATGCGGTCGAGACATAACCGCCTGCACAGTCAACAGTAACAGAAAGGGGCGTCTCGGTCGCGGAACATTGTTCTCTAATGGCATGACGGTTGCAAAACCCCTTCTCAGGAGAGTTTCCGTACTTCATCAGCGGCCTCCGCGATTGTCCCTCATACGCGGTTCGCCGGAAAGGCGCGACCGAGAAAAATCGTACGACGCGGATGGAGGGTCCATGGCACGCGAGACACCAGGACAAGAGTTGGAGATTGGAATCCTGCAAGGGTTGATCCGCGGGAGCGGTTCTAAGGAGGGAATTGGACTGCCCTGCACCTTGCCGGGCGGGAAGATAGGAGAGCGAGCGGGTTTGCCCTCGGTTTCGCCCGCCCGGAGTGTTGACCCCGTCATGCCGAGTAAGCTGTCGGGAAAAACTCTCTTGAACCTGCTGACGGAGGATGTCCCCGCGCCCGAGGTTTCAGCAAACCCGAAGGACAGGACTCGCGTGAAAGGGGCAATCATATTTGCCCTCACGACGGTAATCCCTTTCCTCGTCTTGCTTTTCATCATCCACCTTGGGTTCGCGTCGCGTAGAGGGATGGACACGGCATGGGTCAGTTGTCTGGCGCTGATAGCCCTTGGAATTGCTTTGCTCGGCGGGAAGTTGATGAGGGAAGCGTGGGGGAAGCTGGCAAGGGCCGTGGAGACGATTGACCACCTCGAGGGAGGCAACCATCAGTTGCGAGAGGCGGTTCAGGGGAAGCCGACGCACGACGAGATAGACAGAATTCCGTTAGTGGTGAACCGCCTGGCAGGAATCGCCAAGAAACAAAGGGAAGAGTTGAAGGATTACATGGACCTTGTGGAGGTTCTCAAGCTCAAGATCGAGGAGGCGGACAAGGAACTACAGGCGGTCGGCCGAGAAGACGCACTCACCACACTGTACAACCCGATGTATTTTGGCGACCGGATGGGGCAGGAGATCGCCCGGTGCAAGCGGTACAAGGGAAACGTCTCGCTCGCGGTCATCGAGGTGGACTTCTTCAAGAAATATAGAGCCGAAACCGGGGAAGAGGCCGGAGACGAGGCGCTGTCAACCATCGGCAAGATTATCCGGAGGTGCGTTCGTGAGACCGACCTTGCGTTCCGATTCGGGGAGGATCAGTTTGCGATTATTTTTCCAGAAACGACGGCAGAGAACGCCGTCGCCGCGCTCGAGAGGGTACGAGCCGCGGTGGAAAAACGACATTTCAAGGGAGAAGACTCGCAACACGACGGCAGCCTCACCCTGAGCATTGGAGTCTCGATGCTGGGCAGGGGCTGCACCACGGTGGAGCAACTCGTGTCTGCGGCGGATGAGTCCCTTGAGAAAGCGAAGTCCGCCGGGCGAAACCAGCTCCTCACGTTCTCACCCGAATAGCAAAGCCTGCCTTTACGAATCCCGCCCGTAGGCTTCGACACCTAACACGCCATCCCCCGTTCCCGCGCACGGGATTGAAAGAGGTTCCCGCCGTGGGGTATCATGGCGCCAAGAGGGGACGAGAGTTCGAGTTGATACGATGGATTTCCTGACATGAGAAACGTCCTGAAAACAGCCGGAACGGTTGCGACAATGGCGGCGATGGTCGCCGCGACAGCGGCATTGCTGTTTTGGCGTCGTGGGGAAGAGGGAACACAGGATGCCGGGACATCTCCGCGTTCGGGGGCACGTGAAGGAGGCAACCTGGTCATCATGTCGCCCCACCAGGAGGGAATCCAGGTGGAGTTCGAGAGGGCGTTCTCGGACTGGCACAAACGGACCTATGGCTCTCCGGTGGATATTACCTGGATTGACGTCGGGGGCACGACGAAGGACGAGCAGTTCGTGCAGTCAAGTTTCAAGGAGCATCCCGCGGGGGGAGATTTCGACATATTCTTTGGGGGCGGCACGGACCCGTATCTTTCCTTTATGGAGGAGGGGATAACGTTTCCGTTCAGGCTGCCGGGGGAGCAGTTGTCGCGACTGCCGAAGGAGATAGGGGGCGTGCCGCTGTACGAGCCGTCTCACAACTGGTATGGGACGAGCGTGACGGCGTTCGGGATTCTCTACAACAAGGCGGTTCTGAAACGGCTGGGGCTGCGGGCGCCAGTGGTATGGGAGGATCTCGCCAAGCCGGAATTCTTCGGGTTGGTGAGCCTGGCGGACCCGCGCTACAGCGGAAGCGTTCGGATGATGTTCGAGATCATTCTTCAAGCGCACGGCTGGGAGAAAGGGTTCGAGCTGATCATCCGAATGGGCGGGAATGCGACGAGTTTTGCCTCGAATGCCAGCCAAGCGGTGAGAGAGATAACGCTCGCGGAGGCAGCCTGCGGGTTGGCGATTGATTTCTACGCCTGGGCGGAGATCGCGGAAGGGAGAAGAGACCGGATGGAGTTTGTGATGCCGAGCGGGCTGACCATATTTAACCCCGATGCGATAGCCGTCCTGAAGGGGGCGCCTCACGCCGAAGTTGCCAAGAGGTTCGTAACGTTCGTGATGTCGGAGGAGGGACAGAGGCTCTGGATGCTGCCCGTTGGAGCGGCTGGCGGACCGAGGGAGTACGCCCTGAGCCGGATGCCGGTGCTTCCGTGGCTTTACGAGAAATATAGAGACCAGACGGTCATTACCGGAAACCCGTTCGAGATGAAGCTGGCGATGAAATATGATCGGGAAAGGGGGAGTGTGAGGAAGGACATCGTGAACGACCTGATCGGGACGATGGTGATTGACACACACAGCGAACTCAGGAAGGCGTGGAAAGCGGTCGCCAGAAAGGGAATGCGGGCGAATGACCTGAGAAGGCTGACGCGTCTCCCCGTAACTGAAGAAGAGGCCATAGAGATGGCAAAGACGAGATGGCGCGACGCGAGTTTCCGGGCGAGGACCGTGGCGGAGTGGGTCGAGTTCTGCCGAAGGAAGTACAGGGATATCGTCAAGGAACTGAGGTGAGAAGGATTCCTCCGGGAGAATGCGAAGGGAAGAACGGTCAGGGACATGGCGTCTGCGATGGAGAGCGGCGCCATTGGCGATGAGAGGGCGGCGTTGAGACCATGCGTGTAAGACTGGAAGACGTTTCAAAAAAGTTTGGGGAGGTGGTGGCTGTCGAGGGAGCGTCCTTTGAGATAGAGGACCGGGAGCTTTTCTTTCTGTTAGGGCCGTCGGGCTGCGGCAAGACGACGCTTCTCCGGTTAATTGCGGGATTCGTGCGGCCGGACAGGGGAAGAATCTGGTTTGGCGACGGGCTCATCAATGATGTGCCGCCGAACAGGAGAAACACGGGGTTGGTCTTCCAGAATTACGCACTGTGGCCGCACATGACGGTGAGCAAAAACGTGGAATATGGGCTCCGCGTGCGAAAAGTTTCGAGCGAGGGGCGGCGGAGAAAGGTGGACGAGGTTCTCTCGCTCGTGCGGATGAGCGGCTATGGCGAGCGGTATCCGAGTGAACTCTCGGGGGGGCAGCAGCAGCGAGTGGCTCTGGCGAGGGTGCTCGTGGTGAGACCGGGCATTCTCCTTCTGGATGAGCCGTTGAGCAACCTGGACGCCAAGCTGAGAATCGAAATGAGGGACGAGATCCGACGAATACACGAGGAGAGCGGCATCACGTTCCTCTACGTGACGCACGACCAGAAGGAAGCGCTGAGTATGGCGGACAGGATTGCAGTCATGAACGAGGGGAGGATCGAGCAAATCGGGACGCCGAGGGAAATCTATTCCTCCCCGAAGAGCCGGTTCACGGCGACCTTTCTCGGCAGGATGAACGCGATTTCAGGAAAGGTCGTGCGAAAGATAGCAAGCGGGGAGGTCGTGGTTGGCACGAACGTCGGAGAACTACGGGCGAGCAAGCCAGCTCAGGAATTCTCGTCGGGACAGGAAGTGGAGTGCCTCATAAGGCCCGAAGCGGTGCGTATCACGACGGAGGAATGGGCGGTTGCAGGCGAGGAGAATGTGCTGAGCGGAACGGTGGTGGGGCATGCCTATCAGGGAGAGATTGACGAGTTTGTGGTGCGGCTCAAAGACGGCTGTCTGATGAGGGTTTATGTTGCGCCCTCAGAAGCTCAGCGGATCGAGCGAAGTAAAGACATGAGACTCGTCTTTGGATCGGGCGACGTTCTTTTGTGCACACCGTAATGATTGTTTGACAGAGAAGGCTGGCGGCGTCGGCGGTTGAACGGTAACAGCTCTGAAGTCCGCCGGAAAATGTCAGCGAAGCGCTCAACGTTGAGTCAGGACACGATGGGTTCCCGGTTTGAAGAGCAAAAGTTGTCGCGTTCGGCGGCGATTGGGCTTCTGGCGCTGGTGCTGTTTTTCTTCGCATTTATGATTTACCCCCTCGCCCGAATGGTCGCCAGCTCCATGAGCCACAGGGGAAAATTCACGCTCGACTTCTTCTTGGTGGTTTTTCAAAACCCGCTCTTGAGAGAGAGCATCGTCAATAGCTTCAAGCTGAGTATCGCGACGACGCTGGCGGCATTAGCGGTATCTCTGCCGCTGTCGTACGTTCTGACGCGCCTGAGCTTCTGCGGGAAGCGGCTTCTGAGCGCTCTGGTTCTGGTCCCGATGGTCATGCCGCCGTTCGTGGGGGCGATCGGGATGAGGCAGCTTTTCGCCCGGTTCGGGTCGGTGAATCTGCTCCTGATGGACGCTGGCTTGATAGACCGCCCAATAGCATGGCTGGCGTCCGGGTTTGGCGGCGTCGTTCTCCTCCAGGTTCTGCACCTGTACCCCATCATGTACCTGAATCTTTCCTCGGCGCTGGCGAACGTTGACCTATCTTTGGAAGATGCGGCTCGAAATCTGGGCGCCGGAAGTTGGCGGCGTTTCTGGACGGTGACGCTGCCGTTGATGTCGCCGGGCATTTTTGCGGGATGCTCGGTTGTTTTCATATGGGCGTTCACGGACCTGGGAACACCGCTCATCTTCGGTTACCAGAAGCTGGTCGCGGTTCAGATTTTCAACAAGATTTCGGAAGGGCGAGTTGACCCGACGGGCCACAGTCTCGTGGTAATCGTGTTGTTGCTCACGCTGGCGACATTCTTTTTGTCGAAGAGGATTCTTTCGGCGGGGATGTATGAGATGACGCCCAGGGGATACGCCGCCGGGAGAGAGACGAGGATTGGCGCCGTGGGGACGATTGCCGCGTACTTCTCAATAGGGCTTCTGCTTTTGGGGGCGTTACTCCCCCACTTTTCGGTGGTGCTGAGGTCGGCGGCGGATGAATGGTTCATGACGGTCTTACCGGAAAAATTCAGCGGCGAGTATTTCGTGCGGTTAGCCAAGCATGGGCTCACCGGCTCGAGCATACGCAACAGCGTGCTTTACGCCTGCGGGAGTTCCCTCCTCGACATTCTGCTTGGGATAGGAATCGCCCATTTCCTGGTTCGGAAGCGAATCAGGGGGAGAAGTGTCCTGGACGCGATGGCAATGCTGCCGCTGGCGCTGCCGGGGTTGGTGCTGGCTTTCGCATACGCCACGACATTTTCACGGAATCGTCTGCTCGACCCATTTGTCAACCCGGTTCCTCTTCTAATTGTGGCGTACGCGGTGCGGCGTCTGCCGTTCATTGTGAGAGCGGCGTACGCAGGTCTTCAGCAAGTGAGTCCGGCGTTCGAGGAGGCTTCGTACAACCTGGGCGCGGGCTGGATGCAGACGCTCCGGAAAATCACGGCGCCCCTGATCTCCGCGAACCTTATTGCGGGGGGGCTGATGTGCTTTGCTTTTGCGATGCTGGAAGTGAGCGCGAGTCTGGTGCTGGCGTTGAGGCAGCAGTTCTTCCCGATAACGAAGACGATATATTTTCTGTTTAATCGCATCCGGGATGGGCCAAGCATGGCAAGTGCTCTGGGCGTGGTCGGCATGATAGTATTGGCAGTGAGCATCCTCGTCTCGGCAGGCCTCATGGGGAGAAAGATGGGAGCGCTGTTCCGGATGTGAAAGACAAGAGGGCAATGGCGAGACCTATTCGGAAGGAGAAGCGAGATGAACGAGGTCAAAGATGTTGCACCTCCCCCAAGAAGGTTGCTCGCAGGAACAACCAGCAAGCTCGCGAAGGTCGCAGCCTTACCTCTGGTTCTCGGCGGGGTGTGGTTTGTCGTAGGCGTAATTGTGGCCGTGATGTTCATCGCCCTCGGGAATCCCCTTTACGATTACTCGTTGTCCCGGAACAGCAGGACGACAGAAGGAATTGTGACGCAGGTGACCGTCAACCGCTGGAGGACGGTCAACAATAAACACCCCTGGGTCATCTCGTACGTGTTTCCGGCGGACGGGGTTGACTGGAGCGGCAAGTCCTCAACAATGAACGAGGAATTTGTGGCCGGATGGAAAGAAGGAAGCAAAATCGAAGTGGAATATCTGCCGGGAAAGCCGGGGGTGAATCGGGCAAAAGGAACAAGGGTTTCTGTGCTTCCGGCAGCGGTGCTTTTGGTTCCCGGCTTTTTTCTCGTGGCCGGGGGCGTGATTTTTCTCGTTGGCGTCTGGAAGGTATTCCGGCTGCGAGGCCTCCTCGTGAACGGGCACGGCGCCCTGGCAAAAGTCTGCGGCGTCAATGTCGCTACATATACAAAGCGGAGGCGAAGGCGGCCCGCGGCTGTTTTCTACACGTTTCAGGATTCGCGCGGGATGGACTGGACCGGTCGGGGAAGAATCTATCTGCCACCGCGGACCTTCGAGGCCCCCAAGATAGAAACGGTGAAAATTGTGTACGATTATGTGAATCCGCAGAGGAATCTCGCGTACGATCTTTACGGTATAGACCCTTCCGGAGGGGGTCAGCCTTGGCGGGGCTGATCCTGGGGGTGAAGCGCGGCTTCCACCGGACCTATCGTTGCGCTTGATAATACTCGTCCGTGCGGACATAATAGAACATCACCCCTGGGCACGCGGGCCGTCTGGCGCCGCGGGGCGTACACGAGGGTGACTGATGCTCTGTCCCCCTGACAAGGCAACCCTTGATGAGCGTGCGGAAGAGTTCAGGGGGGAGGCGACCTAATGGCCGAGATACACCTCACGCAAGCCGAAGCTGACGCGCTAATCGCAATGGAGAAACACCGCGTGGACGACCAGCGACACGAGTATCCCTCCTTAGGCGGCTTCATCACGGTCCCGCTGCAGTCGGCGGATAAACGAGAGCATTTTCTGCTCGACATCAGCCGTGGCCGAATCGACCTGCTCAAGGGCAAATATCAAGACCGATCACGGCAGATAGTCGTTCTGGTAAGGCTCGATTTTGGAGGGGCACCGCATCGCAACCCTGACGGGGAGGAAATTCCGTGTCCTCACTTGCACGTTTACCGGGAAGGTTTCGGCGACAAATGGGCCGGTCCAGTCCCCACGGACAATTTCCCCAATCCGGCGAATCCCTGGCGGACGCTGGACGATTTCATGCGGTACTGTAACATCACGCAGCCACCAATCATTGAAAAGGGGCTGTTCACATGATTGAGGAAATCCAGAAGCTGCTTGACCAGTATGTAGCGTGGCTCAGGGAGAAGACCACGCTGCGCCAGTTAGATAGGTGGGTCGAGATCACCACCCCATACCTGGACCGGCATAGCGACTACATCCAGATTTACGCGAAAGGGGACAACTCCGGCTACCTGCTGACCGACGACGGGTACACAATCGAAGACTTGGAGCAGTCTGGCTGCAAGTTAGGCAGCCCGAAGCGCCAGGAGCTCCTGAGAATGACGCTCAACGGTTTTGGGGTGCAGGTTAACAACGGCGCCCTTGAGATCCGGGTGTCACCTGAGAACTTTGCCTTGCGGAAGCACAACCTGGTTCAGGCCATTTTGGCCGTCAACGACATGTTCTACTTGGCGGAGCCCATGGTAGCGAGCCTGTTCTACGAGGACGTTGTGAGGTGGCTGGACCTGCACGAGATCCGGTACACGCCAAAGGTGAAGTTCACGGGAAAGAGCGGCTACGACCACCTATTCGACTTTGTGGTCCCTAAGTCGCGTGTGCGGCCAGAGCGGATTCTCCAGACGATCAACCGTCCTAACCGTGATAAGGCGCAGGCTGTCGCGTTCGCCTGGATTGACACAAGGGAAGTGCGGGCGCCCGATTCTAAGGCCTATGCGTTCCTGAACGACTCTGAGCAAGCCGTCCCGACAGCCGTTCTCGACGCGATCAAGAATTATGAGGTTAAGCCCATCCTGTGGAGCAAGCGGGAGGACGTGCGGGAGGAGCTCGCAGCCTGATGCGGTCAAGGTTCACTCTCGTCATGCATCG
>CAZFAP010000072.1:0-22441 GCA_964516325.1 uncultured Verrucomicrobiota bacterium
CCACGAAGACACAAAGACACAAAGGAGAGATGACCCTCGGGCGAAGGTATTTTTGTGTCTTCGTGCCTTCGTGGTGCATGAAAAGGCTCCCCGCGTAGCGCTCATTTTCAGGGCAGCGAGCGCAGAGAACACGGAGAATGCAGAGAATGCGGAGAGAGGGAGGAGCGCGTGAGCGAAATCGCCGGATGTGAAAGACGGCGTTAACGAGTGCAGAGGAGAACAGGATGAAAATGAGGCGTGTGTTGTGGTTGATGGCCTTGCTTGGTTTTGTCCTGGCTGGCGCCGGTGTTCGTGCGGAGTCAGGAGAATGGAGTGCTCTGAATAAGCAGGTCATCTCGCTCTATCGTCAGGGCAAATATGCGGAGGCTGTCGAGGTCGCGAAGAAGGCGTTGAAAGTCGCCGAAGAGACTTACGGCGACAACCATCCGGCGGTGGCGACCTCCCTGAACAATCTGGCGTTGCTCTACGAGACGCAGGGTCAGTACGAGGAGGTGGAGCCGCTGTACAAGCGTTCGCTGGCGGTTCGGGAGAAGGCGCTTGGCCCGCAGCACCCCGAGGTTGCGCAGTCGCTAAACAACCTGGCGGAACTTTATCGCGTCCAGGGGAAAATTGCCGACGCGGAGCCGCTGTACAAGCGTGCGTTGGCGATAGATGAAAAGGCACTGGGAGCAAACCATCCAGACCTGGCGGCGGACTTGAACAACCTGGCAATGCTCTACAAATCGCAAGGCAAGTACAGCGACGCGGCGCCGTTGTTCAAGCGGGCGATGGCCATCTACGAGACGGCTTTTGGCGCGGAGCATCTCAACGTCGCCATCTCCTTGAACAACCTGGCAGGACTGTATTGTGCGCAGGGGAAGCATGCGGACGCGGAGCCCCTGTATAAGCGTGCGCTGGCAATCCGGGAGAAAGCCCTCGACGCGGGACATCCGGAGATTGGGCAATCGCTGAACAATTTGGGGCTGCTCTATTCCTCGCAGGGCAAATACACCGCCGCGGAGCCGCTGTTCAAGCGGGCGTTACCGATTTATGAAAAAGCCCTTGGCCCGAACCATCCCGAGTTGGCGGCTTCCCTGAACAATCTGGGGGAGCTTTATCGGGCGCAGGGAAAGTATGACGCCGCGGAACCGCTGTACAAGCGTTCGCTGAGCATCTGGGAGAAGGCTCTTGGCTCTGACCATGTGAGCGTTGCGACATGCCTGAACAATCTTGGTGAGCTGTATCGTGCGCAGGGGAAGTTGGAGGCGGCGGAGCCGCTGCACAAGCGTTCGCTGTCCATCCGGGAGAAGGTCCTTGGGTCAAAGCATCCGGACGTTGGGCAATCGCTGAACAACCTGGCGCTGCTCTATTGCTCCCGGGGCGAGTATGAGGCGGCGGAGCCGCTGTTCCAACGCGCGCTTGTCATCTACGAGAAAGCGCTTGGTTCGGAGCATCCCGACGTTGCGACCGTTCTGGGAAACATGTCCGACCTCTATAAGGAGATGGGCAAGGACGAAGCCGCGGCGAAGTGCGCCGAACGCGCGAAACGGATTCGATCGAAGAAGTAGGCGGCGTTTGAAGCTTGGAGGCGGTGAGCTGTTCGCAGCGCGGTCGCCTCAGCGATGGCTTAGTACTCTGGTTCATAAATTCAATCATGTATTTTTCGACACGATTTCCAGGATGAATTGGATTCATCTGGCGTCGGTCTTGACCATCCCGTGCCCCGCCTTGGGCGGGGTTATCGCGTTATAAAGAGTGTCCGCCGCCTCAGGCCGGGTTTCATACACTGCCAAATTTGTGAGTTCGCGTACTTAGCTGTCAGGACGCGCTCGGGCCAGCGCCACAGTTGCTCGGTTGCAGTTGAAACCACGCGATTTCGCTTGACACATAGCGTAGGAGAAATAGCCGGGTGAAGGAGGACCTGGACCGGTGATAGGAATCGGCTCTGCGGTTGATAGTCTCCGAAGGTTCGGCAATTTCCTCGTCACCCTTTTCCCCGAGCTGGGCCGGGCTGCCCACTGGGTCAGGGAGCGATTTCGGCGGACGAAACGCCTTGCCCCTGCTCTGGAGCGGGTGCGGTCGGGTCGTCGTGTGCAGGCTGTGATTGGGACGTTGCGCACGGCATACTGGCCGGATTACAGCCGCGACCGGCTCGACTGGGCACAGTTGCCGCAAGAAGCGGTCTCGATGTTGAGACCCATTTTTTTCGCCGCTCTGGCGCTGTTTATTTTGCTCCCCTTTGCGGTTGGTCGTCCGGGCGGGGCGGGGATCGCGTGGGAAGGGGTCTCTAAGCCGGTCGCGGTCTGGGATATGGTCGTCTGGTTGATAGCTCTGGCGGTTGCCTGGGGCTGCCTGCTAATCGGCGCCGCGAGCGCCAACCGGGTGGCTTATCCGCTGGCGTTGGCGCTTTTCGTCTATTTTCACACCTATCCGGCTCTCTTTTCACTTCCCCGCTCGTGGTGGAATCTTTCCATTCCGGCGGCGACGTTGGCGGCGGCGTATTACGCGGAGAGGAGGTTACGGCGAGCGCCCGGGTCCTGGAAAACCAGGTTTGCAGCGGGCGCATCGTGTCTGGCTTCCGGAATTATGGTCTCTTTTCCCTTGTTTGCGTTGACTCCGCTGTTCCGGCTTGGGGTTATCGCCCGCGTGGTTGGCGGTCTTCTCATAGGAGGGGCTTTGTGGTGGCATTTCCGCCGTGTTGAACCTGCCCGCGTGGAGACGGTATCGGTGCGGCGAACTGGCAGGATGCCGCGGTGGGCGCTGACTGTGGGCGGATTGGTTTTCCTCTTCTGGTTCACGTTGGTTCTTCGGGGCGGGTGGAAGATTGCGGGTCAAGGCGTGAGGTCGTTTTTCGAACTGTGGACCGGGTACCTGTGGCCTCTTTGGTATCTGTTGGGAGCGGGTTTCATCTGGTTCTTGCTGAGAAGGGCGCGGGCGCTGATCCAGGGGCTGCAAGAGATGGTCTCCGCGTGGCTTATCGTTCCGGTGGTGTTGGTTTTTGTTCTTGCCGGCATCTTGATCACGTGGTCCGACTGGATTTTGTCCGTGGAGACGGTTCGGTGGCCCCTCCCTGTGTGGAAGGCGGCCGAGGCTCTTTGTCACTTCTCGTCTTCGTGGATTTGGGGGCACGACCTCACGGCTATCACGGCGGGCTGGCTTCGGTGGGTGTTCGCGGTGGACGTGCTTCTGCTCCTCCATTTCGCGATGGTGCGGCGGCTTTCGTCGAGGACGGCGGCGACGGTTCTGTTTTTCACGCTCCTTCTGGGGTTCTCTATTTACGAGTATCACCGCCGTGAATTTGCTCTCGCCCAGTCGGCGAGGCCGTCGGTCTTTGTTCTTCTTCTCTTCGCACTTTCGATCTTGTGGCTCCTGTATGCGGCCGGGGTGCGTCGCAGCTTGCGCGGGTCGGCGGCCTGGCCCGTGCCTGCGCGCAGCGCGATCTTCGGGGCGCTGTTTCTGTTCATCCTCCTCGACATCCATGTTCGCGGCGCCGTGGGCGACCCCCGTGCCACGCAACTTATCACATGGTATCTGTTTCGGGGGATTGTGGACGTCGGCCTGCCGTACTTCCTCTTCGTCTATGCCGCGAGCAGAACCTCGCCCAAAGCGGCATTGCCGGTTCCCCGACTGGTTGGGGCTTTTGCGGTGGGTGGGCTTGTGGCGCTCCTGCTCAACTCGCTCGACAGGTTTGTGGCGGCCGGGGGTTCCTTGACGGTTCTGTCGGATACGCTGGGTCGCCGTTTCGGAGAGGTCCTGGCGGGAGACCGATATGTCCTGATCCGGGACGTGCCCGAGGCTTCGCTTGTTTGGTTGATCGGCCGGACGGCGGTGGCGTTTGTCTTTCTTGCTGGCTGGGCTCTGGCTGTTCGCCTTGCGCCCAGTCGGCGGCGCTTTCTACTCCGTCGTGCAGGCCTGGTCGCTGGCGGCTTTCTGATGGCACGCCTTCTCTCGGTCTGGGCGAGAAAGGAATCCTGGCTGGGGTCCACCACCTCGGTTCATACGCTGACCATCATCGGGGGGATCATTTTTCTCCTTGTTGCGACGAGCCTCCGGCGGACCTTAGTTCCGCCAGAGCCGCTGTCGCTGTGCAGAAAGCACGGGGCCGACAAAAGCAACCCCGTATCTGGAACCCTGGGGCTGATTGGCGCCGCGGCTGGCTTGGCGGCTTTCTCCCAGATTCAGCTCGATGTACCGTTCATTTCTCCGAAATGGGCGCTGTTATACGCGCCGGCGCGGAGTTCGCTCGATATTGACTATAACCTTGTGTGGCTCTGGCTCGGCTACGTGATTCCCGCCATGATTCTGGCCGTCGGGGTGGTACTTAGCCGGCGCCGCTTTCTCTTGCGTTGTGCGGGCCTCCTCGCTGGTGGGCTGTGGATGGCGGGCGTCCTGTTGCTCTGGGCGAGAAACGAATTCTGGCTGCGGGCAACCGGGCTAGTTCATACGCTGACCGTCATCGGCGGGATAGTCTTTGTTCTCCTGGTAGTGGGGCTGCGGCGGATTTTAGTTCCGGTGGAACCGGAGGCGACAGAAGGGGACGAGCCACGGAGCGCTGGCGAGCGCGCCACCACCCGGGCGCGACTCTGGACGATCGTTTCCCTGACGATGGTCCTTGCTACTCTCAGCTCGGTGGCGGGTTGGCAAGCGGTTCATGGGCGATTGGTATCCCACACGCTGCCGGGGGCTACGGCGCCGCTGTGGCTGCCGGCGCCGTGGGTGCGCGAGTCGTCGGCGCCGCCCGTGGTCTGGGCGCTTTTCTCGCGGCGGACTTTCCATTGCAGGAGGGTTCTGTTGTTCATCGGAAAGCGAGAAGCGGGACAGGAGAGCGCAAAGGAACTGACTGAGAAGTTTCTCCGCGAGGGGGCTTTGGTTTTTCCCGGGTTCACACCCGTGGGGTCTCTCAAGCCGCTAGATGAGGTCTATCCTGGTGGCTTTATCGCGGATTTCGGGTTTAGCCGGCCGCTTGGGGGCGGGCTATCTGGGCCCGCAGCTGGGGCCATGGCGGTGCTTCCCGCGGCACGCGGGCAGACAATGGTGTTGACGCTGATCACGTCTCTGTCCGACCGCGAGCAACGGCGATGGGAGCTCTTTATGATTGCCAAAGCGCTGCGCAAGACGCCGATTGCGCGGTGACGGTACTTCAGGAGGAGCTGCATTATCCGGCCCACGCGGCTATACTCTCAGAGGAGCCGCCGAGCGGTTGGAGACAGGATTACTGGATGGACGGGATTTGAGCCTGTGGCGCCGTTCGGCTGGGTGCAACAAAGGCGCGATACGCACATGACAATAAGATTACGCGGAAAGGATAAGATGGAACGAAGATTTGTACGTACTGGGTTTTGGGCGGTCACAATCGCAGTTGGGCTTTTCGTTTGCCTCGTCGCGGAGGCGACAACCTGGCTTCTCTCGCCGTCGTTCCCGAATGAGAATGGGAAGGGTTTCGCGCAGGACTTTCTGGGGGAGCTTGGCGGCGAGAGCGGAGTAACGGTGTCGAAGGTTTCAGACCGCTGGAAGGCGGCTCAGCCCGACGAGAACGGGTATGTGAATCTGCTGTCGCATTACCCCATCACGGACAATAAAGTCGCTTATGCGCTGGGGATTTTTGAGACGAAATCTGCGGGCGTCGCGGCCTGGCGGTTTGGGTCGGACGACGGGATCAAGGTCTGGGTGAATGGCGAGCTTGTGTATTCTCTCGCTGCTCGACGAGGCGCCCGGAAGGACAGCGATGAGTGCTTGACCCGACTCGTCGCCGGAGAAAACACGGCTCTTTTGAAGATTGATAACGGCACAGGGGGTTGGGGATTCTACTTCCGGCTGGCGGAGACGTTCCCGCAAGTCGGGGGAACACACGCCTGCACCGTTTTCCTGACGGTTCCTCAGTATCTGCTTTATGGCAGCCAGTATCCGATAGAGCAGTGGGCGACCGCGCGAGTCGTCAACAACGGGACGGAGTCTCTCGACGGTGCGGCGTTGCGACTGTGCCTCGGTGAAAGCACGGTCGGTGAGAAGGTCATCGGAAAGCTCGACGCTCTTTCGTGGACGGAATGCCGGGCGCCTTTGAAAGCGCCTGCCGCGGAACGGAGGGTGTCGGGGCAGGGCGAGGCTCGCGTCCTCGTCGGAGAACAGGAAATCGCTTCACGAAAATCCTTCCCTGTGCAGGTTCGGGAAGTTCATCCTCTTCTCACGGGACGCGTTTGGGATGAGGATGGCGTCCTCCGCTTCATCCATGCAGCGGATACGCACATCGTCGCGGAGGAGACAGTCCTGGAGGGCGTGAAGACTGCCGATAATCTGAAGGCGGCGGTCCGCGGCATCAATGGGATCGAGCCACCGCCAGATTTTGTGATGGTGACCGGCGACATGACGCTCGATAGCACGCCCGGGCTGGAGTATTTCGCGGAATTGATGAAGCCGCTGCGCGTGCCGTGGCTGGTGATTCCGGGCAATCACGATAAGCCGGGCGGAGAAGAGGCGACCCTAAAGCTGTTTGCGGGGAACGGGCTGCCGCTCTATTACTCGTTCGACCATGCGGGCTATCATATCGTGGCGCTGGACGGGCAGCCACCGTCGGGTTCGCCGGTCAATGGAGGATTTATCCCCGAAGAAATCGAGTGGCTGAAGAGGGACCTGCAACTGGCGAAGGGAAAAGAAACGCTCGTGTTCGTTCATCAACACCCGCTCGCGACGCAGATTGGTGAAGCCGAGCCTGCTCGCGGCTTACTGGATTGGCCGGAACTGGTTGCAGTGTTAGAGAGCTTTCCGCAGGTGAAATGGGTCTTCTGCGGGCACGCGCACGCGGATTCCTTCCTGAAGCACCATGGCATCCGATACATTATGACGACGGCGACGGCGTACCAGTTCTCGCCGAAGGAGATTCCGTGCTTTGCTAAGGAAGCGGGCGTGCGGCTGATGGAATACAGGGGTGGCAAGGCGGCGAGCCGGTTCCTGCGAATTGACGGCACGTGGCGGGACGATCCGTCCATCGAGGAGTGTCCGGAATTTTCTGTTCGAGCGCAGGAATCTGCTACAAGTACGAAATGAGGAGGAACACAATGGTCAATAAAATCATCCACGGGCTCTCACTGGTCTGGCAATGGTTGTACCGCTGGCATCTTGCCGGCTGTATTGCGGGCATCCTGCCCGCAACCGGGGAGCGAGACGCTCGCCACACTGCCGCCGGGACGGCGGCGGTACAGCTACGCAGGCTCGTCCTAATCGTGTTGTTGGTCACAAGCAGTTTGTGCTTTTCTCAGCAGAAGCCGAAGGAAGGTCCCAGCCCCGCGGACGAGTTGCCGCCGCATATCGCGCGGCTGACGCATTTCGGGGAGAGGGCGGACTTCTCGCACGACGGGAAGAGGATTCTGTTCGTGGAGAAGACATTCGGGGACGCATACGAGGTCGAGGTTGCGACGAGAACGATTCGCCCCGTGACGCATCACTATTTTCACGAGGGATATACTCGCGCTCTTTATTTAGCGAATGGGGACATCCTTCTCTCTGGCGCGAAGACCTTCGACGCGGACAACCCCTGGGTGAGCCGCAACGATACGGCGGAACTGTGGATACTCGACAAGTCGCTCACAAAGCCGCCGGTTCGCCTCGGCGAAAAATGTTCGGAAGGGCCGGCGGTCTCGCGGAAGAGAATGCGCATCGCCTGGACGGTTGACCATGGGGATTACCCGGATAGGATGCCGGAAGGGGTCTCGCAGATGTGGATGGCGGACATCGCCTACGACGGGGGCACGCCGAAGTTGGCCAACAAGAAGCTTGTGTTAGACAGCCGCAATTTGCCTTTCAAATGCGGGCTGGAGACGCAGAATTTCCGCCCGCCCGACGAGAAAGAACTAATTTTCTCGCCCTACGGGTATCAGGACACAGACGTTATGGGGATTGACTTAGAGACCGGGAAAATCTTCAACTACTCCGAGGCGCCCGACCAGTACGACGAGCCGGAAGGGATTTTCCCCGACGGGAAGTGGACTTTAGTGGAATGCGACCGGGCTGCTCGCCAAAGAGGGCAGAAAGGCTCCCAGTACATTGACATCTGGAAACTCCGCCTCGACGGAAGCCATTACGTCGAGCGTGTGACCCACTTCAGCGACTACCCCGGCTACAAGGCCTCAAACCCCGTCGTCAGCGACGACGGACGCTTCATGGCGTTCCAGATGGCGAAAGTCGCCGACCCCGCCGGCGTCGGCCGCGGCATTTTCCTCTACGACTTCGACAAGACAAAGGCCCCCTGATGCGTTGCCAACCCCGAAGCGCACAGGGAGCGTAAGAGCCGGCCCTCGTGCTGGCCCAGAGCCTGCCGCTTGAAAAGTCGCCGCGTAGTCAGGCAAGCGTGAGGCGCGGAACCCGACCAGAGCAGCAGCGTGGGGGCAGGTCGATCACGGCGTCGGGCAATCTCGGCGGCTGTCGCGAGTCCCTGGTCTCGCCAGTTCGGTTTTCATGTCGGCCTGCCTCATCTCGTAGGATCACAGCTCCGACACGCCACTCTTACGTCCCCACCTCAAACGTTGGAAGCGAGACTGTGAACGACGTCCGGGCCAGTTTCGGATGCCCACGCCGCGCAGGAATGGGCGTGCTTTCAACAAAAAGCACTCCTCCGTGTTCATGTACGATCGAGAGCGTTACCGCAAGGCCGAGACCCGTGCCAGCCTTCTTGGTCGTGTAGCCCGGCCGAAAGAGCAGGCCGGAGTAAATTGTCTCCGCGGGGATCAAGTCGCCGACGTTTTCTATCTTGACGTACACCCTACCGCTGACCAGATACGATGTTATCGATACTGTGGGCCGCCCACCTGTCACCGCCGTGTCGCTATGCTGAACCGCGTTCAGGAGGATATTGGCGAACGCCTGCCTCAGCATGGCTTCGTCGCCCATGATAGTGGCTGAGACCTTACGGTCGAGATGCAAGGTCACGCGGCTGTCTCCAGGCTCCCCGCAAAGCATGTTGATGCAGTTGGCTAGCACGTCCATGAGGTTCACAGGGGAGTACCATCTGCCCCGCCTGAAAAAATCCTGGATCATGGAAACCAAGATCTTCATGACGCCTGACTCCCAGTCCCTAAACAGGTCAATCCAATGCAGCTCGGCCAAGACCGGGTGGGTTGGTTCACAATCGTCGAGTCTGACGGGGATAAGGAAGATCCTGCCGGGCGGGAGTTCCGACATTACGTTGATCGCGTCGCGAAGCTCCTTCTGGACCACGCCGCGCTTGCTGACCGACCTGTGTGAAAGCAACGCAATGAAGTAGTCCGACGTACGTATGGCTTCGGATATCTCGGTTGGCCAGTTTTGACCCGGCAAGAGTGATCTCTCGTCTAACCATATGTGGAAGAAATCAGAGCTGAGGCTATCGCAAAGCCTCCGAGCTGCACCCCTGTCCTCACTCGCGTAACTTAGAAATACTTTCTTGGGCATCATGTCGTAGCGCTTCTCAGGCTTTGCTTTGCCTCCCGCCACGACGGCCCTGGCGCGGCTTCCGGAGCCATGTGACTCGTCACTCCGCATGGTCGCGAACCTCCTTGATGGTGTCGGCCCTACCAGGGCTGTGCGTGCCCTGGTGGCGCACGATTGTCCATCCGCCTGTTTGCAGCGCCCGGACAATTCCAGTGTACGGCACGCTCGGGACTTTGGTCATAACTCAATCTCCTGCACCAGCGCGGACTCCTCGACCACGAGGTCGTCTTCCGCAGGCTCGAGATACAGTTCAATCGCTTCTCGGATGTTTTTCAGAGCTTCTTCGACCGTCTCTGCTTCGCTGATGCAGCCGGGCAGAGACGGCACATACACCGTGTATCCGCCCTCATCGCTCGGTTCCAGCACGACTTTGAAACGCATGGGATCTCTCCTATCTGAGGAATGCTGAACTGCAATAGGAATGCCTGGGCCCCTCCAACTCGACGACTACAACCTGGCCGGCCCATCGAGACTGACGTTCTGGAAATGAGAACTGTCGCCGTGGGTCCGATCCGGATTCGCTTTTCCCTCTGGCGGTCAGGCGTTGAGTGCAAGGCGTGGTTCTCGCTGCCCGACTACTTCAGGTCGGTCTTCTTGACGTGAATGAGTCGGAGGCCGAGCATGTCCACAGCCGCCTGGCACTGCTCCAGAACGATGTAGCCGACAAGTGGCTCGTATATGCCATCCGTTGGCGCCATGTCCAGGAAAAGCACCTCGCCATAAACGGGGTCGAAGCCCTCCACGCGGATCTCGACGGGACCGCACACGGGCGCCCGCACAAGCTCCTGAGTTGCAGTCTCGCAGTCAATTTCTCGGATCACTTTGAGTTTGCCCAAGCGACTCTGCCAGGCCTTTGGAAGAACCATGTACGCAGCACCCGTATCAACAAGAGCGTCACATTCCACGGTCTTCTCAGGGTCGAGCAAGTTGGTGATCCTCACGTGGGAGACAATCCTGCCCATTCTGTGTCCGTCCTTCCTGTCTCGAGTGATGTTCGGTGGCGCGAACCTCATGCCCGACTCTCCCAAAATCCGAATCTGGTTGCCCTCAAGCGGAACCTTCATTCCATCCAATCATTATTGTGCCTGACTCGGGAGCCATGTCAAGGACGATGTTGCTGCGATAGCCGAAGAACTCGGCTTCCCACTGAGGGTTTCTCGGGGCAGACCCAAGACTGGGGCCGCAGGCGAGGGGCGATCGAACGGCAAAAAAACTCTTGACAAAAGAGCAAAGCCTGTAGTATAGTCTCGCCAGAATGTAGGAAACGAAGAAGCGCCGGGTAGCAAGCCCGGCGGCCTGCTACTGGAAAGAGAACAGGGCAGGATTGCGGATGCTGTGAAAGGAACAGCGTTCGTGGTCCTGCCCTTTTGCTTTTAACCGCGGATGCACGCAGATGGACGCAGATGTTCGCAACTGATTCTCGGCGTGTTTGATCAGCGTTCATCGGCGTTTATCTGCGGTTTCAGAGACCCGCGATTAAAGCTGCGCGCGCGGGAAGCCGGGCGCCGAGGGGTTTGACGCGGATCGAGCGGGACATGGAAACGGTGGAGAGACCATCTTGAGCGCGCCAGGGCGGACCACCTGACATGTATCTACGCCCGGCACAAACGAACAGAGGGTTAGGAGGGACCTAACCCTCTGGAGTCAATAAACCTGCCGTTGCAGTGCAAAGGCAGGGGGTCAATCAAATCTCTAAGGCAGATGTTCGTACATAAGCCAAATAGCAGTAATACTCCGCCCGTTCACGATGGCCATTTCACTTGCAGCTTTCTTTGGCTCAGGGCGCAATCCCGAAGGTACAAGTTGATAAGGTTTCGATAGGGCATGCCCAGCTCGCTGGCCAATGCCTTGAAGTAGGCCACTGTCGCCTTATCCAAACGAACCGTGACGGGTTGTTTCAGTTGCTTGATGTAAGGGTTCTTCTCCCCTTCCATCTTCTTGAAGTCGTAATGAGCTCTCATGGTCAACTCCAGTAGTCCCAATAGGCTGCCTGCTCTTTCTTGTTTGCCTTCCGTGCGGAGATGATTCGGATCACCGAGTCCTCGACCCGATAACAGTGGCATACGACGAGCACGCGGAGCTTCAAGCTCATGCCGAGCATGAGGAATCGGTCCTCGTCAGCCGAATGATCGGGGTCAAAATACCGAATCGCACGCTCGTCCAGGAAGACCGTCTGGGCCTCCTCAAAGGAAACCCCGTGCGTTCGCTGATTCTGGCGGTTCTTCGCCTCATCCCACTCAAAACGAATATCGCTCATATTCACATTCTACCTATAACGTAACACGTGGGCAATGCTACTTGTGTCGCGGCAGGGCGATGATTATGCCCTTTGGGGAGCGATTCCCGAGCCCGCCAAAACCTGAGTCCTTTCGTCGGAAAATGATTATCGGCTCTCACGTCCTGCTCAATTGGGTCATAATTGTGCCCGACTGAGGACCCATGTCAAGGAGGATATTGCTGCGATGGCCGAGGGGCTCAGGTTCCCATGCAGGGTTCCTGGCGGGCAGATGGGCGACTCGGGTTGGAGGTGAGGGACGATCGAATGCCCCTGAAAAAAGCTCTTGACAAAAGAGCAAAGCCTGTAGTATAGTCTCGCCAGAATGTAGGAAACGAAGAAACGCCGGGTAGTAAGCCCGGCGACCTGCTACTGAAAAGAGAACAGGGCAGGATTGCGGATGCTGCGAAGAGAAGAGCGTCCGTGGTCCTGCCCTTTTTCATTTAATCGCGGAGAACGCGGAGAACGCACAGGGGACTCTGACAGGATGAACAGGATGAACGGGATTGTGGATTACGGGAGCTGCGCTCCCTCAGACGAAGGCTGAAGCTGTGCTTCAGCACTCCAAAGAGGATGCAGAGGCGGCTTCGCCACAATGGAAGTAACGCCGCCGTCCCGGCGGCTGGCCGGGGAGCGTCTCGCTCCCCGACTTGCGGGCGAGAGGCCCGCACGACAGCCGGCAAGATGCCGGCGGTACAAAAACAGGTGAAGGAACAGAAATGATGAAATCTGACGAGAGGGTTACGGGTTCTGTTTCATCGAGTGAAGCAGAGCAGACTCCGGACACGGAGGTTAAAGAAATGGGGAATGAGGCAGAGGGCAATCTGTCTGCTTGCGACGCGGCGGAGAATTCGGAAATCGGCGAGGGGATTTATGGGCAGGATGCCCATGCCACCGCCAGCACGAAAAAGCCGAATTTGTCGAAGGAGCAGCAGGAGTGGCTCAACAAGGTCTTCATTCCAAACTTCAGGAAGGAGCTGATGCGGCAGCTTCAGTTCGACCGAAAGCTTCTCGAGCAACACAAGGGAGAGTTGGAACGCCGGAAGAAAGAGGAGGAGGCTCAGAAGGAGTCGCTCCGGGCGGCGCAGGAGGAGAACGAGAAGCTGGTGCGAACGATCAGCGAGATGAAGGTTGACAAGGCGCTGGTTTCGGCTGCGGCGGCGAATAACGCCGTCAACCCGGATCAGGTCCGGAAGCTCCTGAAGGACCGAGTGACGCTGGGGGAGGACCTCGAACCGATGGTCCTCGACGAGAAAGGCGAACGGCAGCTCAACCAGAATAGCGAGTTCATGACGGTCGAGGAGCAGGTGAAGCTGTTCCTCGCTGAGAATCCGCATTTGGTGAAGCCGGGTCCCGCGAAGGGCGGAAGCGGAAGTGCGGGTTCGACGTACGGCGGGCGAACCTTTGTGATTGAGCCGGTGAGCAGCGGCGACCTCATCGCGGAGGGATTGGTCGAGGAGAGCCGAAATCACCCCACGCGGACACTCACGGAGTTTTTGGAAGGATAAGGAAGGATTCACCGCAGAGGACGCGGAGAGCGCAGAGGAAGTAGTTCGCAAAGGGTTTGCGCTATTCTCTGCGACCCTTGTGGTCTCTGCGGTTGGCAAGACGGAGGAGAAAAGCTCATGGCGAGTTTGAGTTTGGCAAAAGCGGGTTTGCTTTCGCAGAGCAAGCTGGTGCAGGGAGTGATTGCGGAGATTCTGGCGGTGGATGCGTTTTCCCGGGTTCTGCCGTTCGTGACGGTCGAGGGGAAGGCGCTGACGTACAACCGAAGTCTGAATACCGCCGGAACGGCCGCGTGGTATTCGGTGGGCGATACAGTGAACAAGACGCCGGCTTCGATCACGCAGATCACGGCGAACTTCGGTCGGGTTGTCGCGGATGCGGAAGTGGACGCGCTCGAAGAGCTGACGATGAGCGAGCGAACCGACCAGATGGCGGCACAGATTCAGGAGAAGGCTCGCGCCGTCGGAAGGCTGTGGAAAGCGGGTCTGGTCGAGGGCACAGGCGCCAGCGGGCAGATCACCGGCATCAACAGCCTCGTGGATTGGGGCCAGATGCTGGACCTGGCGACGACGTCCGCGTCGAGCATCACGTTCTCGGGTCTGGAGCAGCTTTTAGGAAAAGTCACGGCGAAGGATGGGCAGGTGGATTTCATCGTGATGAACTCCGCTGCTCTGCGGGATTACCGGGCGCTGGTTCGGGAGACCGCAGGCGAGGTGGAGAACATCGAGCTTGGGTTCACCGACCCCATCACCGGGAAGAAAGGCTCCATGACCGTCAACAGCTTCAGCGGCATCCCGATCTTCGTGAACGACTACATTGAGACGGAGACGACCGGGGGATTCACGGGGGTCACGCGGATCACAGCGGGATGCTTCGGAGAAGGTGTCGGTCTGACGGGGTTCATTCCGGCGAAGCCGGGGAAGCTCATCGAGGTCAGTCCGGAGGTGGTGCATCAGGACCGGGACAGCGTGTTCCGACGACTGCGGCTCATCGCTGGGCTGGCTCTGCACAGCACGAAGGCGCTCGCGCAGTGGATCAAAATCAAGACGAGGAGCTGAGCGGGGCGGATCGTGGCATGGGCATCTTGCCCATGGGGCTTCAGGGGTCCCGCCAATGGCGGAATGCCACGACGGAAGCGGCAACGTGCCGTCCCCAGGGGCGGAGGGCTTGAGAAGAGCAGGTCTAAGAGTCCCGATTGAGGGAGCGCGAAAAATATAGCGAACAGGAGACCTGAACTTGCCCCCTGCCCCTGCGGGTCGGTCCGAAAAGGGACTAACCGCAGAGAGCGCAGAGGACGCGGAGATGGCGCGGAGCGCAGAAGTCAGATCCCCTCTCTGCGGTCTCTGCGGTGAAAATCGAGCAGAGAGAGACGAAAGGCGAGTCGCATGCAGGTGGAGAAGTCGGAAAAGAAACAGACGGTGTCTCTTTGCATGATTGTCCTCGACGAGGCAGAGACGCTTATGCGAGCAATCGAAAGCGTCCTGCCGGTCGTGGACGAGATTGTCATTGGCATTGACGACAGGACCTCCGACGGCAGCGAAGACATTGCGAGGAAGTTCACCAGGAAAGTGTACCGGTTCGGCTGGCAGGACGACTTCTCGACGGCCCGCAACGAGATGCTTTCTCACTGCACCGGGGATTGGGTTCTCATTCTCGACGGACACGAGGTTCTGAGGAAAGAGTGCCTTCCGCTGTTTCGGAAGATGCTCGATGTTTTGCCCGAAGATGCGGAAGCCGTCGGGTTCAAGCTCCAGATGCAGGCGGAGGACAACAATGTCTCCGGCATTCAGTTGCGGCTTTTCCGAAACAACGGTCAGGTTCACTACAAAGGCGCCGTCCATAACGTTCTCGACTGCAATCCGGGCAGGACGGTCGGGTTCACACAGCTTGTGATTGACCACCTGCGCCCGACTTCCAACCGGGAACTCAGGGCGGGGCAGAGAAACGAGATGGTTCCGCGGAAGATGAAGGAGGCGCTGGCGAGGAACCCCCGCGACGCGAAAGCGCTCTACTACCTGGGAATTCACGCGCACGAGCGGCAGGACTGCGACGAGGCGATAGGGTACTACCGACGATATTTGGAGTGCAGCGATCATTCGGAGGAGCGATACAAGGTTCTGTGGCAATTGGGTCGCGCTCTGTTTCAGGCGGGCGATAAGCGAGCAGCACGAGAGGCATTTTTCGACGGAATGAGAGAGAGATGGGACCTCCCGGAATGCTATGTCGCCCTCGGAGACATGGCGCTTCAAGAAGGCAGGTGGGAGGAAGCCGAGCATTATTTCAAACTGGCGTGCGACAGGAAGCAGCCGCTTTCCGGCGTCTTCTTCAGTCACGACTTCTACACGTGGTTGCCCTATCACAAGCTGTGCGAGGTCTATGACAAATCGGCGCGATATTACGAAGCGATCCTCGTCGGGGAAAAGCTCCTCGCGTTCGAGACCTTGCCGGAGAAGCACCGTGAGGAAGTTCGGTCATTCATGCCCTGCTGGGCGGAGAAGGTGATCGCGTCGTGTGCCGTGCGGTCCGGCGAGAAGGGGAGACGCAATTTTCTCATCGTGGACAAGCTGGGGCAGTTCTCCCGCGAACTGGCGGAGCATTTCCGTCGGGGATTCAATGTGGAAGTCATCAAGGCGTTTGCTCCGCAGTACATGAAATGGGCGGACATAGCCTGGTTCGATTGGTGCGACGAGAACGTCGTGCTTGCCAGCCAGGCTCGGTGGGATTGCCGCGTTATCTGCACGCTGAGGAGCTATGAGTATTTCACCGAGCACCCGAGGGAGGTCAACTGGCAGAACGTGGATCATCTGATTTTCGTCGCGGAGCATGTCCGCCGCCTGGCGCTGGAGAAGTTTCCGCAAGTGCGGTACGTGAAAACGTCCGTCGTTCCCGACGGGATAGACCTCGCTCGGTTCAGTTATCGTGAGAGGGGACCAGGGCGGGACGTCGCCTGGGTTGGATACCTCAACCACAAGAAAAATGTGCCGCTTCTTCTGGAAATCGCGTCGCAGTTGAGGGATTACCGGTTTCACGTGGCGGGGACTTTTCAGGAGGAGAGATTGCGGGTCTATTGGGATCATTACGTTGAGGAAAACGAGCTGTCGAACATGCATTTTTACGGCTGGGTCGAGGACATCAACGCTTTTCTCGACGACAAGAACTACATTCTCTCCACGTCGCTGTGGGAAGGAACACAGGTATCCGTCCTGGAGGCGATGGCGAAGGGAATCAAGCCTCTCGTCCACGCGTGGATCGGCGCAAGGGAACTCTACGGCGACGTCGGCATCTACCGCAACACTGCTGAACTGCAAGAAGTGCTGGCGACCGGCGACTACCGAAGCGCGCGGTACCGCGATTGGATCGAGGAGCATTTTTCATTAACGAAAAGGCTGGCTCGGATTGAAGAAATCATCGGGCAGCCGAAGCCGAAGACAACGAGGATTGAAGGAAACGTGGCGGTTGGCGGACCGATTCCCGAAGAGCCGCTGCCGCACGTTTGATAGCAGTCTCGCCCAATCAAGGAGAACGAAAATGGCGAACTACAGTTCGGACAATGACCTGCTCGCGTACGAGCCGGACATCCTGAATCATTTGCCGAACACGGACCCACCGACGACGAGCTTTGACGCGCAGCACGCGGAGTCGAAGAGAGTCATTGACGAGGTCATCGTCACTCGTCTTCCTGAATCGGTTCGTCAGAAGGTGAAGAGCGGTGAGAAGAGTATGAATGATGTAGTTGACGAGGCGGACCTGAAAACCGTGTCGGTGCTCCACACGCTGTTTCTCATCTTCAACTGGCTCTCCACGAAGGAAGGGGACATCTTCGCCGTCAAGTCAGCGAAATACCACAAGTTGTTCGAGGAGAAAATGGCATCGCTTTCCTTCGACATTTCGACCGACAGCGATGCCGACGATTTCGAGGACGAAATGGAGACGGGCGGAGTCGAGATTTTCCGGGCGTAGGGAATGAGGGAAAAAGCCGATGAGCACGCCGAAGGAGATTTTCAACGAAGTCAAGGCGGTCCTTGCCGCCGACGCCGTCCTGGGGAGCTACGTGAACCGAATATACGAAAGAGAACGGGACAACCTCGACGGCAGCAAGAGAACCGTCATCATGCTCGAGCCGAGCGATGTGATTGAGAAGAGCGAGTCGTACCCGCTGGAGGCGACGCTCGTCCTGGTGATTACCGGCTACACATTCGAGTCGGACCCGGACCGGGCGGTCAACGACGGTTCCGAGAAGAAAATCATGGACCTCGAACAAGACATCAAGAACGCCCTGAGACCTTACTACAACCTTAACGGCAGGTGCATCGCCTTCAAGTTCTCGTCGAGCAAGTTTGATATCAAGAAATACAGTTGGGGACACAAGGACAGACTGCGGCAGCCCCCAATGTACGGCGTCGAGATTTACATGAACGTGCGGTATGTGCCGAGCTTTGACTATCCGGGGTTCGGGGTGTCCGGGTACGGAACGCTTCCATTCGGGTATTGAAGCGCACTGTCGAGATGGGGGCTTGACCCCGCCGGAAGGCGGGGAGAGCGCAGAGGCGACGGATCACTTCAGAAACAGGAGGAGAAACGATGGCATCCACATACACAACGAATTTGAATCTGGCAAAACCGGCGAAAGGGGACGTTGACTGGGACGACGAGGTGAACGGTAACAGCGACATCCTCGACGCGGCAGTTGGGCAGGAGCATTCCGCCGACGGGCGGCACAAGAACACCATCACGGTCGGCGACGACTCCAATGTGGTTGACAAGAAAATTGTCGCCAACACCGGCGAAGCGAATGAGCCATATTTGAGCTACGACGTTTCCGAGGATGAGTTTGTCGTGGCGAACGATGGACTGAATGCGGCGGCGATTCTGACGCGGCCGCAGAATGTCATCGAAGTCGCCAAGTCGGGGAAGCGTTTCACGACGTTGAGCGCAGCGATTTCCGCGGCTCAGTCAGGGGACATGATTCTCGTTTATCCGGGGACGTACGACCAGGGCTCCTCGGAACTCGTGGTGAACAAGGCGGTCCATCTGAAGGCGATCGGGAAAGTGACCATCACGGGAAGTCCGCCCGACATGCAGTACGTCATGACGATAACGGCGGCGGCAGCCGTCGAAGGATTCGACATCGTCATGACAGGCACGGGTTCCGACGGCGGAGTCTTGAAGGTCACCGCTGTCGCGGAAGTGAGAGACTGCCTCATTGATCATAAGGGAATCGGGAGCACGTCGGTTGGCATCTACTGCAACGGCGCCGGGGCCAAGATCGTCAACTGCGAGATCGAAAACGCGGTTGCCTTCGACGGAATCAACATCGGCAGCGGCGGGGACAACTCGGTCGTGGACAACTGCAAGATTTCCAGTAACGGACTGGGAATCTACGTCTCCACCGCCGCAGACGGAGTTGTGATTCAGAGGTGCGACATAGCGCCCGGCGGAAGCAACTACGGAATTACTCTTTCCGCGGGGATCACGGGGACGGTCATTCGCTCAAGCATCGTGCGGAAAAGCGGCTCGGCGACCGAATGCATCCACGCGACGGGCACCGTCTCAGCGAAGATTTATCAGTGCTGCTTCAACGTGGATTCGGGCGCCATTGACACCGACATCACCAATGTCATCGGCACTCCGTACAACGTTTCGGACGCCGATCTGTGAGCACACGCTCGTGGAACGTCAATCAAGCGTTTGGGATGTGGGGCGTATCAAGCGACAGAAGAGGATTGTTCCGACACGATGACAGGATAGGGCGGGATTCTGAGACGGAGGGCACTATCTTGTTCATGCTGTAATCCTGTCGAGAATCAATCGTGGAACGCATTGGTCATAACACTCAGGGAGGATAGACATGAAAGACGCAGTACGGACTCGAATCGCAGGAGCGGAATCGAGGAACGGGACGATCCGGCAAAGCTCGCAGCTGACCGCCTCATTCGTTCCGGGGACGATTATTGACGTGGAGGATTATGGGGTTCTGTCCCTTTTGGTGAAGTACACCATGGGCAGCGGAGAAACCGGAAACTCCGTCGTCCTGAAAGTCGAGCTGAGTGTGGACGGGACGAACTTCTACTCGGAAACCGACAACGAGGTCTCGCTTTCCGTCAAGACCTACACCTTCCAGGCTCTCTCTTCGCCCGGCACGTGCGATTCCTTCAAGGTGGACGTGCCGATAGCGGGGATGAAGTATGCGAAGGTTTCGGCGAAGGAGATCGGCGTCGCAGCCCAATATGGAACCTGCGAGATCAAGTACAGCGTGGGATGGTAGGCGAAGTGAGCAGGTTCCCGATGGCGTGCTTTGTTAACGGCGGCGACGTTGGCGGCTTCCCGGAGCGCCGCTGCGGGAGCCCTGAACCTGCACGGGCCGCCGGTTCAAGCCCCAACGACAAAAGGCTCTGCCCGCTGTTCAGGAAAAACATCAACGGCGTCCAATGCCAGCTCTATCAGGGGGTCGAATACAAAAGAGCGGCAGCTTGCAGAAGCTGCCCGTACCGGAACGAGGCGACTCATGGCGGGAGGAAATAACAAAAATCTGCTCGTGAAATCGGTGCTCACAATCATCAGCATCGTCGTCGCCTATTTCTCCGTGGTCTCGACGATGACCATCAGCCGCGTCGGCTCCATCGAGGAAAAGGTTAACGGGCAGGAAAAAGAAATCAGCCGCAACGAAAAAGGCATAGCCGTTCTGCTTGAGAAGGTGACTACCATCGAGCAGCTCGTCAGAGAAATCCGCCAGGAAATATCCCGCATGGCCCGCAACCATGACGGTACCCCCGGCGGCTCCCCATAGCGGCGGTCTCCACGGTCTCCTGCATTACAGGGGCGAGTTCTCGTCGCTGGGTCCCGCCGCTCGATGAGTGGGTCATGAACTTCTTCCCTCACGACGGTCCGGGATGATGCGCCGATGCCGTGCGCAGGATTCCCAATGTCGCTTGGCTTTTTTACTCAGGGGACCAGGACGGCGGGCGAAGGCGGCTGTTGTCGCAGTTCGCGCATTCCGAGCATGTTGCGAAAGGCGCCGGACTGGCCTCGGGGTGGCACCCAAATTGCGTTATCCCCTTGCGAACATCGGGGGTCTTGGGTGAAGGAGCGGAGTTATGAGAACGAAAAGGGGATTCACACTCGTCGAAATCATGCTTGTCGTCAGCATCATCGGTACGGTCGTCGCCATCGCCGTTCCCACGGGGATGAAAGCCGCCGAGGAGTCGAGGAAGGTTGTCTGCATGAACAACCTCCGTCAAATCAACTACGCCAAGGAAACATGGGCTTTGATGAACAAAAAGACCCAGAATGACCCCGTGGACGTTCCAGAGGTCAACCTGTTCATCAAGAAAATCCCTCGGTGCCCGCTTGATGGCACGTACACGTACGGACTGGTGGGAGAGAAACCTGCGTGCAGCTTAGGCCCTACTCAGGGGCACATTCTCCCGCCGTTCGAGTGAGAGTCGTGAGCTGGGGGACAGACGAATCGGTGTGGTTCTGACGACCAAGAGGTGAGGCCTATATTCCTCGCCGAACCGGCAGTACTGGCGCGGCGATTTCATAGATGAAGTAGGCTGGCATAGAGAGGTCTGCCACTACTTCGCCAGGGCGGATGGAGTTCGATTCCATCGGCCCTTTTTTTCGCGCCTGATTAGGTGAGCACTCAGGGATTGTCTTGGCTCACATAGGCCACCTGGCGCGCATGCTTTTGTCGCTGGCGAAGGAGTTCCGGAACCCGAGATCCTCGACGCACCTAAGCAGAACGGCGCGCACGAAGTCCTCGAACTCGGCGTATTCTTGGAGCGCCGCCGTAGTCCCGGGCACGGCTTGGCGATTCGGCGCTGGCCCGTATGGCGGCGGTTGGCCGTGGGCGATAGGGCAACGCTAGTGCTCGTAAATGTCTTTCAGTCTTGCTTCGGACCACCCCCTCATGCCAGCATCCGCAGCGAGCTTTGCGCCTCGAACGCAGAACTGCTTTGTCGAGCCCCGAGTGTCCGTGTGGACGAGCGTCTCCAAGGCGGTGCAAAGGAACAGCCATCGGCGGAAGGGGTAGTATTCGTAGAACAGATAGTCGAACTGCCATCCGGCCCAGCGGACCCGACGAGGCAGTCCCTGGGGGTTATCCTTCGGCAAAGTGTCCCGGATCTTCTCGACATCCTCCTTTGCGAGGTACCACACGTGACCGGGGGTGCAGAGGCCGTACGCCATCCGGCCGTCAACTGGCCCGGGCACGATCTGCCTTGCGTTGCCGTCGGGCCCCAGCCAGACGCGCGCGCAATACCTCAGACCAACAGGGATGGGTCGTATCAGCCGGGAGAGGGCAAGGACCCTGTATATCCTCCTGTCCGGGTCCCACTCCCATTTGGAGGGGTCTGGCGGGTCCCGCCGCACTATCGAGACCTGCTGTCCGAACGGGCGCGTCGTTCGCTCGTACCCGAGACCCGGCTCCTCGCAGGCGTCAAAGATGTGCTCCGCGAGGTGAGTCCTCAGGACCGTGAACCCGAGCGTCCGGTCGAGGCCAAGCTCTCCACGGAACGGCTTGTGTTTGTCCTGAAGCGCTCTGGGTGTTCCCCCGTAACCGCATGTAGTGATTACGAGAACGTCGAGCACTGGTGACATGTCAGTCCTCCTTATTCGAAGCGCGCCGCAGAGCCGAGTCGTGCTCCGTCACCCCATGAGGCAAGCGACCCCCGGTACCCGACCGCGACCAATAACGCTCCCCAACCCCCATTACTGACCGACGCGGACCTTTGTGCGTTTCGGCGTGACCTGGGAGGGGTTTCTGGGTTTCTGCTTTCGCGGCTTGCTTGTCTTCGTTTGCTCGCGGGGGCGAGGCGCGGGTGTGCCCGGCGGCATCCATTCGCGGCTCTTCTCCCCGAAAACGTAGCCGCGATTCCCCGGACCGGACGAGGGCTTGCGAGACCGAAGCGCTTTCGACCTGTTCTTCTCGATGATCGCCTTTCGTCGGGCGAGGGGGTCCTCCCGCGTCTGCTGGCTCTCAACACAGCCAGTCATTCCAATAGACGCGAGCGCAAGAAGACCGAACATTGTGATTATGAGGCGACGGTTCACTCTTCTTCTCCGCGACCGATCTTGTCCCCAGCCGTCGTGCAAGCGTCCTCGATGACCGCCCTACGACGACCATTCAATCCCCACCCGACACCAAAAGTCAAGTGGACAATTCGCGCGGGTGTGGCTGTATTTGAGTGGGTGACCGCAATGGGTAACGCTTGCCCGCCAAAG
>CAZFAP010000073.1:0-22159 GCA_964516325.1 uncultured Verrucomicrobiota bacterium
AAATCCATTGCCGAATCCCCCCGAGCCTCCCACCACTTAAATACAGCCACACCCAGCTATGGACTTGGCGGAGACTTTGGGGTAGAGTGAAACATGTACGGTCGTTATGGTTCGTGCTGTGGACTCTGTCGTATTCTCTGGCAGAACGGCTGTTGCGGAGAACGTAACTGACGATCAGGCGGAGGCAAGACGATGCGATTCAGGTGTGGCAAAAATGGCAAGCTGGTGAAACACAGACACGCGGTTTTTGGAGTTGCGGCGACTCTCGTGGTCTGTCTTGTGGGGGCGACGGCTCTTGGTGCCAGGCCGGCTCGCCGACCCCCAAAGCCGGTGGATAAAGGCCCGATTCACCGCTTCCTGGTCAGCAACGGTGTTCCGATTGACGCTCCGATTCGCGTCGCTAAGGTCAGCGCCGTTATCCAAACGAGGAGCAAGGTCCGCAGCGTGGTGAAAATCATCGGCGCACAGAGCGTGCCCCACCCAAACGAAATTGAACAGATACGGAAGATTATTGAGATGAAAAGGCTGCAGGGCTTCCCGATACGATTGGTGCCGAAAGAGCTCGAGCTTCTGCGGCAGAACGTTCTCTCCGGAGAGCTCATCGAGTTTCATCCATCGGAGAAACTGGGTGAACTGGAGCTGTTCTTTTCCCAGAGCCAGAGCCTCAAAATTGAGATCGGGCATGATATTTTTGTGATAAAGGTCGGAGACAAGTATTGCTGTTTCCGAAGTCCGTCCTTGAGAAGCCAACTTGACAACATTCTGGAGCCAAGGGAGGTTACCGCGAGTGAAGGAACTACGAGTGGGGGTGGTGGGGGTCGGTCACCACGGAAGACAGCACGTTAGGATTTACAAAGGGCTGCCCGGCGTTGCCCTCACGGCGGTTGCGGACAATGACCCCGACACGCTAAGCCACGCCGCCGAGGAGTGGGGCGTTCAGCCCTTCGCCGACTACCGCGAGATCACGCCTCTCATTGACGCGGTCAGCGTCGCCACCCCGACGTCTTCTCATCACGAGATAGCGCGCCATTTTCTCTCTTCGGGCAAAGACGTTTTTCTCGAAAAACCTATGGCGTCCAGCGTGGAGGAGGCGGAGGACCTCATCCGGCTCGCCGACGAGAAAAAAAGGGTGCTTCAGATAGGACACGTGGAGAGGTTCAATCCGGCGATCCAGGCGTTGAGCGGGCTTTTGAAAGAGCCGCAATTCATCGAGTGCCACCGCCTTTCCCAATACAAGCCGAGAGTCCGCGACGTAGGCGTCGTGCTCGACCTGATGATTCACGATATAGACGTTATTCTGACCCTGGTGAACGACCAGGTCAAGAGCATCTCCGCCGTCGGCGTCAGCGTCCTTACGGAAAGCGAGGACATCGCCAATGCGCGAATCGAGTTTGAACGGGGCTGCATCGCCAATTTGACGGCGAGCCGGGTCAGCTTCGATAGCATGCGAAAAATCCGCATCTTCCAGCGGGACGCATACATCTCCCTCGATTACGAGAAACAGGAGGGCTTGATTTATCGAAAAGTGGAGGGTCAGATCGTGCGCTCGCCCGTCCCCACAGAGAAAGCGGAACCGCTGAAGTTGGAGCTGGAATCCTTCATCCATTCGATACGAACCTGCTCGCGTCCCCCGGTTTCCGCAGAGCAGGGCAAACGCGCTCTCGAAATTGCCGTTCGGATCGTACGGGATATTCAGGCAAGGAACGCCGCCGCATGACCCCCGAAAAGCTCATGGTGGTTGCCGGTGAAAAATCCGGCGACCTCCACGCCTCCAGAATCATCGCCTCGCTCAAGGAGCTTTCCCCTTCGATGGAAATCTTCGGCGTGGGCGGAGAGTTGATGCTTCGCAGCGGGGCGGAGATTCTGACAGACATAACCGGAATGGCGGTGGTAGGTTTTGCGGAGGTCTTGCGGAATTACCTGAAGTTCAGGCGGCTGTTCCGTCACCTTGTTGAGGTGGCGAAGGAGCGCAAGCCCGATGCCGTTCTTCTAATTGACTATCCCGGGTTCAATCTCCGGCTTGGACCGGCACTGAAATCCCTCGGCATAGAGGTCGTCTATTTCGTCAGCCCGCAGGTATGGGCGTGGGGACGCAATCGCGTTGAGGACATGCGGAAGTTCATTGACAAGATGATTGTCGTTTTCGATTTCGAGGTTCCAATCTACCGGGATGCGGGGATTGATGTCGTGTTCGTCGGGCATCCGTTGGCGGACGCGCTGAATCCCACGATGTCCCGAGACGAATTCCGCGAAGAGGTCGGAATTCCCCGGGAGTCGAAGGTCGTCGCCCTTCTTCCCGGCAGCCGCTTCCACGAGGTCTCCCGACACGTCCCGCTCATGGGCAAAGCCGCCGAGATAATCCGCGAGGAGGTCAGGGGGACTGAATTCGTTCTCCCGGCTGCTTCGGAAAAGTTGGCTGGAGAATGCGAGCGGCTGTTGCGAGGACACCGAATTACCGTCCCCATAACTGTTCTGAGGAACAGCGTGTACGAGGCGGTCTCCGCGTCAGACGCGGCGATTGTCTCTTCGGGCACCGCCACTCTGGAGACCGGGTGTCTTGGGACTCCCCTCGTGGTTATTTACAAGGTGTCGCCATTGACGTATCTTATTGCCAGACGGTTGGTCACCATTTCCAACATCGGCTTAATCAATATCGTCGCGGGAAAGACCATTGCCCCGGAGTTCGTCCAGAACCGGGCGCGTCCGAGAGCGATCGCAGACGAAATTGTGAAGTTCCTGACCGATTCCAAACTGCACGAGGACGTCCGGCGGCAGCTTTCGGCGGTGAGGGCTAAGCTCGGTTCGCCGGGGGCGCCGCAGAGGGCGGCACAGGTGATTTTAGACCTCATTCGCCGCTGCCGCCATGTAGAGAAGGAGTCCAATTGAACCAGAAACGGCCGGCACGCCGCCTTCTTCGGTACGCACTGCCTTACCGGAGAAGGATCCTCATTGCCTTGCTCTGCATGGGCTGCTACGCTGTGGTCAATGCCCTCCTCCCCTTCCTGGCGGTTACGACAGGCAAGACCCTCCAGGGCAAATACGCACAGATCGGCAGCCCCGCGACCAAAGACGCGGGCCCCACCCCCGTCAAGGCGCAGCCGGAAAAAGAGCGCGGAGGCAGGCGACTCGACCTGATTTGGTCTCTCGCCCGCTCGGTTCTGAAGGTCAAAGAATGGCAGTATTGGCATCTGGCGATTGCTATTGCCATTATCTTCCTGTTCAAAGGAGCGTTTGCCTTCCTGGAGCGATACCTAATGGAATGGGTCGGACTGAGGGTCGTTACGGACCTTCGCGACCAACTCTATGGCCACTTCCACACCCTTTCGGTCGGCTTCTTTTCCGGAGCGCGCACCGGGGAGCTGATCTCCCGGATCACCAACGACATTCGCGTCGTCGAGCACGCCGTTTCGGAGGTGGTCACGGACCTCTTCCTCCAGCCGGTCAGCATGCTGTTCATGCTCACGGCGGTCTTCCTCATGGATTGGAGGCTTGCGCTCATCGTTTTCGTGATATTCCCTCTGATCTTCATACCGCTGTTGGGCTTCGGGAGAAAAATCAGGAAAAGCACCGGAAGAATCCAATCGCTTCTTGCGAACCTGACGGCGATCATCGAGGAGACCTTCTCCGGCATCCGTGTCGTTCGAGCCTTCGGGATGGAGAAGTACGAGATGGCAAAATTCGGCAAGGAAAACCGTAACGTCTTCGATACCAGTGTCCGGCTCCTGCGCACCCTCTCCGGGGTTCGACCTATGATCGAGTTTGTGGGCGGGCTCTCGGTTGCCGCCACGCTCATCATGGGCGGCGCCCTCTTCAAGATGGAACTGCCCTACATCCTCGGCTTCTGCACGGGCGTCTTTCTTCTCTACGAACCGGCGAAGAAGCTCGGGCAGGTCAATACGCGGCTGCAAATGGGGACGGCGGCTGCCGAGCGGGTGTTCTCGATCCTCGACACGCAGCCGACCATCGTGGATTCGCCCAACGCGGTTCATATCCCTCGCATGAGCGACGCTATCTGTTACAACGGCGTCAATTTCGCGTACGGCAACGAGCTGGTCCTCAAGGACGTGTCGTTTCGGATCAATCGCGGACAGGTCGTGGCGTTTGTGGGACCAAGCGGCAGCGGCAAGACCACAATTGTCAATCTTCTCCTCCGGTTCTACGACCCGACGAGCGGCTCCATAACGACTGACGGCGTTGACATCCGGGACGCGACGGTCACATCGCTCCGGGGGCAGATGGCAATTGTCAGCCAGGAGGTCATTCTGTTCAACGACACCGTCGCCGCCAACATCGCCTATGGCCGCCCGGACACGCCCGTTTCCAAAATCATCGAGGCTGCCGAAGCCGCCAACGCAAACGGGTTCATATCCGCCTTTCCTGACGGCTACGATACGCTCGTCGGAGAGAAGGGAATCAAGTTGTCCGGCGGCGAGAGACAGCGGGTCGCCATCGCAAGAGCGATTCTCAAAGACCCCGCTATCCTGATTCTCGACGAAGCCACCTCTGCCCTCGACACGGAATCGGAGCGGCTCGTGCAGTCCGCAATCAACGGCCTCATGACGGGCAGGACAGTTCTGGTAATCGCGCATCGGCTCTCGACCGTCATCAACGCCGACAACATCATTGTCCTCGAGAACGGCAGGGTCGTGCAAATGGGGAGTCACAGGGAATTGACCGAGCAGGGAGGGCTTTACAAGAAACTTTACGATATGCAGTTCAAGGACATGTGAAGTCTCATGCCCCCGAGCACCCTCTTCTGCCCTCAAACGTGACTGCTCTGATTGGTAAATTCAATGACGTATTGTCGGACAGGATTTACAGGATGGTCCGGGTTCATCTCGTCTGGGTCTTGACCGTTGCGTACATCCTGGTATCGTGTCAAAAAGGGCGTCCCGCGCGGTTGGCTACAGGTCGGAAATTACGAATTGGCCTGCTAAGCAATTCAATCGGCTCGCCAGAATCATGCGATTGACAGAAAGAATTCTTCACGCTTTGCTCCCCTGGGCAGGCTACCTGCTTCTCAAACTGATCGGCGCCGCGCAGAAAACAAGCGTCGTCGGCCTGTCCGCGGTGAGGAAGGTCTTCGCCCGGCACGACTGCGCCATCTTCGCCTTCTGGCATAACCGTCTGATGATGATTCCATACCTCTATCGCCGTCTTTTCGGGATGAAGGATATTGTTACGCTCATCAGCTCAAGCAGAGATGGGGAGTATTTCGTTCGGGCGTTGAAGCTTTTCCGGCCATTTGTCGTCAGAGGATCGTCCACGCGGGGCGGCTCAGCCGCATTCAAGGCGCTCGTCGCGAGAATCAACGGCGGCGTGGACTGCATTCTCACTCCCGACGGCCCGCAAGGTCCCAAATACAGCGTCCAGCCGGGCATCCTCGCCCTCGCCCGGGTCACCGGCGTCCCCATCATCCCCGTCAGCTACTGGTCCTCCCGACACAAAATCCTCCACACGTGGGACGGCTTCCTCCTCACGCTCCCCTTCGGCAGGACAACCTACGTCTTCGGCGAGCCCCTCTATTGCCCCCGAAACGCCCCCGAGTCCCAACTGGAATCCCTCGCCAATTCCCTCCGCGATTCCCTCCTCTCCGCGTGTGTGATTGCAGGGGAGCGTTCACAAGACCGTCCCGCCCGGGCGCAAGGGAGAAGAGGCGGCGTACGACTCGTGGAGCAAGAGCCATCAAGCGGCGCATGAAAGGGCGTCCGGGACGAAAGTTGGCCTTGCCCCAGGCGCCGATCTGTGGTACGTTGAAAGGGTGGCGGTTGTCTGGAATCGCCGCAGAGGGGCGACCGCAATCGCTGGCTCTCCGTTCATGAATCAAAATAGGAGGGGCGGGAAAATGAAGCGGTTCTACGTAGGGAGCCCAGGGGCCTTCGACAACGTGAAACTTCGTGTGCTCAGGGACGACGGGGCGGTGGTCTATATCAATGGTGAGGAGGTAGTCCGATCAAATATGCCCGGAACCCCGGGCGATCCGGTTCCCTACGCAACGCTCGCCAGCACGGACGTCGAGGGAGCATGGCTCACTGAGCTTGACATCTCGGACGCGCCCGTGAACACCGGATGGAACTATGCGGCCGTCCAGGTTCACCAGGTCTCCCCGTCGAACTCAGACGTGAGCTTCGACCTGGAAATCGTCGGCCGCAAACCGTCGCAGTAGGTGTGCTGGGGGACGGCGCATGAAAGCAGGACCGGGGGCCTTGATCACGTGCATCTTGCTTGCTTGGGCCCGCGACGCCCAAGCCGACATCCACTACGTCTCGGAGACATCCCCGTACCCACTCTGGCCTTATGCGACCCCTGACACCGCGGCTGGCAGCATCCCTTCGGCGATGGAGGCCGCCTCCTGCGGCGACACAGTGTTCGTTCTGCCAGGGTACTACGAGGACATATGGCACCCCGATGGCACGCAGCTCAAGCCCGGCGTTAACCTCATCGGTTCGGGCCCCGCCCAGACGATTATATTCGGTTCACCGCTGCTCCTCGGGGAGCAGTTTCCTGACCCCGAGATTCCTGCGTGCCCCGACCCTACGGTCATCTCAGGCTTCCGGTTGGTAGACTCGCGCCTGGGGGTCTGGCAGGGCGAGCCTCCCATCACCCTAACCGTTTCAGAGTGCCACTTCGACGGGTCGAGGGTTGGGATCAACGGCTCGTCTACGGGGGACATCACCTTCCGGCGATGCCTGTTTGACCGCATAAGAGACGTAGAGACAAGCTACGGGATCAGCGCGACCTACGTCGGAAGGCTCAGCGTCCTCAACTGCATGTTTGACTTTTCGGAAAGCTTGGGCCGCACAGGAGGGATAGTCTTTTTGGATGCGGACTCCGTGCTGATCAGCCGGTGTACGTTTAAGGGGTGCAACGTCGGTGTCGAATGCCATGTAGCCCTCACCCCGGCACAGATCAGAAATTGCCTCTTCGTCGAGAACGAATGCGGCGTCAGCTGCTGGGAGGCCACGATCCAGAACTGCACGTTCTTCGGGAACCCCGTCGCGCTACTCGTCCAAGGGGGGTCCTCGGAGGGCCCCCGGGTTATGGGCTGCATTATGCGGGGAAGCACGCAGGCCGAGGTCCTTTTATCCGATCCGGACGGCAGCGCGAGACCGATAATCACCTTCTCTGACGTGGAAGGGGGGTATCCGGGGCGGGGGAATATTGAGGCGGATCCCATGTTTTTCCTGCCGTCGGGGGACACACCTGATCTTCACCTGTGTGCCTTCTCGCCCTGCATTGATGCAGGGGATCCGCTTTCGGATTACAGCAACGAGGCGGAGCCCAATGGCGGGAGGGTGAACATGGGGGCGTACGGGAATACGTGGGAGGCGACGACGAGCGAGCTGGTGGATACGGACTCGGACAATATGCGGTACGATTGGGAGACCGAGCATTTTGGGAATCTGGACCGGGACGGCTTCGGCGATGCCGACGGTGACGGTCTGAGCGACCGCGAGGAGTACCGCCATCTGAGCGATCCCAATAACCCGGATACAGACGGAGATGGGCTGCTGGATGGGGAAGAGGTGTCCCTCGGGACAGACCCGCTCGTGTGGGACACTGATAACGACGGGACTCCGGACGCCAAGGAGGTCGCTCAGGGAACCAACCCCCTCGACTGGAAAGATGCGTTCACCATCCTCGATTTCTCCGTCGAGGAGGGCTATCTCTACGTCACCTTTCCGACGCTCCCGGGGTATGAGTACTCGCTCGAGTCGAGCAACTGGCCGAACGGTCCTTTCGGCTTCACTGTTGACCCATATAGGGGCAGATACGGCGTCCTGACGCACACGCATGTCTTGCGTCTGGGGCCCTACAACCGATTCTTCCGAATCAGAGCCCGCGAGTATCCTGGAGGAGAAGGATCGCGATGAGAACAGCCTTGGGCGCGACTATAGTCGCAGCTTTCATGGTGGGGGTGTCTGGTGATACGCACTATGAGGCTCGCACGCGCATCCTCCCAACCGCCGGAGCACCCGCTGCCCAAAAAGTGACCGGGGCCGGAACGACCGCCGCACCATCCAAAATAGCTCCCCTGAGCCTCAAAGGGCCGTTCGGCGAAAAAACGACCGAACCTCCCGAAATCGTCGCAAAGAACTTCCTGAAAAGCCGTCATCGCCTTTTCTCCCTTAAGAGCGACCTTTCCGACGTCACCTTCAACCGCTCCTCGAAAAGCTCCGCAGCCAATCACGTTACGTTCCAGCAGTCATGCGATGGCATCCCTGTTGAGGGCGGCAAGGTCAGTGTCCACCTCCTGAAAGACGGGCGAGTGCAGGCAGTCAAAAGCCGTGTCTCGCCTGGCCTACGACCGGATACGCACTCGAGCATTTCCGAAGCAGAGGCGATGGACATCGCCCGCCAGCATCTGCGGGTTACCGGCGCTCTCAGGGGCCCCATCGAAGCTGAAAAAGTCGTTCTCCCTCACCCTCGCCCCGGCATCCTCGCCTGGAAAGTTACGATCCCCGCCCGGCGACCCTGCGGAGACTGGGTGGTCATGGTTCACGCTCAAACTTGGACGGTGATTTCCGTAAGGGACATCCGTCTCTTTGCTACCGGACAAGGCAAGGTTTTCGACCCCAATCCGGTTGTAACGTTGCGAAGAACCGACCTTTCCGACCAGGGCGACAGCGCTTCCGCGGTCCCCTTGACAGCCTATTCCCTCATCAGCCTCGAGAACCTCGACGGCACGGGCTATCTCCGCGGCCCCTTCGTGGACACCGGACTGACTTCTCCTCGGGCTTACTCGGCGGAGCTCAACTTCAGCTACGACAGGGCAAACCCCGCATTCGAAGAGGTCATGATTTACTACCACGTGCAGGAGTTCCAGAGGTACCTTCAAAACGACCTCGGTTTCTCTCTCGATACCCGGCAGGTTCTCGCGGACGCCCACGCGGGCAGCGAAGACAACGCATGGTATAGCCCGTTGACCAGAGCGATCCTCTTCGGTGACGGAGGCGTGGACGACGCGGAGGACGCTTACGCGATACTCCACGAATATGCCCACACAGTCGCCTTCGACATCGTCCGTGAGCCATCCATGAATACGGAATGCAGCGCGATGGATGAGGGCGCCGCCGATTACCTCGCGGCGAGCTTCTTCGCCGACCGGGGTTTTGAACCGGAGACGTTCGCCCACTGGGATGGCGTCGCCAACATTCCGATAGGCGTCCGACGTGTGGATTCGGACAAGGTTTACCCCGCAGACGTTGTGGGCGAGGGACACGATGACGGAGAAATCTGGTCCTCAGCCTTGTGGCGCCTCAGATCCGAACTCGGAAGAGAGGTAACGGATAAGCTCGTCGTAGAGAGCGTCTTCTATCTGGACGGCTCTTCGCAATTCAGCGACGGTCTTGAGGCACTCATCCTGGCGGATGAAGCCCTCTACGCCGGCGCCCACGCGGACGCCATCTCCTCCGTTTTCGCCGCCAAGGGCATTGCCCGTCAGTCCGTCATGAAGATCGGAGATGCCGTGGGCGGGATGTTAGCCGCAGGCGACCTCGTGATGAAGGACGGCAGCTACTACGACCAGTACAGTTTCATGGGTGTGGAGGGACAGACGATAGCGATCGCCATGACCGCCAAAGACTTTGACGCCTATCTTGTTCTCCTCGATCCGTTCTTCAACACCCTCGCCCACGGCGACGACCTCGCCGATGGAAGCACCAACGCACGGATTGTCCTGACGATTCCCTATTCGGGCGCTTACCACATCCTCGCCAATGTGCTCGGTCAGGGAGCCGGCGGAGGTTATTCTCTTTCCGTTTCCGCTGGGTCGGCTTCGGACCCGAGCCCCCAGACCACCTTCATCGCGTACGGCCGTGAGGTCTCCGGTCATCTTGGAAGCGGCGACTTAACCCTCGGTGACGACACGTACTATGACGATTACGTCTTTGCCGGACACGTCGGGCAAAAGATAACCGCTTCCATGTCGTCAGCCAACATGGACGCCTACCTCGTTCTCTATGATGCCGACGACAATATTATGGCCCAGGACGACGACAGTGGTCCCGGCACAGACGCTCTCCTCAGCTACACTCTCCCGTATGATGGGGAGTTCACGCTCGCTGCCAACCAGGGGGCTATAAGTTCCGGAGACTACACCTTTCTCCTCAACTCGTCCGACCCCCAGTTGTCTATCGGCCAAATCGTGTCCGGCACGCTGGAGAAAGGCGATTTGACCATGACCTCCGACGGCAGCTATTTCGATCCCTATCAGTTCGAGGGCACGGTCGGGCAGAGGCTGAGCCTCAAAATGTATTCCTACCAATTCGACCCGTACCTCATCGTCTATAACCCCTACTACGAGCCGATGACTGACATTGACGACATTTCCTCCCGGAACACCAACGCCTTCCAGGAGGAGCTTGAACTGAACGTCCCCGGAACATACTTCCTCATCGCCAACGCCTTCGGTGCCGGTGAAACGGGCGCCTATAGGCTGGCCGCGTCTCCCTTCTCGACGACCGACACCGATTCTGACGGCTACCCAGACCGCGTGGAGCTTTCGGAAAGCACCGATCCCCTGAACACTTCCTCCATCCCGCCGGACGTTGACGGCGATTTCAGCCCGGACACCATGGACACGGACAATGACAACGACCAAATGCCAAACCTCTGGGAGATCGCCGCGGGGCTGAATCCACTGGATGCGTCCGACGCCCCAAGCGACGCCGATTCCGATGGAATGCCCAATCTCTCGGAATTCATTGCGGGGACTGACCCGCGCGACCCGGCTTCCAAGTTCCGCGTACTCAGCCTCTCCCCGGGACCTGCCGGCCTGACTCTGCGATGGAAAAGCGTCCCCGGACGCCACTATGCCGTTCACCGCTCAGCCGCGCTGCCCGTGTGGAGCATTGCGGAATCGGACGTCGCATCCCAGGGCGATGAAACAGCTTGGACCGGGTTCGCTCCGGCTTCCGGCTCGGCAATGTTCTACCGCGTCGAGGCCGTTCCACAGGCCCCATGACCCGCAGCGATGACCTCTCACTGATGGGCGGCGGCGGTCGTCCGGATTCGCCACGGCGGCTGCACCGACGCGCAACCGGACATTCTGTGCGCACCGTAGAGCCACGCTTCCGTGATGCCACTGATTCACAGCGGTTTGGGCGTGCTCCGCGGGGAGGTTTTGTGGAGACTGATCGCTCAGCGAGGAACCCCAAAAATATGTTGTGGACGTTTGGCTGGGGTGGTAGTATAAAAAATAGCGGGGCGTGTCCCAAACTGACCAATTTGAAAAACACTCCGAAGGAGGTACGTAAAAATGTTGTTGGGCGAAATGGTCACGTCCGTTCTGGCGTTTATCGGCCACCAAGAGCTGATCTGGATATTCGCCATCCTGTTTCTCCTCTTTGGCGCATCGAAGCTTCCTTCTCTCGCTCGCTCCCTGGGGAAGAGCATGAGAGAGTTCAAAAAAGCTTCGAAAGACATAACGGAGGAGATCGAGCGAGCCGAAAAAGAGGATGACGAGCCCTCCAAACAGCCCAGGGATAACGAGAGTCTGAATGACTGACGAGCTCGAGGAGGAGCATTTCGAGGAGAAGCCCTTCTTAGACCACCTCGACGACCTGCGGATGACTTTACTCAAAATCATTGCCGCGACCGTCGCCGGTGGATTGGTGTGCCTGGCGGTCTCGAGGCAAATTCTGTCCATCCTCAAGGCCCCAATCAAACGGTATGCCGTCATTGTCTCGGAGCAAGCCTTTCCCCTGACGCAGGGCAAGCAGCCCGCTCCATCAAAGGTTACAGAAACCCAGCAGGAAAAACCTTCCCCGGCTCCCCCTCATCCTGAAACACGGATCGTGGTTACGGGACCGTTGGGCGGCCTGGTCATGTTCGCCCGCGACATATTCCTTTACTCCAGGGAGTCCCTTGCCTTCCTCAACCGCAGCAAAGACAAGGTGGGTTCGCCCGGCACCGACGTATCGCAGAAGAAGCCCGTGAAATCCGCCAAGGCGCCCGCCCGCGAAAGTAGGACGCGCTCCGCCAAAGAGAAAAAGCCTCTGCCAACGGTCTGGATTATTGAAACTGGCCCCGCGAAAGGCTTCGTGGTCGTCTTCAAGACCGCCTTCCTGTGCGGTCTGGGCGTAACAATGCCCCTCAACCTCTTGTTCCTGGCACAGTTCATCTTTCCCGCTCTGACCCGCAAGGAAAAGAAATACGTCAAGCCTTCCCTGTTGATAGCAGGGGGACTGTTTGCCATAGGGCTTCTTTTCGGCTACTTCGTCACGTTCCCTCTGGGCTTGAGAATGTTCCTCCAATGGAATGCCCGCTATGGAATCGGCAACTTCTGGAAGATGGGGGAATACCTCAGCATGTCCACGAAGCTCCTGATTGCTAACGGTCTCTTATTCGAGATGCCTCTCATCCTCACCATTCTGGTCAGAATCGGGATCGTATCGGTCGCGACTCTCAAGAAAAAGCGAAAGCACGCTATCGCCATCATCTTCATTCTTTCGGCGGTGCTGACCCCGACTCCCGATGCTCTTACCATGACCATCCTCGCGGTTCCGATGGTCCTCATGTATGAAGCCTGCATCTGGGTCTCCTGGTTCCTCCTGAAGGAGAAGAGAAAGCGGGAGGAAGAGGAGGGGAAACACGAAAGCTATTGGGAGGAGAGGAAAAGGATAAAGCGAGCTACGAAGGTCGAACCTGAGAAGAAAGAGGAAAAGCCTGCGCCTCCCGAGAAACCACCGGGGAAACCGGATCAAGGTTCCCCACCCCAAGATTACCGCGAGAGCTACCCATACGGAGACCAGAGCGGCGCGGGAGAAAAGCCGACGGAAGGCGAATCCGGTTCGGGCGCCTCAGGGTTCGATTCATCGCCCCCGGATGATCAGCGCAGCCCTGAGGAGCAAGGCGGAGACGCGGGAACCCAAGGCGACTGATCCGCCCCCGGAAATACCAAACGTGTGCCCGGTGACATGCAGCCAGGCGACTCACTCGCTCAATCCCGAAAGCCCCTCCGCAGGACTCTCCCGTTGCGCAGGCCGAGGAATTTTCCGTCCTCGACGGCGATTTTCCCGTTCACGATGACAAGTTCGATCCCCTCCGGATAGCTGTGCGGATTCTCGTAGGTCGCCGTGTCCTTGATCTTCTCGGGGTCGAAAACGACAATGTCCGCGTAAGCCCCTTCCGAAATTGTTCCCCTTCCTTCGAGGCCGATCTTCTTTGCGGGCAGGGATGTCATCTTGACGATGGCTTCACCCATTTCCAACATCCCTTTCTTGGCATACCTGGCGATGACCCGGGGAAATGTACCATACGTGCGGGGATGAGGCTTTCCCGCCGATAGGACGCCATAATCCGCTCTCGCAGCCCCGTCGGACCCTATCATGATATAAGGCTTTCGGAGCACCTTCTCGAGGTTCTCCTCGCACATCGAAAAGTAAATCATCTCCGCGCGAAGCTCGTCCTTCAGGAGAATGTCGAACAGCACGTCGCAGCAACCCCTTCCTTCCCCTTCGACAATCTCCGCCAGTGTCCTTCCCTCATGCTTCTTCAGGCCGTCCGACCCGACATAACTGACCATCACCCGCCGCCAATGGTCCTCTTCCGGATGAGCTTTCAGAATGTCCGCTGCCATGGCAGACCGCATTTCCTTATCAGAAAGCCTCCACAGCTCCTTTTGCTCTCCGCCTTCGTAAGCCCAGCTCGGCAGAACCGAATCCAGGCTCGTGCTCGACGCAATGTACGGGTATCTGTCGCAGGTAACGTCCAACCCATCGTCCCTCGCGGCTTCAATCGCCTCGAACGCCTCGGCGATCCTATGCCAGTTTTTCTCCCCGATAGTCTTCAGATGGGAGATTTGCAGCCTGACGCCTGCTTCCCTCGCGCACTCAATTGCCTCTCGCACCGCCTCACCTAACGCCTCTCCCTCGTTCCGCATGTGGGTTGTGTAAAGCGCATCACACTCCCTGACCGTGAAAAGCAATTCGATAATCTCGCCCTTTTTCGAGAACGTTCCCGGTGGGTATATCAATCCGGTAGAGATTCCGAACGCCCCCTCCCGGAGGCATCGCTCCGCAATCTTCTTCATGTTCCGGAGTTGGTCGGTCGTTGGTTCGGCGGATGACCCACCCATCACCGCCGTCCGGATATTGCCATGCCCGACGAGAATGGCGACATTCAGCGCTATTCCGCTGCGGCTGAGAATGGCGAAGTAGTCGTCCGGCCATTTCCATGCAATCTCGATTCCCATTCCGGCGTACTTGCGCGAGAGGTCCGCCCGATGTTGCTCGTCGAGAATTGGGCAAGCCGAGAAGCCGCAATTTCCCACCAGCTCCGTCGTGACGCCCTGCCGGATTTTGCTGTCGAGGTTGGGGTTGATGACCGCCGAGAAGTCAGAATGGGAATGGATGTCAATGAACCCGGGGCAAACCACCTTCCCCGCTGCGTTGATTACCCGCTTGGCATGCAAAGCCAAGCGCTTCCCCACAGCGACGACCTTCTCCCCTTCGATTCCTATGTCCCCAAGAAACGATTCGCCGCCTCGCCCGTCGTAAATAGTTCCTCCATTTATGGCGATGTCAAACATGCCCGTCCTTTTTCGCGCTGATGGCCTTTCTCGCCCTACGGGCTGAAGTCCCAAGGCATGAGGGCGATCCGGTAAAACCGCTGGGTGACTTCGCTCTCGCTCGGAGAACTCCCCGTCGCCGGGGGACCGTCATCAATCCAGACGGCTGTGGTTTTCCCAGCGTGGATGTAGCCTGGGACGCCGACCCACTCCAGCATGTCCTCACTCCATTCCACCTGATAGTATCGCCCGACGAGGCTTCGCCACAACACGAACACCCGCCCGTCCGAGAGCAAGGTTACCTTCAAGACCATGTGGGGCGTGGACGATGCGCTGAGCGGGTCGGTGTTCACAACCTTGACTTCCTCGTAATCCGTGACGAGGTCTCCGTCGGTGTCCGGGTTATTCGGGTCAGTCCCCGCGGCAATCTCCTCGAGCTGCCTCAGTCCGTCTCCGTCGAGGTCCGGGTCATACGTGATGGTCATGGTATCCGTCCCGACGACTTGCCCCTTGAAATCGTACGCGGTCAGCATAACCTCGTTGAGGCCGGGGTTCAGTTGAAGCATGAAGCTCCATATCGTGCAGTTGGTTTGATTCGGCCATTCCAGCTCAAAGGGAGCGCCGTTCATCTCGAAGGACATCGCGGTTACGGGCGACGTTCCCTGGATGCGCAGCGTCGGCTTGCTGTGAATCAGAGGCTCGCCCCCGTTCGTCGTTATCTCGAAACGCGCCGTCGGGATTTGCCCGATGACAAAGTTCCTTCGGCTCGTCAGGAAGCTCTTAATATCGCTTGGCTGCCCGACCCCCTCGTATCGCAGGACTTCGTACACGCCGTCGAGAATCGGGTCCGCCTCCGCCCGGCTGAACGGGCCGTTGACCAGTTCGAGAAGATAGCCGTAGTATCGGCGCTTATATCGCGGCCAGTTCACGAAGCGGTATATCGTCGGAAAGTCGGGGTGAAAAATCGTGTCTGAGACATGGTTCGACTCAAACACCAAGTCGCAGTCCCACGGAATCATCATCCACTTCCCGATGGCCGGCGGGCGATAGAGATAGCAGTTTTTTCCGCGCCAGTAGCCGAGCGAATCCCAGTCCCCGATGATGGTCCTCGTCGCCAGCATTCGCAGCCACTCGTCGCTGTCAATCTTCGCCTCGATCGCCGCCTCAAATTCCGAATCGGGAGTTGTGCTCGGATCGAATCCTTTGATCATGTCAATCAGACCGCTGAAATCGTCGAGGTGCTCATTCGTCCGTATCTCGAAATTCCAGCGGTACGATTCCTTATCCTCCCCCTTGTAGATAAGCTGAGCGGTGTCAATGTTGAAACTGCCGCTGTCAGAAAACCAGAAATGGTCGTCCACCTCGTGGAGGTTTCCCCCGTCATCTCCGTTCCACCAGAACTCCGCAAAATCCTTATCCACCTTCTGCACATCTTCGTAAACCCCGCGGTAGTTCCCGTTAAACGCAAGCTGAACGTACTTCTGGTACGGCGCCGGGGCACGCATTTTTCTCACAAGGTAGAATGCGAACCGCTCCCGCTGCCGAGTCCAGTCGTTGGAGTCAAGGTTGATTTCCCGAACGCCGTGAAACGGCTCCTCCCGGTCGAAAGCCACCCGGTAGCGGCTCCGGCTCGGCCTTCCCCACGGACTCCCACGATAGCGCATCCCGACGTTGTAATAGATTTCGCTCTCGTTGAAGATGAACGTCCCGTCGAGAAGCTCGTTACTCAACGGCGGCCGGCTATCGAGCTGCCCCTGATTCGCCGCCGACATCAGCAAGCGATATACGTTCAGACCCGTCTTCGGACGGTAGCTTTCTACCCGGAAAAGCGCCGTTTGTTTCGGCGCGTCTGACGGAAAGGTCAATGAGGCGCCCAGCGTATCAACAGCCTCCATGTAAAAGCACATCATCGTGCCATCGGCCTGTCCGGGCATAGACGCTCCATAGACCTCATCCCCGGCTTTTCCGTCGGCGTGCCGCCCATCGTCGAGCATCTGCGCCCATGTGAACTTCGCCCCGCCGTCAACTTTGTAAAAGAGCCTCACCGAGCCGATCCCATCCGCGTCTTTAACGCGTGCCTGCACCCTGACAATCTGCTGGGGCAGGGGCACTATGGGGGCCTGTTTCACCTCGTGGATTAGCGGCCCGATGTTCGGCCTATGAACGCTGTTGATTTTTCCCGGCGTCCCGATGTCGAGCGGCGTCTCGAGACGATTCGCCCGGACGACCTGATGATTCCACGTTCGGGTCATAAAGAGGTCAATGCCCCGCTGCCACCTCGCCCAGAACGAAACCGTGTAGGTCGTGTTCGCCCGCAAGCTGGGCGATGTATCGCACTCCATGCGATTCACGCCAGTATCCCCGCGCCCCGTCGCAATGATTTTCAAACACCCCGGCGGGCTGTGAAAATCCTCCGTCGTCCACTCGGATTGAATGTGGTTTCCCTGGATGATCCATCCGGTCGTCCCCGAATCGAACTTCCCGTTCTTGATGTAGTTCGTGGATTTGTCGCGAAACTCGATGTCGTCTATGTAGCAAATCCCCCGGTGCATCAAAAACATGTGGAACTCCGACTCTCCCGACCCGTGGAGGCCACTGTACTCGTAGTACTTCCATTCCGCTTTCCCTGTCTCGTCGCTGGCATCCCATGCCGAAGGCATGCTGTTGTCCTGCCGCGGGTCAATCAGCTCTAAGCTCGATCCTCCGCCTCCCGCCCAAACCGGCCACCTTCCTCCGTCGTAGTAATGGACTTCATCCGCGACGTTCCCCAGCCTATCCCGAAGCTCGATGTTCTCTCCCTCGTTTCGAAGCACTCCCACAAAGGGCCCCAGCACATTGTCTATTCCATACTTCTCCTTGAGCGACTGCGGCGATTTCGCGACGACGAGGTATCCGTCGGGAGGTATCGTCACCTTCGGAAAGACATAGCTGATCCCCTTTGCGAACGACCATCCTCCCAGCCCCACTGCATACGATCCCCGGTTGTACAGCTCCACGTACTCCTCTTCCTCGTTCCCCGACGGCGGATGATACATAATCTCGTTTATGACGATATTCCCCTCGACCGTAATCTCGTTGGGTTCTTCCGGCGTCGGGCTGAGCATCGCCCACCACCTCTCTCCTCCGTCCGGATACCGCCCGCGGCTCACGTCCTCGCTCTCTGTGCCAAACGCGAATGCATCCAAGACTCGCATCCCGTCCGCTGAGGTAAAGTAAATGCACCCGCCGCTCGCTGAAAGTGAAACGCCGGTAAAGTCCGAATAGAAGACGGCGAACCCGCCGGAGCCAAGGTTTGTCCCCAGCGGTATCTGGTATTTCAAAAGATCGAGGTTGTCGTCGCTGAGGAAGTCACCCCCAATTTCGGCGCCCTTCTCCGACGGATTGTGCAGTTCCACCCAACTCTCCCCGGCCAGGTCCGTGCGTATCTCATTGATGACGACCGGCGATGCGGGCGGCGCATCAACCAGAGATCGCGACAGCAGCTCCGGTGCTATCCGAAATTGTTCGCTTTCCAACAACGCGCTGTGCCCCTGAATCGCGAGAAGATTCGTCCCCGGTTGCACGAGGGATAGGTGAGCCGAAATGTCCATGTCTTCGGCACGACCCGCGTCATGCCTTTCCGCGGGGGTGCTGTAATAGACCGGCGTGCCCGGCTCCCCAAGCATCCTCCTTGCGACTTCCGTCCCGTTCAGATACGCCACGAAACCGTCCTCATAGTCTATTCGGAGAATGAGCGACCCTATTCCTGCCGGATTCTCGACGAAGAATTCTTTCCTCATATAGACGGAAAGACAGCTGCTCTGCATGTCGTCGAGGACCGTCGCACAGTCCGAAAAGCCGTGCCCGATCGGCGTTCCCCCGGGAATCCAGCGCGAACCCGAATCGTCGAAGCCCGTCTTCATCCAGGCATCGAGCGGCTTGGCAGGTTGCGAAACTCCCTTGAAGTACCTCCATTCCTCGCTGAGACCGATTAGGTAATTCCGCTTGATGAACTGATTGGGAGTGTTAGGATGGCCCGGCGTTCCTCCGACGATGCAGCTTATCCCCCAGCTCTCGCTCTCGTCCGTCGGAAGATAGGGGCTTAGAAGGGAAAGCGAATGCCCTGTCCCGTCCGCGCCCGCCGGCCACGGATACCGGTTGCTGTACGTTACCCGGCTGACCACGGCCCCATACGAATTCGCTAACCCTATCCTTTCCCCGGCATTGTTCAGCCGCCCCACGAAAGGCCCGATAAGGTTGCCAATCGCGTAGGTCTCTTGCATCGCCGCGACGTCCTTGCAGACCACGAGGTATGACCGCGGCGCCATCACCGTCCCCTCGGGAAAAGCAAACTCAATCCCGTCCGAGAAATAGAAGCTCCCGAGGTCAAACGGCACAACGTCCTCGTTATACAACTCCACGTATTCCAGCGAGTCGTCATCCCCCGCGGGATGATACATGACCTCATGGACGACCACGCCATCCGCTCGTGGCCCGGTCACCAGGCCAGTCGTCAAAAACAGAATCGTAACCCAGAGCTTCCTCATCACGCCACTCCACCAATAGAGTCGGGAGAGCGAACACGGTCCGCTCACCTGAATCGTTTCGGAGCTTCTCCTCCCGCAAAAGCATATCACAATTTCCCCTGCTTTCTCCTGCCAAAACTTCGCGCGTCCGAATCCAACGTGCTCTCGCTCGTGGTAGCGCCTCAGTTTCTGGGGGACTCACCGCAGAGAGCGCAGAGGGTAGATGGTTCTCGAATCCCGCCGTCGGCGGGGCAGGAGTCATGAAACGCCATGGGCAAGATGCCCATGCCACCCTCCTCCCACAGGCGGTGCTTTCTGCGGTCTCGGCGTCCTCTGCGGTTCCATCGCCATGCGAGGGCGCCCGGGATGCGCCATGAGCTTCGCCACCCATAATTGCGGGCTTGTCCAGCACCCCTGTTTTTTTCTTGTATGCGGGGCGGTGGTTTTGGTATATGAAAAGCCCCGCATCTCAGGGGCTACGTATTTCAGTCTTCGCCCACGGGGGAGCATTGTGATATGAAGTCGGATCTGGAGATTGCTCAAAGCGTAAAGCTCAGACCCATAACGGAAATCGCCGCATCCATCGGCCTGAAAGAGGACGAACTGGAGTACTACGGCCGGCACATCGCCAAAGTTGACCTCCGCGTCCTCGACCACCTCAAGAAGCGGCGAAACGGGAAGTACATTGACGTTACCGCCATCACCCCGACCCCGCTCGGCGAAGGGAAAACCGTTACCACGATCGGCCTTTCCCTCGCCCTGAATCGCCTCGGTAAAAAAGCTGTCGCGACCCTTCGCCAGCCCTCGCTCGGTCCGGTCTTTGGGATCAAGGGCGGCGCCGCGGGGGGCGGCTGCTCTCAGGTCGTTCCGATGGAGAGCATCAACCTCCATCTGACCGGCGACTTCCACGCCGTCGGCATCGCCAACAATCTTCTTGCCGCTTACATTGACAATCACATCCAGAAGGGAAACGCTCTCGATATAGACCCCTTCACCATCACCTGGAAGCGGGTCCTCGACGTAAACGACAGAGACCTCCGCTGCATCGTAACGGGCCTCGGCAATAATCGCGGCAACGGCATCCCGCGAGAGACCGGCTTTGACATCACGGCGGCATCCGAGGTCATGGCTATCCTTTCTCTCACCACCGACATTCATGACCTGAGAAAGAAGCTTGGGAAAATAGTCGTGGCCATGAACTCCAAAGGCGGCGTCGTAACCGCAGAAGACCTCACGTGCGCCGGCGCCATGACCGTCCTTTTGAAAGACGCCATAAAGCCGAACCTCCTCCAGACGACGGAAGGGACGGCCGCCTTCGTCCACACCGGCCCCTTCGCCAATATCGGCCCGGGGAATGGCTCCGTCCTCTCGGACATGATCGGTTTGAAGCTCGCAGACTATGTTGTTACCGAAAGCGGCTTTGGCGCGGACATGGGCTGGGAAAAGTTCGCGGACATCAAGTGCCGCTACAGCGGCTTGGCGCCCGACGCGGTTGTCCTGGTGACAACCATCCGCGCCCTCAAGGCTCACAGCGGCAGATACACCGTCGTGGCGGGCAAACCTCTCGACAAGGGGCTTCTGGAAGAGGACCTTCCCGCCATCAAGGACGGCTCTGCTAATATGCTCAAGCAAATCGAAAACATCCGAATCTTCGGTGTTCCCGTCGTGGTCGCCATTAACCGTTTTTCTTCCGACACCGATCGAGAAATCGAGCTCGCCGCGAAAATGGCCGTGGGCGCCGGCACCGACGATGCCGTCGTCAGCGAAGTCTGGAAGAAGGGCGGCGAAGGGGGGATCGCGCTGGCGGAAGCGGTCATCAAAGCCGCCCGAAAGCCGAGCAATTTCAAGTTCCTCTACCCGCTCGACATGCCCATCAAGGAGAAGGTCGAACGCATTGCGACGCACATCTACGGCGCCGGCGAAATCGTCTATGAGCCACTCGCCGAGAAACAAATAGACCTCTTCACGAAAGCGGGGTTCGGCAAGCTCCCCGTCTGCATGGCGAAAACGCACCTGTCATTGTCCCACGATAAGAACCTCAAGGGCAGACCGCAGGGATTCAAGATGCCCGTCCGGGAGGTCCGAGCTTCCGTCGGGGCCGGGTTCCTTTACGCCCTCTGCGGAGACATCATGACCATGCCGGGGCTTCCGTCAGTCCCCGCGGGCAACTTCATTGACATAGACAAGCACAGCAAGGTCGTCGGGCTTTTCTGACAGGACTGGGCCTGCCCGAGGCCTCTTCGTGGCGGCTCGGACCATCGTGGAGGGAATCGCGTGGCGGAGAAAAAATACATAGCGGACTTCAAAGAAGGTGACGCCGTCTCAAAGACCTTCTACGTCAATTCGCGAAATCGTCTTTTGACGAAGTCGGGCAAGCCTTACCTCTCTCTCAACCTTCAGGACAAAACCGGAACCATCAACGCCAAAATCTGGGACGACGCCGACGCCGTTTACGCGGGGCTGGTCTCGGCAGAATTTGTCCATGTCCGCGGGAGGGTTGAAAAGTACATGGAGGAGCTTCAGCTCAGGGTTGACCAGCTCAAGGTGCTGCGCACCGAGGACGTTGACCTGAGCGATTTTCTTCCCACGAGCGCCCGAAATCCCGACGAGATGCTCGACGAGCTCCGCCGGATCTCCGGGACCCTCCAGGACCCTTTTCTCAGGTCGCTCCTCGATCTCATCTTCGCCGACCGAGAACTCGTCGAGCGATTCAAACTCTCTCCCGCCGCCAAGCGGCTTCACCATCGCTTCGTCGGCGGCCTCCTCGAGCACACATTGTCCGTCGCCAAAATCTGCGACTGGCTCTGCGGGCACTACCAGAACGTCAAGCGAGACCTCCTCATCGCCGGCGCGATTCTCCACGACATCGGGAAGGTATATGAGCTGACTTCTTCGCCTTCCTTCGACTACACGACAGAGGGCCGGCTGGTAGGACATCTCATCTTGGGGTGGAGTCTCGTCGAGGAAAAGATTCGGCAGATTGAGGGATTCCCACCGGAGTTGAGGATGCATCTGGAACATCTCATCCTGAGCCATCATGGGCAGTACGAGTTTCGGGCGCCCGTCGTGCCGAAGACCGTCGAGGCGATGCTCCTCTACCAGGTGGACGACCTCGACGCGAAAGTCCAGTTGACACAGGATT
>CAZFAP010000074.1:0-22102 GCA_964516325.1 uncultured Verrucomicrobiota bacterium
TGTCGTAGAACTCGTCCTCGCAAAGGCGGTGAAAGGTCTCCACGTCGCTGTTCCACGTGGGGCTGCGAGGGGAGATGCGGACATGGTTCACCCCGAGAAAACGAAGCATAGCCTCAAATGCGCTCGTTTTGGAGAGCTTTTTGTTCGCCGACCCGACGAGGTCTGATCCGTTATCCGTCTGTACCGTTACATTGCTCAAATCCACTCCACACGCCGCCAAGCGCTCCCCGGGCGTCCTGGCGCGCCAGTAGACTCGCTCCGGGTCTGGCTCCCGCAACAGGACGACGGAAAGAGGCGTCCTGTCCAGCCCTGGCGATCCCTTCTCCGCCATGCGCTTGCCTCGCATAACTACGCTCCAAGAGACCTCCACCTATCTCGACCCAGCGCATCGTGTAGCTCGCGCACGAAGTCGAACTCCTCTTGTCTTGGCCGACCATGGCGCACCGGGTGCATGACCTTGTTGCGGATGCGATTCAACTCGTTTAGCTGCCCGGCGAGTTTCCCCTTCCCCGCCAGAGGCTTCGGCAAGTACTTCTCAAAGACTTTCCAGTCCTTCTCTATGATCTCCTTGAGGTGAATGAGAGTTGTGTAGCAGTAAGGGGAAGCTGGCTCCCCGGGGTCCTCCTCTCGGGCAGTGGCGCAGTCCTTGCGGACCTTGCAAGGGACCCCTTTGCGCCACCACCCCTGTTCCTCATCGCCGTACTCCTTCTTGAGTATCTTCTCGATGAGCCGATGGAGTGTGGTCTCCAGTACTGCAATAAAACAGTACATGTCGCCGGTGAATGCGTCCTCACGTTCCAAAGACAGGTAGATGTCTATCTCACCCGGATCCGTCCGGAGCATGTTGGAGGACGCAGCCCTTTTGACGAGGGCAGGGTCCTTTGTGGTGAGCTGTTCACATATTGCGTCGATTTTCTGCCTAACCTCCCTGTTGATGCTGAACAGGATATCGGACCGTCGCATCAGGCCGAACCCTACAGCCACGTACAAGTACTGCTTGACGGAACCCGTGGAGATCCCCAGTTCTGATGCGATCTGGGCCGGACTCCGACCTTCCTTGATCAGTTTAGCGCAGTCATGCGGACGGCCCATTCGCAATCCTCTCTATCATGCTGCTAAGCTGGCTAAGGACCGACACACTTTCTATCGGGGAAGCTGGTCTTGCACCTTCAGCTTTATCCACAGGTTCACGAGCGTGTCAGATGAGATGCCCTGCTTTTTTGCAATGGATTCGACCTTTTCAGAGAGACTCTTCTCAACGGCGTAATAAATCGCCTCGGATTCAATTCGGACATCGAACTTCACCTTCCTGGTTTTGCCCCATGCCTTCGACAGGTCATGAGTATCCCAATATGCTCCGAGGTTGTTGTAGGAACTCGCCTTGGAGATAGAGCTTCTATTTTCTTTCATACCGTTTCCTTTCGCCATCCGTCATGTCACGGGCAGATGCTACAAGCGCCTGACCGCTCCTTTTGTAGGCGAAGAAGGCAATCGAATAGCGACCCGCATCGGACTGTCCCAGGGCTGCATAGAGATTCCCCCCCGACGGTGACCGTTTTCAACAAATCGGAAGTGTCGGGAATTTCGCAAAACTTCTCGCACCTCGTCCTGAGTGACGTTGTGCTTCTGTTCCAATTTTCGGACGATGTCTTCCAGCCAGATGAGCGCCGAAATTCTCAATGAACCGACTCCTCAGTGTCCATTATCATATCAGGCTCAAAAGCCAATGTTGTAGCCGAACATCGGTCGTGTTTTTTCCGCGTGAGGACCCTCACATCCCGTTTGAGCGCACGAGACACCCGAGCGGTCACTCCGTCACCGCTCGCCTTCGGGCGCGACCCGCCATTTTGCACTTTGCGTCGGCGTCTCACGCGGCTTCCACCAACGGCGCTTCGCCACTTGCCCACAGCCCATCCATCGCGCTCCAGGGACGGGCTCCGCAGTCATCACGCGGCGGCTCTCGCCCGGCCTTTCAGCGTTCCTCAAAGGAGCACGGTCTTGCCCGGGATGTAAACGGGATAGACGCCGTTGGCGTCGGGCTTGACGGGCGGCTCCATGTCAGACCGGCATTCCTCCGGTTTCGGCGGATAGTAGAAGTCGGACTGGGAAATTTGCTCCCAAGTGACTTCTTTACCGGTATAGCAGGTGATCTGCCCCATAATCCCGATGAGCGTGCTGCGAGCCATGTAGTCGCCGTTATTGATCAGCTTGCCAGACCGGATCGCCCCAAACAGCTCCTTATGCTCGATCTTGTAGGGGCTGACGTCGGGGCCGCTGTACTGCCAATTGGTTTCGCCTTCGATCCGCATGCTCAGGAGATGGCAGCGTCCTTTGGAGCCAAGGAGAATGCTCGAACTTTCGTTGTAGCAGCCGTCCTCCGTGCGGCAGAAGGCGTACAGCCTGACCCCATTGGGGTACTGATAGATTACGGAATGGTGGTCAAAGACGTTGCCGTAGATCTCCGCGAACATGGAGGCTCGACCGCCCAGGCCGTGCGCTTTCACGGGCACTTGTTCTCGCATCGCCCAGGTCGCGCGGTCGAGGTTGTGCACGAGCGACTGCGGCACGTCGTCTCCGCAAAGCCAGTTGAAGTGGTATTGGTTGCTGGCTTGATGCTCGACTTCATTCAGGCCGGGCTTGCGCGGGTACAGACCGTAAGGCTCTCGGAGAAAATTCTCTTCAATGGCGACGATCTCGCCGATAGCTCCGTCGTGGACTCGCTTGATGGTCTCCTGGAAGCCGAGGTGATACCGGCTCTGCAACCCGGAAACCACGCAGAGCTTTTTCTGTTTCGCCAACTCGCAGGCCGCGATGACCATCGTGATGCCCGCGGGGTCAATGGCGTGGGGCTTTTCCACAAAGACATGTTTGCCCGCCTCAATCGCCGCCTTCATGTGCAGCGGGTGGAACTTCGCCGCGTTCGCAATCAGAACGACATCGGAGCTTTCAATCACTTTCTTGTAGCCATCAAAGTCAGAAAAACAGTGGTCGTCGTCCACCGCCACCTGCTCGGGTTTCTGCTCCTTGAGGTGTTTTCGTTTTTCCTGAACCCGGTCCATGAACACATCACACATCGCGACCAGCCGGACACCAGGGTCGGCATCCATAGCATCCACTGCTGCCCCCGTGCACCGACCGCCGCAGCCAACCATCCCGATTCGGATCGTCTCGCTCCCGGCTGCATGAGCGAAGCGACTTAGATCCAGGCCCCCGAGCGCCACCGCCGTGGCTACCGTCGCGGAAGTCTTCAGGAACTCTCGGCGAGAAGTCTGATGCTTGAGCGATTCCTTTTTCATGGTTTTTGGCTCCTTTCGCGTATCATTTTGAATGCTCTTTTCCTTTTCTGTAACCCCTCGGCTACGGGGAGCAGCGCCACAAAAGTCCGAGCCACCGGGGCCAGTCAAACCCTCCCCCCGGTTCTTATCTCCGTCCATCCGCGGTTCCATCCTTCCTCGTGACGCGCCTGGCCGCGCGGGAGTGTGCCGCCCAAAATTGACGCGATACCCTCTCGTCCGCACTTTGCATGGCCTCCTCGATTCCCGGTTCCCCGAGCGTGTTGCGCAGCCACACGAGCGATTGCTCAATCATCCGTGCGCGGTGATCTTCGCGCTCGATGCGGAGGGTGCTTTCGAAACCCTGCTCGCACACCGGTCTCAAGTATTCCCGAATGGCGTTGGCCTTCAGGCCGTCGCTTGGCACCCAGTGCCCCGGGCTGACGCCCCTTGAGCACGTTCCAGTCGGTTATTCGCCGTGCTCAGCCAGTTATTCTTCTGTGGCGTCCCGCAGGGCCCGATTCTATTCCCTGCCCCATGGACAGTATTGGCATGCTCTCCCTTTTTGTCAACAATCCGTTGAATGGGGGAAAAAGCGCGCGGATACCGCCCGGGTGAACGGACAAAATCCCCTTCGGCAACCGCTGCGTCGAGAAAGGGAACTCGACCTTGACTTTTCGTGGGGCGGGGCATAGCATCTGTCTGGTCTGGTCCCCCGGTTGGTGCACGCACCTCAAGCATCTGACCGGGAGACCGAATCGCGACCCCAGCGGTACGGAAGGAGGGTAGGTGAGAGAAGGTGCTGTTGATTTGAAGGGTCTGGAAAAAAGGTTGGTGAGTCCCGAGGCGGATTTGAGGCGCCTGTCTGCCGAGGAGCAGTACGAGCGGATTATGGCGAAGGTGTCGGACCACCCGGAGGGGGTGGTGACGCCGGAGGATTTGCTTGAGAGGTTGCGAAACTCCAAGAAAACGTGCATCCCTCTCAAGGTGAAATTGGGGATTGACCCGACGGGGCCGGAAATCCACATCGGGCACGCGGTAACGCTCCTGAACATTCGCCTTTTTCAGCGGATGGGGCATAAGATTCAGCTCGTGATCGGGGATTTTACCGGTATGATCGGAGACCCGAGCGGGCGAGTCGAAGCTCGTCCGGCTCTTACGGAAGATGAGATGCGCCAGAACATGTCCACGTACGACGAGCAGGCGGCGCGAATCATAGACCTTCGCTCTCCGAATATCGAACGGCATTACAACAGCGAGTGGATGAACAAAATTGACATGAAGCAGTGGATCAGAATCCTGAAGGAGATTTCGGCGAGTGAGCTTCTTCAGAGGGAAGACATCCGCGAACGGCTGGAGAAGGGCCATGGGCTTTCGATGGCGGAGCTGGAGTATGCTCTGTTCATGGGATATGACTCGGTTGTGCTGAATTCGGATATTGAAGTGGGCGGGGTAGATCAGTATCTCAACATGCACATGTGTCGCCAGATGATGGCAAACGCCGGGCAGAAGCCGGAAATAATCATCACCTATAATCTTCTTGCCGGGACGACCGGCGCGCGAGACGAGACCGGTCGCCTTCTCAAAATGAGCAAGAGCTATGGGAATTATATTCCCGTGACCGCCGCTCCGGAGGACATGTTTGGAAAGGTGATGTCCATTCCCGATGACGTGATGTGGGTTTGGTACAGGGAGTTGACCGAGATCACGCCGGAGGCCCTTCGAGACCTGAAGGCAGCCGTTGAAAGGGAAGAAGTCCACCCGAAGAACGCCAAGGAGCTTCTCGCAAGAGTGGTTGTCGGCGCCTTCAATTACTTCGACCGGGAGACCATCGAGAAGGCGAACGCCGATTTCAAAGAGAAATTCGGCAAGGAGGCGGCGCTCGTTCCCGAAGGCACGCCTGTTGCCAGGGTCGAGGCGCAGGACCCTCTGATAGACGCGTTAGCCAGAGAAACCGGCGACACCAAAAGCCAGATGCGAAGGCTGGTTCAGCAGAAAGGAATTCAAATCCTGAGAGACGGCCAATACGTCCCCATAACGATGGAGGAGCTTCTGTCAGCGGCGGAGAATCATGCGCCGTGTGTTGTGAGAGTCGGAAAACGCCGCTACTTTGACCTCCGTCTCTCGAGCGGGGGCTGACAATTCGTTGGCGCCTCTCACGACCGGTGCAGGGGGAGCAATTCTTTGCGAAAAGGAAGGGAGCTGCGAAATGGATATCGAAATCGTTTTTCCGGGTGGAAAGAGAGTTGATGCGGTGTACAAGGGATTCACGATAAGAACCGATCAGCCTCCGCAGGCTGGCGGAGAAGGAACGGCCCCCTCGTCGTTCGACCTCTTTCTGGCTTCCATCGGCACATGCGCTGGCTTCTATGTTCTGTCGTTCTGCCAGGAGCGCGACCTACCAACCGAAGGGATGAGGTTAGTTCAGACTATGGAGAGAGACCCGCAGAGGGGCACGATCAGCCAAATTGACATAGAGATTCAACTGCCGGAGGGATTCCCTGCGAAGTATAAGGAAGCCGCGGTCCGATCGGTAGAAGCCTGTACGGTCAAGAAACACTTGCACGATCCTCCTGCGATAAACGTCCACGCCACGGTGGGAGAAGCGAACCAGGAGGTGGATTGACTTCGATCGAGGCGGCGGCCGCTTGTGGTACGGTCGTCTGAAGACCGGGGCAACGGTTGACTGATGGCTCTGTGGCGGTCCCCCAGCGAACTTGGCGGGCGGGTGAGCGAGGAAGCTCACGGTCAGAAAATCGGCCAGCCGGTTGTTTGGGTCGGGCTGGCCAGGGATCAGGAAGTGGTTCGGCGGAGGACTGCTCCGAGGAAGGGGGGTTTTCCTGAGTGGGGAAGAGCGAATCCTCCGCCTAATCTTGTTGGGAATAAGTCCGAAGATTTCCATGACGAACAGGATTCATTGCCAGGAAGAAACTTCGGAAACCTTTATTCCTTTCCTCTGAATTCAGTTAACGCGCTCTCTGCTGCAAAGGTTCCCCTTTTTGTTCGATGGCGATTGCTGTGCACGCGAGCAACAGGGGCTCAGCAGGAAGCCATTCGCGTCGGCCCTTCGTCTTCAACTTTCGATTATGGACGTAACCTCGCTGGTAGAAATGGAATAGCGTCATCGGCTGGTGTGCACGAACGCCGTTTTAACTCCCTTGTAGGGACGCTCCCCGAAGAAAGGGATTGGCTCCGCAGGCGCCTTGCCCCGCAACCGCCCTCCCTCACGCGTTCTGCTATTTCGTGCGTGACCCTACCCCCGGGACCTCAACCTCAAGCAGTAACCTGACCTGTGCCACCCTGCTTTTTGCCGCGAGCAGTTCCGGCTCCGTGGCGCGCCCTGTCTCGAAAAGCGCCCTCGCCGTCTCGTAAGCTCGCTGCGTCCTATCGAGCCTTTTCTTGATATATTCCTGGATAGCGGAGGAGACAGCCTCCGCTTTCGCGGCCTTTGGCAGTGCTTGGAGATCAGGGACTCCAAGTTCTCTTCGGAGTTCGTTTAGGACCGGGTGTTCGGCGACAAGCTTCCCCTCTGTGACGAGCCGCAGTTGGAATGCCCACCTGTCAACCTCGTCTTCAGCCGCCAGAATCTGAAGCATTGTGGCGTTTTGGGAATCCTGAACTGATTTCAAGGCCGATTGAGCCTGGGCAAGTCGTTCTTCCAGGTACGCTGTCAGAAGTTTCTCAAGCTCACCGGGTTTCTCGCCCTGGGGACCCTCCGCCAGACTCGATTGCAGCCATCCGGCCGCTACCGCACAGAGAATACAAAACGACAAAAGCCTCATCGCGGATCCTCCTTATGATTCACTCATTCGGTTGCGTCTCATATCTTCGCAAGAACTTCTACTGCGCAGCGCTCCGTCGGTCAACATAATTGCCACCGGTGCTTCCAAAGCACTGGCCGAAATCCTACGAACAGCTTGAGTGCTGGCTGAGTTAAGAATTCCGGTGGGACACGTGGCGGCCTTCCGCCGCTTGACAGCCCTGGCTGGAGTCTGTACGTTGTGGCCGGCTAACGGGTGGATTCTGAGCGCAGTAAGGGAGATGACACGCATGGAAAAGATAAGTCGCAGACAGTTCATTCGAACAGTAGCAGCCACTGGCGCCTTCCTCGGGGGGCGGAGCCTGGCCTATAGCGCCGAGGATGCGAAAGGGACCGCGTCCCCCGGAGACCTTGTGCCATTGGGGAAGACCGGCATCCAGGTTTCGCGCCTCGCCGTCGGCACGGGAACGGCGGGTTTCAGCAAGCGGTCGAACCAGACAAAGCTTGGCCAGCAAAAGTTCACGGAGCTGATGCGGCACGCCTATGACCGTGGAGTCCGATTCTACGACCTGGCGGACCAGTACGGCTCGCACCCATTCTTCGCCAAGGCTATGAAAGAAGGAGGCATTCCGCGGGACAAAATCGCCATCAACACGAAAATTTGGGTCAGCGTCAGTAAGGAGGAAGGGGTTGCGGGGGCGCTGGAGAGTTTCCGCAAGGAACTCGACACCGACTATCTGGACATAGTTCTTCTGCATTGCATGATGGAGGAGGACTGGCCCAAGACGTTGAAGAAGTGGATGGACGACCTCGAAGAGGCAAAGCACAAGAAGATTATCCGGGCCCATGGAGTTTCCAATCATACCCTCGGGGCACTTAAGGCGGCTGCAAAGACGCCGTGGGTGGATTACATCCTGGCGAGGATCAACCCCGTCGGCAATCGAATGGATGGACCGCCGAACGTCGTTGTTCCCGTGCTCAAAGAGGCCCACGCGGCTGGAAAAGGCGTTGGCGGAATGAAGATTTTGGGCGAGGGGGACATAACCGAGAAGCGAGAGGAATCCATGCGATTCGCCCTCGGACTGGGGTGCGTTGATTCGCTCATCATCGGCTTTGAAAGCACTCAGGAAATTGATGACATCGTCGAGAAGATGACAGCAATTCTCCGGGAGCGACCGCGTGCGTGATCATGCGGAGCTACTGGAGTTCTTTAACACCTCCTTGAGTGCTCGGACGCGCCGGCGAGGAACGAACCTTTTCTAATACGGCCTGTGGATAACGCACACCGCGGGGAAGGCGGGTCTATGCAGATACCACATCGCCTCCCCCGGCTCTAATGTAATCCCCGAAAACTCGCCGGTTGCCTCATCCCACCATTTCCCGTCAAAAGCGGTGCCCCAACCAGCGATGAGGAACGCCGACGCGTAGATTCCGCGATGCGGGTCCCACTCAAAGACAACGTCAGCCACGCCCGCTCCCGCGCCGCCAGCCCCGCAGCGTCCGAGGGCGGTGTCGTTCAGTCTGACCGAGACCGGGTATGGCCACCCGAACATAGTCAGACCCTGGACAAATGTCAGGGTCGTCGCCTCCGCCATGGGCGCCCAGCCGAGGAAAACAATCGTCACAACGTCCGGCCCCGTGCCCCTTCTTTGAATCCAGCAGGCTTCCCCAACATGAAACGCCATTGTAGAGAAATCGCCAGTCTGCTCATCCCACCATTTCCCGTCATACTCCGGTCCCCACCCGAGGACCTTGAAAGCCACTTTGTAGCTCTGAGTGGAGGCATCCCATTTCCACAGGACGTCCGCGGTCCCGCCGGCGGCGCCTCCCGTAAGTGGCTCGCCAATCATGTCGCCTACGCAGCCGACGTCTCCGTTCAGCCGGCCGTCCGCCGGCTCGAAGGGCATGGAAATCATGATCAAGCCGTCCCTTACCGCCTCGACCTTAACGAACCCGACAGGGTCGGTGTAAGCCTGTGCGCCTGCTGTCGCCGCCAGCGACCAAACGGCGGAAATGACGATAGCAACCCTGCTTCTTTCGATGAACGTCTGCATGGCCCTGTGCCTCCTTCTGTTCCCTCAATCGGGGCCCCGCGCCTGCCGGGCGATGTGACCTCCTTGGCGTGCAGCTCACAGCGGCATTCTGTGCCGCGCCAAGGGCCGGATACGTTCGGCTGGAGACCGCCGTGATTCCGGATCGGGGGCCCCTTTTGGATCCGTGATGAGCCGATTATATCCTTCCGTCGGGACGCGTCAATCCAGTTTGAGCTCGCCGCGCAGTCTGTCAGTCATGGGTAAAAGCAGATGCAGAAAGGCCCGACCGATTGCCGGCGTGAACGTATCCGAGAGCTGAAACGGGGCTACGAAGGACCACGCAGGGAGACTCCTTGTGGCGAAACCGGGCGGCGGCATTTGGCCTTGACACCCGCCCCGGCAGGAGTACAGTTTCTTCCTCGGATGCCCGGCACCTGTACCTGTAACCGACTCTTGCACAAAAGGAGAATCCCATGAGAATCAGAGTATCCTCGATCTCATTCGTCGCCATCGTCGCGATTCTCACCGGCTGCCTTTCTTACGCCACGGCGGAAGACGGCCAGCCAACGCCTTCCACCGCGCAAAAGAAATTCCAGTTCCGCCACCATTACATTGACCGCGAAATCCCCGGACGTAACTGGGGTCAGACAGCCTTGACGGACGTGGACCGCGACGGCGACCTCGACTTCATCACGGGCCAGCAAGGCTCGGACATCTTCTGGTACGAATATCAGGACGCCGGTAACTGGACGCGCCACATCCTCGGCCAAAAGTCGCCCTCCGAAGTCGGAGCCGTCGCCATAGACGTGGACGGAGACGAATGGGCCGATTTCGTCGTGGGCGGCGCCTGGTATCGCAATCCCCGATCCCCGCGCACGACGGTCTTCGAAAAGCACACGTTCGACGACGTTCCCGGAGTCCACGACATCGTTGCTGCGGATATCAACCGCGACGGGAAGCTGGAAATCCTCACCATGTCCGACCAGAACAACGTCCGCTGGTACAAGATCCCGAAAGACCCGACGCAAAAATGGGAACGACACGACATCGGCCCATCCGTCCACGCCGGCCTTTCCGTGGGCGACGTTGACGGCGACGGAGACACCGATGTCCTGCGGTCTAACGTCTGGTTCGAAAACGTCAGCGGCGACGGCATGAAGTGGGCTGAGCATCCTACCGCCCCATGCGGAGCAGCCTCCGGCTGGCAAGCCAACGCCAGCAGGTCCGCCGCTTGCGACATCAACCGCGATGGCCGCAACGATGTCGTCCTGGCTGAAGCGGAAATCCCCGGCGCAAAGATGATTTGGCTCGAAAACCTCGACGGCCGCGGCCGGTCTTGGAGGCGCCACGAGCTTCCCCATGGAGATAATGATGCGCGGGGCGCCTATCACTCGCTCGCCATCGCCGACTTCGACAAAGACGGCGACCTCGACATCTTCTCCTGCGAAATGGAAGGCATGGCCGGCGCCCGCCAGCCCCGCTGGTTCATCTGGGAAAACCTCGACGGCAAGGGCGAAAAGTTTGCCGAGCACATCATCCTCGACGCTCGTCTCGGCGGCCACGAAGCGGTCGTCGCCGACATTGACAAGGATGGCGACCTCGACATTTGCAGCAAGCTCTGGGCGCCTCGTAGCGACAACGCAAACCAGGGCCGCAACCACGCCGACTTCCTCGAAAACCGCCTCATAAGCGTCCGCTGACCGTGGGGCTCCACGCCGCCATCGGGCACGAGCGCAAACGGGCTAATGCTTCTGACAGGATGACGGAATAGGCAGGATTGGGACGGTAAGATCGGGCCGCGGATTCGCGCCTCCACAATCACCGGAGCCAAATTCCACAGATGACCGCCACGACAGCCTTTGCATCGGAAAGCAGAAAGAGCAAGCCACGAGGTGAGGGCGTTTTTGTTACGGCAACCGACACGGGTGTCGGAAAGACGGTCATCGCCGGCGGTCTTGTCAGAGGTTTCAAGGTGATGGGCATGAACGTCGGAGTGATGAAGCCGATTGCCACCGGATGCTATGGCTCACCGCGACCTGATGGCGGCTACGATTTGAGGTCCGAGGACGTTGATTTTCTCCTCGACGCTGCGGAAATTGACGACGACCTATCGCTGGTCAGTCCGGTTCGCTTTGAGCCGCCGCTCTCCCCCCTCGCCGCCGCCAGGATTGCAGGCCAGGAAATCTCGATTGATAGGATTCTGGCGGCGTACAGAACTCTTTGTGATCGCCACGACACGATCGTCGTCGAGGGCATCGGCGGATTGATGGTTCCCATCCGAAGGGACTATTTCGTCGCGGACATGATCAAGGACTTCGGGCTTCCAGCAGTTATCATCGCAAGGCCCGGTCTGGGAACCCTCAACCACACAATCCTCACAGTCAAGTGCGCACAAGACCGCGCACTCACACTCCTCGGGATCATCGTCAACCACGCCGAGGGGCAGGATTCCTCCGAAGCCGCGAAAGCGAACGTCCCCATTCTCGAAGAATGCTGCGGTGTCCCCGTCCTTCAAGTTGTCCCTCACACGACAAAGCTCAGTGACCCCAACCTCTGTCTCGAAGCCTGCCGCAAAATCCTGGGCAAAATCTGATTTCTGTGCCCAGTTCCTCTCATCGCTTCACAAGCGGCCCACGCGAGAAAAACGAACTAACGCCCGAATAAAAGAAAAACGCGCCGAGCGCCACGAGAAAAACCCCACAAACCGCAATGAGAATGCGATAGCTCGTATTCGTGAAAAGCCTCCGCCCCGTCGCAATCATGAACGACACGAACGTGTACCACGCCAGGTCCGAAAGAATGTGTCCGACATAAAAGGAAGATAGGCTCAAACCCGGCGCAATCCCCTTCCCGGCCGCCAGCTTGCTCGCCTGCCCGATGAAGGCCAGTCCCGCCGTCGCCCACCACAAAGGCCAGAACGGATTGAACAGGCTCGTCGCCATCCCCGCCCAAACCGCCGCAGTTCTCCGACGAGAAGTGCCCGCTGTCGCCGTCGAAGAATTGTTGCTCGGCAGAACTGCCGTCCTCGCTTCCTTGAGCATTCCCGCCGCCATGATTGCGAGGACTATTCCCCCAACCACGGATATAATCCCCAGCACCATGCTCTTTTCCAAAAACTTCCCCAATCCCAACCCAAGCCCGAAAACCATCGGCAGCTCGAGAGCCGCATGCCCTAAGACGAGGAACGGCCCAAACCAAAACCCGCGTTCCGCGGCCCCTTTGATCGTCACCGCCAACACCGGCCCCGGCATCACCGCCCCGGAAAAACCCAGACCGAAAGCCATCGCAAATATGCCAGCGAGAACGCCCATAACTCGACCGCCCGCCTCCCTCTATCTCATCGCCGAAAGCCACTCGATTGCTCGGCGAATTCTCGCTACGCATTTCTCTTTCCCAAGCACCGCCATCGTCTGAAAGAGAGGCGGCGTTGCCGTGCTGCCAGTAACCGCCACTCGGATCATCATAAATAGACCGCTCGTCTTCCAGCCCGTCTCCTCGACCATTCGCCGCAGCGTGGTTTCCAGCGCCTCGACGGAGAAGTTCGCCAAATCCGTCAGCCTTTTCAGCACTTCCTCGAGAGCTGTCCTCGACTCCTCCGCCGTATGCTTCTTCGCAATCAGCAAATTCGCGTCGTACTCCAACTCCTCCCGGAAGAAGAAATCAGTCAGGTCTGGCGCCTCGTCGAGCCTCTTCAGTCGCTCCTGAATCAGCGGCACGATTTGTCGGAGATATTCTGAGTCGGCGCCGGGAAGATAGGGCGTGAGTTTCCCCTGAAGTTGTTCCGACGGCAGGGCGCGGATGTAGTATCCATTGAGCCAGTTCAGCTTCTCGATATCGAAAATCGCCCCCGCTTTATTCACCGCCTCCAGCGAGAACTTCTGCACAAGCTCGTCGAGCGTGAAAACCTCCTCCTCCGTCCCGGGCGACCAGCCGAGCAGCGCGAGAAAGTTCACCATCGCATCCGGGAGATACCCTTTCTTCCGAAACTCGCTGACGGAGGTTGGGTCTTTTCTCTTGCTCAGTTTGCTCCGGTCGGGGTTGAGAATGAGAGGAACGTGAGCGTAGATGGGCGGCGTCGCCCCCAGCGCGTCCGCGAGGGCAATGTGCCTCGGCGTATTCGACACGTGGTCCTCCCCGCGAATCACGTGCGTAATTTTCATCTCGATGTCATCCACGACATTGCTCAGATGGAAAATGAAATCTCCATCCGGCTTCACAATCACGAAATCCCCGATCTCCGCGCCATGAAACTCGACCCTCGCGCGAATCAAGTCCTCAAAGACAATCCTCCTGTCCGGCATCCGAAACCGCATCGAGAACCTTTTCCCCTGCCCCTTTGCCGCCTCCTGCTCCGCCTTCGACAGCTTCGCGCACTTCCCGCTGTACCGCGGCGGCAGCTTCAGCTTGAGCTTCCTTTTCCTTTCCTCGTCCAGCTCCTCCGTCGTGCAGAAACACGGATAAACGTGATCCTCCTCGACGAGCTTCCGAAGATATGCTCGGTAAATCTCCTTCCTCTCCGACTGCCGGTACGGTCTATAATTGCCCCCGGCATCTGGCCCCTCGTCCCAGTCCAACCCGAGCCATCGCAGGCTCGCGTAAATGTCCTCCTCGTACTCCTTCCGGCTCCGCGCGACATCCGTATCCTCCAGCCGCATCACGAACGTGCCGCCGTGCTTTCTCGTGAACAGATAATTGAAAAGCGCCGTTCGGGCCAGCCCCACGTGGCACGGCCCCGTCGGCGCCGGTGCTATCCTTGTCCGAATCATATCCAGCTTGCTTTCTCAGTGAGTCTCGAAAAGGTTGTACCGGCCCAATGTTCCGAACCGGTCCGCCGCGTAGACCTCGAAGAGTGTCTGCTCTACGGTGTCGGGCACGTCCATAACCCGAACTTTCATCCTTGCCACGCGCTCCTTTGCCGCAGCGAAAAGCCCCGAAAAGGGCTCGTGTTTTTCCCAATCTCTCCGGGTGGGCTTTCTCTCAGGCCTACCAGGGGGACGCTTGATACTAGAAAGCCTTGCTTTTTTCATCGCGATGAGGAATGCGAACGTAGCCTGGAAGTGGCTGGAACTTCTCCTGCCGTGGTTCAGGATCCTGGTGCGGAGGTTTCTGGATCGGCCAACGTACAAGGGTTTTCCCTTCTCGTAGAAAACATAGATGCCCTGTCCAGGAATATCGCCGAGGCTATCGCGCGACAGCAGGGGCGCCTGGAGGAGTTGCCTCATCAGGACCGGCATTCTATTCACTGCTTTTTGGAATACTTTCCTTTCTTTCATCTCGAACTAATGATTACCTGTCCTTTCCAGCTGCCTTGAGGAGCCTGGGGAGGGGGAGGGTGTTGAGTACGTCCTTTGCCTCGAGCCAGGCTCGACGGGCGGTGAACACGCCGTATTTCATCAACTCCAACTGCAACTTCGCATGAGCGTCCGTCGAGATGGAAATCTTCGCCCCCATCTCCTTTGCCATTTTTGCGTCCACATCTCTCAGATCGAGCCGGTCGGGATAAGCGTTAATCTCAACGATGACATTGTTGTCCACAGCCGCTCGAATGACTTCCTTGAGGTCAACCTTATACGGCTCTCGCTCCAATATCAGCCGCCCCGTCGGATGACCAAGAAAATTCACGTGCGGGTTCTGCAACGCGCGAATGATCCGCTGCGTCATTTCCTTCTCTTCCATTGCAAACCGCGAGTGCACCGAAGCGATCACCACTTCGCATTCCTTCAGAATATCGTCCGAAAGGTCGAGCCTTCCGTCGGGCAAAATGTCAACCTCAATCCCTTTCAGCACTCGGAATCCCGAAAGAGCCGCGTTGAGCTTATCAATCCTCTTCAGGTGCGCCGCAAGCCGCTTCTCGTCGAGCCCCTTCGCTATGTGGACAGCCTTCGAGTGCTCCGTGATGGCGATGTATTCGTATCCGAGCTGCCGGGCTGCCTCGACCATATCTCCGATGTCATCCTTCCCATCGCTCTCCTTCGTGTGCATCTGGAGGTCGCCGCGAATGTCCGATAACTCAATCAGCTTCGGAAGCCTCCCTTTCTCGGCAGCTTCAATCTCGCCGCGGTCCTCTCTCAATTCGGGCGGGATGAGCGGCAGCCCAAGCACATCATACACATCCTCCTCTTCCTTCCCCGCGACCTTCTTATCGCTCGCAATCTCAAACACTCCATATTCGCTGAGTTTCAGCCCGCGGTCGTTCGCCCGGCTGCGGAGCGCGATATTGTGCGCCTTCGACCCGGTGAAATATTGCAGTCCGGAGCCGAAACTCCCCGCCTCCAGAACGCGTACGTCCACCTGCAACCCGCATCGTAGCCGCACACTCGACTTCGTCTCCCCCTTCGCAATCACCTCTTCCACGTCGTCATAAGAAGTAAACCTGTCCATGATCGGACAGGTCTTATCGCAGATGACGAGAATATCGAGGTCTCCAATCGTCTCGCATCGGCGCCGGAGGCTCCCCGAAGGCTCGACCCGCTTGACGCCCTTAACGCGCTTCAGATGCTCCACCAGTGCCTCCGCATACGTCAGCCCTACCGAAAGCTTGAATCGCCCCAGCCCCCGCCGCAAATTCTGAATCGCCTTCAGCAGCTTCTCCTCGCTTTTCTCTCCCATCCCTTCGAGCTCTCGGAGCTTCCCGGCTTTCGCGGCTTCCTCGAGCTTATCGAGCGTACCAATCCCAAGCTTATCGTAGAACAGCTTCGCCTTCTTCGGTCCCAGCCCTTCCACCCTCAGCAGCTCCAGAAGCCCCGCCGGCACCTTTGCCATTTGCTCCTCGAGGAATTTCAGTTTCCGCGTCTCGACGATTTCGACAATCTTCTTACTGATTCCCTCGCCGATCCCCGGAATCTCCTGAAGGTCTCGCCCGCTCTTGACCATCCCCGTCAGGCTCTCGCTCATATCCGCGAGAATTCTCGCGGCGTTCCGATATGACCGGATGCGGAACGGATTCTCGCCCTGGATTTCAAGCAGGTCCGCAATCGTCGCAAAAAAATCTGCGATTTGCTTGTTTTCCATGCTCTCGAGCCTCGACTGGAACGGAATACAATTGCCGCCGCCTCCGCGACGCTCCCTCTCTCGACACCGATGCTATCACAAACCGCGCGCCTGTCAACAAAATCGCTCACTCGCCAGCCGCCCTCAGATATGGAACCGCAGAGTTCACGGAGACCGCTGAGGACTTCTGTTTGTGGCATCCCGCCTTTGGCAGGACACGGGGTGCTCGGCCTGCCATGGGCAAAATGCCCATACCACGTTTCTCCGACGGGCGGCGCATCTCGGACACGATTGCAGCACTAACCGGATGATACTGTTAATCCCGTCCATGCTGTGCCAATTTCCCTTCTCTCTACGTTCCCTGCGTTCTCTGCGGTTACTCCCCTGAAAACCAGGAGCCTGCCCGACGGCGCCGGTTTGGAAAAGACATCTAATCCCAAATCGCGTAGAATTTCGGAGTGCCTATCCTACGGCTTTTGGCCAAGCGCCTTGCGAGCGCCAGCGCACGGGAGAAAACCATATCCGGGAGACATGGAGGTGATCAGAACGCTCGGCATACTGACATCCGCACTCGTCACCGTCATTTCCCATAGCGTCGGCGGCTCGACGTGGTATGTAAACGGCTCGGTCCCTCAATCCGGCGATGGAACCTCTTGGGCAACCGCCCTCAGGACCATCCAGAACGGAATGAACAAAGCGTCCGATGGCGATACGGTCCTTGTCGCCCAGGGAACCTACGTCCAGAACATTGACTTCAAGGGAAAGAACATCGTTCTGCGCAGCACCGACCCGCTGAATCCCGATGTCGTCGCCGACACCATCATTGATGGCAATGCCGCCGGCTCCGTCGTCAGCTTCGCAGGAACGGAGGATGAAACCTGCGTGCTTGATGGATTCACCATCCGAAACGGCAAAGCCGCCTTCGGCGGCGGAATCCGCGGCCGCATGCGCGATGCGCAGACCCACGCCACTCTCCGAAACAACCGCGTCATCGAGAACTCCGCCGGCAGAGGCGGCGGGGTATACGATTGCGATGGCTTGATCGAGAATAACCTCATCGCCGATAACGTCGCGGAAGGCGCCGTCCTCCAGGGGACCGTGTACGGCGACGGAGCGGGCCTGTACCGCTGCGACGGCGTCATCCGCAGCAATACCATCACCCGAAACTCCACGCGAGGCGGTGGCTGCCCCACGTTGCCCTGCGTTTACTCCGACGGGGGCGGACTCACCTACTGCAACGGTATCATCGAGAACAACGTCATCACCGAGAACACAGCGGACCGAGGCGGCGGTCTCCTCGGCTGCAACGGCACCATCCGCAACAACACCGTCTCCGATAACCACGTCAACCGCGAAGGCGGCGGCCTCGCCTACTGCGACGCCACCATCGAAGGCAACACCATCAGCGATAACTCCGCCCCCGACGAAGGCGGCGGCCTTGCCTACTGTGATGGAATCATCCGCAACAACCTCGTCTCCGACAACTTCGTCGTCGGCCCCCAAGGGTTCGGCGTCCACGGCGGCGCCTTCTCCGATTGCGACGGCGCCATCCAGAACAACACCGTCACTGGCAACTCCGCCTTCCACGGCGGCGCCATGACCTTCTGCGACGGCACTATCGAAGGTAACACCATTACCGGAAATACCGCCCGAGGCAACGGCGGCGCCCTCTATTACTGTCAGGGAATAATCCAGAACAACGTCTTCTCCACAAACTCCGCCGCCTCCGACGGCGGCGCCTTGAACTCCTGTTGGGGCGCCATCCAGAACAACCTCGTAATCGCCAACTCGGCAGGCGGCTTCGGCGGCGGGCTTGCCGTCTGCCGCGGCTCCATCCAAAACAATACCGTCGTCGGCAACTCCGCGGCCCACACCGGCGGCGGGCTTTACAACTGCCGCGGAACAATCGGCAATTGCATCCTCTGGGATAATACCGCTTCCGCCGACGCCCAGGTCTCCCTTTCCTCGACGCCATTCTTCTCCTGCATTCAGGATTGGACCGGCAGTGGAGAAGGAAACATCGCCCCAGCGTCGCCCGGGTTCGCTGACATCCCGGGAGGAGACTATCATCTCGGAAGCGATTCCCCCTGCATAGACGCGGGCGCCAACTACTACTGGTTCGTCTGGCCCCAGCGCGATCTCGACAGAAATTGCCGCCTCGCGGGCGAGAGCATAGATATGGGCTGCTATGAATACGGAGCGACTCCCGACACAGACGGCGACCTCCTCTCCGACCTCGAGGAATCCGCCGCCGTAACCAGTCCCCAATACCCCGACAGCGACGGCGACGGCCTCCGCGACGGCCTCGAACTCCTGCGGCACAGCAACCCACGCAACCCGACGCCGCCGCGCCTCGTTCACATCCCTGCTGACCTCCCAGGAATTCAGGCGGCTCTCCTCCTTGCCGTGAATGGCGAAGAAATCGTCGTCGGCCCTGGAACCTACCGCGAAAACCTCCACTTCTACGGCGTGGACGTCATCCTTCGCAGCTCGGACCCCGAGAATCTCGACGTCGTGAACTCCACAGTCCTCGACGGGAATGCCGCCGGCCCCACCGTCACCTTCACCGGCGACGAAAGCGATCGCTGCCTCCTCTCCGGCTTTACGATAACCGGCGGGTTAGCCGACTCCGGCGGAGGCATCCGCGGCGGGAGATTGACAAATCGAACGCACGCCACCATCCAGAACAACGTCATCACAGGAAACATCGCTGACCTCAATTACGGCGGGGGCATCTGCTACTGCAACGGAACCATCCGCAATAACACCATAGTCGGCAACTCCGTAACCCGCCATGGCGGCGGCCTCGCCCTGTGCGACGGCACCATCCGCAACAACACCATTGTCGGAAATTCCGCCGGAGCCTACGGAGGAGGGCTTTACATCTGCAACGGCTCCATTCAGAACAACCTCATCTCCGACAACGTCGCCAGAGGAACCTTCGTATGGCGCGGCAAGGTCTATGGCGACGGCGGAGCCCTCGCCCTTTGTCGCGGCACCATCTTCAACAATCGGGTCCTTAACAACCGCGCTCTTCGGGGCGGCGCACTGGCTCTCTGCGAAGGCGCCATCCACAACAACCTCCTCGTCGGAAACCTCGCCACCGAAGAGGGCGGCGCCCTTCACTCCTGCAGGGGCGCCATTCTCAACAACACGGTCATCGCCAACCACGCAGACAAAACCGGCGGGGGGCTGTTCAATTGCACGACCGGCTCAATTCAGAATTGCATCCTCTGGTCGAACACGGCGCCCGTCGGCGAACAGCTTCACGACTCAATCACCCCGAATTACTCCTCCATCCAGGATTGGACCGGAGGGGGTGAAGGGAACACCGCCGACGAACCCTCCTTCCTCGACCCCGACGGACCCGACAACGACCCCGAAACCCTCGACGACAACAACTATCATCTCTCCGCGGACTCCCCCTGCATTGACGCAGGCAGGAATGAAGAATGGATGTGGCAGGGCGCCCTTGACCTCGACGGCAATCCCCGCATCCTCCGGGGTCGGTCCTCCCTCACCGTGGACATGGGAGTTTACGAGTTCATCCGCCAGGGAGCCGCAGGCGCCGTCTGGCGAGTGGACGACTCAGTCCCTCAGTCCGGCGACGGAACCTCCTGGCAAACCGCCTTCAAAACCATTCAGGAAGGAATAAACGCCGCCTCCGAAGGCGACACCGTCATCGTCGCCGCCGGAACCTACCCCGAAAACATCTCCTTCCACGGCAAGAACATCGTCCTTCGAAACACCGACCCCCTCGATCCCACCGTCGTGGCCAGCACCATGCTCACCGGCGGCAGAACAGGCCCCGTCGTGACCTTTGACGGAAACGAGACCGAAACCTGCGTCCTATCCGGCTTCACCCTCCGCGACGGAAAAGCCCCTTACGGAGGCGGAATCTGCGGCGGCAACACCAGTCTCAGGACTCGCGCCGCCATCCGCAACAACCTCATCACCGCCAACTCCGCCAACCACGGCGCCGGCGTCGCGTTTTGCAACGGCGCCATCGAGAACAACACAATCTCCGCCAACTCCGCCATTCAGATGTACAGCGAAGGCGGCGGACTTGCCTATTGCGACGGCCCCATCACGAACAACAAAATCACCCGCAACACCTCCGTCTGGCGCGGCGGCGGACTCAGCCGCTGCAACGGCACAATCCAGGGCAACACAGTTTCCTCCAACTCCTCCTCGTCCGGTGCTGGCTTGGCATACTGCGCAGGACTCGTTCAGAGCAACGTCATCTCCTCCAACAAAGCCAAAGTCTGGGGCGGAGGGCTCTACTGGTGCGACGGCGCCATTCAGAGCAACCTCGTCAGCGGCAACACCGCCGGCTGGGGCGGCGGCTTGGCTTCCTGCGACGGCGCCATCCTGAACAATACAATCGTCGGCAACACCGCCACCAACAGCGGCGGCGGCCTCGCCTGGTGTCAGGGCCCCATTCGCAACTGCATCCTGTCGGCGAATGCGGCGCCCAGCAACCCCCAGCTTTACGACTCCCCTCAAATCACATTTTCCTGCATCGAGGACTGGACTGCGGGTGGCGAGGGCAATATCTCCCCGCCAGTTGCCGGGTTCGTTGACCCGGACGGACGCGACAACATCGTCTCCACATACGAAGACAACGAGTACCATCTTGCCCCCGATTCTCCATGTATTGACGCCGGCAAAAACGATGACTCGATGTGGCGGGCAATTGACCTCGATGGAAATCCCCGCATCTTCTATGGCAAATCCTCCCTCACCGTCGAGATGGGAGCGTACGAATACAATTCCTTCCCCTTCAGAATCGTCAACGTGTCCCCCTTGCGCGGCGGCGCCCAGCTCACCTGGACGAGCCGCCCCCAGGACACCTACACCGTCTGGTCATGCCTCGACCTTCTCAGTGCACAATGGATTGAGGAGGTGACAGTCCCCTCTCAAGGTAATTCCACAACCTGGACCGATCCCGGCGTTACAGCTCGCCACAAATTCTATAGAATCGAGACCTGGTAAGCCCTCACATCACATGCCGGTGCGGCCGCATGTTCGTGGTTTGTCGCCCGTAATGCGTCACTCATGGGCGGGAGGAGTTGGAAGAAAGCCTATGCGATTGACGTCCTGAGCGCATCTGAGAGGATAAACCGCGCCGCGGAACACTTCAAGGAAGGATGAACATCTTGCGTACCAGAGAGTCCCCCAACCCCGTCCGCTCAGTTCGTAACAGGAAGGACGTTAACTCTCTTCGGGCTTGTCCCCGCAAACACCACAATCCCGTCAATCAACGAAAAAAGCGTATCGTCCCCGCCGCGCCTCACATTCTTTCCCGGATGGATTCTCGTCCCCCTTTGCCGGACCAGAATGCTCCCGCTGGTGACGAACTGTCCTTCGTACCTCTTCACGCCGAGTCTTTTCGACCGACTATCCCGCCCGTTGCGGGTGCTTCCCATTCCCTTTTTATGAGCCATCGCCTTATCCCTTCTGCGGTTTCACTATCTGCTTGATTTGAACAACCGATATGTCCTGCCGGTGTCCGGTTCTTCGGTGGTACTTCTTCCGCCTCTTGAACTTCCCGACAAAAATCTTCTCGCCACGCGTCTGGTCAAGGAGCTCTCCCACAACCTTCGAGCCGCGCCCCAGGCGCGGCTGCCCGATGGCGTAGTCCTTCCCATCGCCGATCAGCAGCACCTTATCAAACGTAACCTCCTGCCCGGGCGAACCTTCGATCTTTTCGATCTCGATCGCGTCGCCTTCCTCGATCCTGTACTGTTTCCCACCGGTTTCTATAACTGCGTACATATTCTCCTATTCGCCTCCCATTCACTTTCGCCGATTGCACTCCCATTATTGCATATTTCCCCCCCGTGTCAACACCAAATTGCAGCCCACTGTCTCCGTCCGTCTACGGTTCGCCTCCTCGGCGTCAAGCTCGCGTGCATGACCACACGGATTGAACCGCCCGTAATCGAGCCCTCAGATCGGTCGCCCAAAAACAGCGATTCCAAAGGGTTAGGGAGGGAGTGAGAGATAAGGTTGTGGAGATAGGGAAGTTGGGGGGAGTTGGGGTA
>CAZFAP010000075.1:0-22038 GCA_964516325.1 uncultured Verrucomicrobiota bacterium
CAACGTCCGCCTCTGAACCAGCGATCCAATAGATGCCCGTCTTGTTGACGGCATCGCTGGTTGCGTAAGCCCCAAGCTGGCCCCTCGGGTCATCAATCGCGCCGACAGCTTTGTATAGTTGAAGAAGAGGCCCGTTGGAGAGATTCACCGGTCCGAAGGCTCGTATGCCGCCAAGAGGTACGCCCTGGGCATTCACGACAGGTTCCGTGTTCGCTCAGTTGATTGCTGCCCCGTTAGATATGCGGAGAGCGGAGGTGAGGATAAGTAGCCCCGCGATCAGTAGTTCCGTTTTCATATCATCCCCCTTCCGACTTATCGCCCTATCTGGCGAGAGGATGTCGGTATGCCATTCGCCGCGCTCACTCTGCGGGTGCTGTCGCTCAGCAGTTGCTATTCGGTGCGTCTATTGAACGTTTTATTGGGGTGAGTGCGTCGCGAACGTCGCGGCGTGAGCGTTCGTTTTGTGCCTTGGCGCCCCGCAAAAAGAATGAGGGACGGCTATGGACGCCATCCCTCAAGCTCTTTAGAACCTGGGTGTGTTCTGCTATCTACTTCTTTCTCCTGAGCGCCCAGATCGCGAGTCCAGGAACCATAAACAGCAGCGTTGCCGGCTCCGGAATCGGCTCAGTCTTCAGGTCGTTGAAGTAGTACGTCACCGGGATGTCTATTCTCTCGACCGCGTTGCTGACGATTGCGCCCTGCGCGTTGCGAATGCCGACTTCGCGTAGGTTGAGCGCCGCAGCATCCCACTCGGTCGGGTTCACGTTGTAGGCCCTCACGTAGATCACATCCCCAGGGATGATGTCCACGCTTGTGTTGCGAGAGAACATTCCGTTCGCCGCCCCGCCCGGAGGACCAACACCGTAGCCAGCGTGAATCGAATCGAGCAGGACGTCCGCATCGACCGCGGCAGCCCAGTTGATGCCTGCCCCGGCCGCGGTATTTGCGTACGCTGCAGCCTGGCCCTTGGGATCGTCAATCGCGCCGACTGCTTTGTAAAGCTGGAGGAGGTCTCCGTTCGACAGATTGATGGCGCCGGAACGACGCGTGCCGGTCAGCGCGGTGCCGCCGAAGTCAGTCGCGGGCGACGTGTTCGCCCAATATATTGCAGCGCCATCGCAGGTGCTCGCCAGGCCAATGAGGGCAAGCAGCGGAACTATCACCAGTGCTTTCTTCATAGTTCCCCCTTTCCGGTTTGATGTTTATGACTACATGAATGATTCTTGTTTACTAAGCCGCCTGTGCCTTCGCACAAGTGACCATTCGCTTAATACGGTTTGATGCAAACCCAGCTCGCCGGGTTCGCCGGTCTCCTCATATACCAGAAGCCTCGACCGGGCTCGAACGACATCAGGGAATAATCGGCGGTAGCATCATCCCACCACTTGCCGTCATAGGGCGCTCCCCATCCGGCAATCAGGAACGCCGTCGTGTAGGTCTGAGCAGGAGCGTTCCACTGCCAGACAACGTCCGCTGTCCCTCCGCCTGACCCACCAGTTCCGACGGTCCCGATCGTGCTATCATTGAGCTTGAGTGTCGTGGGATACGGCCAGTTGAACATCGAGAGGCCCTGCACAAAGGTTACCGTGGTCGTGCCTTCCATCGGCACCCAGCCCAGGAAGGTGATTGTCTCTACGGGGTCGCCGGTGTCTCGTCTTTGGATCCAGCAAGCGTCTCCGGCCTCAAAAAGGATGAGCGAGTAGTCGCCGCTCGCATCATCCCACCACTTGCCGTCATAGGGTGCTCCCCAATCAGCAATGAGGAACGACGTCTTGTACTCCTGGACCGCCGCGTCCCACTTCCAGATGAGGTCGGCCGTACCGCCGCCGGCGCCGCCAACAAGGTTTTCCTTAATCATGTCGCCAATGCACCCCGGATCTCCGTTAAGCCTCTTGTCGGCGGCGTCCAATGGCACGGAAATCATTGTCAGCCCGTTCTTAACCGCGTCAACCTTCACGAAGCCGACCGGGTCAGTGTACACTTGCCCCATGGCTGCCGAAGTGAACAAGCAGACAGCCACCACACTTAGTACGAGGCCAATCCTTTCCATCTTCGTCCTCATAACTGTCAGCTCCTTTCTTATGCGTTCAACCTATTATACCGATTTCTCCGAAAACGGCCGAGAACTCCTTTTTCCTTTGTCGGCCCCAACGATGCAGAACGACTACAACACCCGTTCATTCTTTCCGAGAAGAAAGATAGAAGCGATCAACCTCTTTGTCAAGAAAAAAATGCTCTTTTTCCTCAAAAAGTTTCGTCGTCAATCTTCCTCCATTTTCGACCCACAAGATACCTCTCCACAGCGCCTCGGTCAAGAAAAAAAATCACCTTTTTTGCGGCAGTTTGTGACCCCGCCAACGGCGGGCGTACTGGTGGGCTCGGTCTCTCATGCGTCATCGTAATCACCGCGATGGCAATGTGTTATACCCGAACTCCTGCTCCCTCGCCCCGCCTTCTTCATTCCACACTCCCTCTGCGCTGGGCTTTGACAGCCTCCCACATCTCGTCCATTTGCTTCAAGGAAAGCTCGTTGAGTGTTTTCCGCCTCGCCGCCGCCTGTCGTTCCATCTCGCGAAACCTGTCCATGAACTTGGCGACGCTTCCCCGAAGCGCCCCCTCGGCGTCCACCTTGAGAAACCGAGAGAGGTTCACTACGGAGAAGAGGATGTCTCCTATCTCGTCCGATAGCCGGTGAGCGTCCTGCTTTGTCGGCGGAGCGTGGCGCTCTCGTCGAGAGATTACCTCACGAAGCTCTCGCATCTCTTCGGCGATCTTCTCCAGAACGTCGTCGGCTTTTTCCCAATCGAACCCCACTTCGGCTGCCCGCCGCTGCGCCTTCTGCGCCTTTTGCAGAGCGGGAAGGTGGTGGGGGATGCCGTCCATCAGGGAGCGGCTTCCTTTCCTCGCCCGTTCCTCGCGTTTTATCTCGTACCACCGTTTCAGCACGTCTGCCGAGTCCCGTGGCGACGCGGAATGCTCCGTTGTGTCCGCGTTATTGGGTGGAGAGGGTTTCACGGGGACCGGTTCCATCGGTCTTGGCGGTGTGGGGGTTCCTTTGTCGGAATCGCTGGGACGCGACGCTGTCCCCTGAGAGCCGGCGCCCGGGCCAAAGACATGAGGATGCCGCCGCGTCATCTTCCGGTGCCCATACTCGATCACGTCTTCGATCCCGAACTTCCCCATATCAGAACAAACTTTGCTTATGAACACGATGTGGAAAAGGAGGTCGCCCAGTTCCTCCTTGAGCTTTTCGGGGTCGTCGTGCTCTATGGCTTCGATGACTTCGTATGCTTCCTCTATGAGAAAGGGTCGCAAGGAACTGAGCGTCTGCTCCTTGTCCCACGGGCAGCCCTTCTCGCCCCGCAAAGTCTCCATCAGTCTGACGAGGTCTTCAAAGCTCACCGAAGTCCGTCCTTGGATGGTTTCTGCCGCATCGTCATCTCGCGGGTGAATTCGCACATTCAAGACCCTTCGACATGTTGGGCGTCGGAGATGGAAACGGAGTCAATCGGCGCCATCCCTCTCGTCCGCCAACTTCTTCGCCATCAGGATGGCATCCTCTTTCTCCCTCGCGTAATAGCCCGCCTTCACGGCGACGGGAACGAAGCCGAATTTCCGATAGAAAAGCTGGGCGGCGGCGTTCGATGCCCTGACTTCCAGGACCACGCCCGCAGCCCCGTACTTCGCCGCGGTGTCCAGCACAACCGAAAGCAATCGAGAGCCTATCCCATTTCGACGATAGTCGCGGTGGACCGCGATGTCCAGAATGTGGGCGGGCTGATCGAGCGTCATCCCCGCATAGCCGACGACCATTTCGTCCTTAAGGGCCGTGAAAAACCTCGTCCACCTCGACGTCAGCACCTTGAGGAACGCCCTTTGTGGCCAGGGCGAGGGAAAAGAGTCTCTTTCAATCGCATGCACCTCTGCCACGTGAGGCGCCTCCATTGGCTGGATGGTCACCTCGCAGCGTGAATCCGCGTTCCGGGCCTCCGGTGTCTCGGCGGCTATTCGCTCGAAACTGTCGTTCTGCGCGATTTCCTGCCCGGGCAGGCCTTGATGCACAGCCCGCAGATATGGTGTCCGATGTTCCATTGCGTCTTGTAAACCTGAAGTTGCTCCTGGCATCTGCCGAGGTCAAAATCCCCGCGACTCTCCAAAATCGCCCCCGCTGGGCACGCGCTGATGCACGCCCGGCAGTCCCCGCAGTCCTGACCCAGCGCTCTTCCTTCCGGCAGGGGCAAGTCCGTGAAAATGGTTACGTACCTCACCCTTGCCCCGAATTGGGGGCTGACAATTAAGTTGTTTCGCCCGTACCATCCGAGTCCAGCATGATATGCCGCCCAGCGGTGCGATGCGTGCCCCACGTTCAAGTTCCAATCCAGAATCTGGGACGACGGAATGGGGCAGGCGTCGCATCCCATCTTTTGAATCTCATTTGCCACGCGGAGGGCGATCGCGTCGAGTTCCTTGTTGACGACGCGGTAGTGGTACGCATAGAGCTTGCTCGGACCGTCAACCAGAGACTCCATGATGGAGTCCGAAAGGCGGCAGCCGATGCTGATTGCGTGCCGAGACCGCGCCAATTCCTCTGCGGCGGGAAGCCGGGACGAGCGCGACCTCATTTCTTCGACCGAAGCCACGCCAAAGGAGCACGCCCCAGCATTCATGGCGACACGCTCAAGAATGGAAAACGCCTCTTCGCTTTCCTTACTCATTGGAGTCCATGCACTATGTTCCGCGCCGGCCAAAAGCCGGGGGTGCATCTTGTACCAGCGTTCTTCAAGCGGCTTTTTGCGCCGTGTAGGCGAAAGATTTCGAGCGCCCTTGGGACGGCGCTGCGACCGCGACGCCAGGCCGCCCGTGACAATCTGGAAGCTAAAGTCCGGACGTACCTGGGACGGAAATTCCCATGACGCAGACACCGCCGCGGTCCGCCAGCGACAGAGTTTCTTCTTCGTCAATGATAAGCGTTTTGTGGGCTTCCATCGCGAGGAGGGTTGCCCCCGCTTCCTGCATGGCGTGGATGGTTTTGATTCCGACGACGGGGACGTCAAACCTCATATCCTGAGACGGCTTTGCCACCTTCACTACAACCGTCCCGGCGCCTGCCAGTTTCCCCGCTCGCCGGATGGTCTCGTCGGTCCCCTCCAGAGCCTCCACGGCCACAATTGCCCTGTCCTTCACTACAACCGTCTGCCCGATATCGAGTCTCCCAATCTCCTTTGCGATCTCCACCCCAAACCTCACATCCTCCAGCTCCCTCTCCGTCGGCTGGCGATTCCCGAGAACCCCTTCCTTGGCCATGTAGTCTTTCAAAAAGGAGGTTGAGTCCAGAAGCTGTATCCCGTCCTTGCTCATTTCCTCTGCAACGGTGGAGAAGATGCTGTCCGCCTTGCGGTTCTGCAACCTTGCCATGACCTTCAATCCCCGCAGGTCCAGCTTGAGCTTCTCAAACATCCGGGTTGGACGGATTTGCCCCGCCATTACCGCCCTTGACACCCCGGCATTCCGGAAGAACTTTATCACCCGGCCCAGTTGTCCCACTCCCACCCAGACCATGTTGTCAACGAGATCGGCCAACTCGGGCGAGGTTTCACCCTGGAAAGCGACCGCCTCTATCCGCCCGCCGTGCCTCTTCTTGTAGCACGACGCCACGAGCAACGGAAACCTCCCGTTTCCTGCTATCAAACCAAGAGGTTCTTCCACGCAACCACTCCTTCACGCCGAAACTGCGGGCAATGAGCAACCGCTGCCAACGTCAGCAGGGAAGGCAGCCCCACCCCGTTTCCCGAGCGCTCGCTCATCCACCAGCGTCCTTTCGAATCGAAAGAAACAGCCGCCATTCTCACTGAGATTCCTTTGGTTTTTCCCGGAAGGCGGGACCTCTCCGAAGGCGGGCATTTTCGACTGCGGCAAGACCCGGCGCCGACTCGCCCCGGGAAGGGGGATTCTGCTCGTCGCGCCGGGGCCGGTCTCACCTTCCGATTCCTCTCTCCGACTTCTCTATAAATTCCAGAAGGTGGATAACTTCCGATATCTGCGGGAGTTCCGATCGTACGACGGCAATTGCATGGGACGTGGCTAAGCCAGACATGAATAGGATTTTGAATGCCCGCCGGATCATTCTTCGCGTCTCCGCGGCCACTCCGTGTCGGCGAAGCCCCACCGCATTGATGTCTCTCACCGAGCACGGCACACCGTCGCTCAGGGCGTATGGCGGCACATCCTGGCTGACCTTCGACAGACCCCCGATCATCGAGAGCGTTCCGATGTGGACGAACTGGTGAATACCGACCAGGCCGCCGATTACTGCCTTATCCTCGATGACGATGTGCCCCGCCAAAGAGGCAACGTTCGCCATGATGACCCCATTTCCCAGGCGGCAGTTATGCCCCACGTGCGAATACGCCATCAGAAAGCAGTCTTCCCCGAGAATCGTCTTTGATCCCTCCCCTGTGGAAGAGTTCACCGTGACGCATTCCCTGATGACCGTGCGAGCGCCGATCTCCAGGTACGTTTTCTCTCCGGCATATTTCAGGTCCTGACATCGCAGCCCGACCGAAGCCCCGGGGTAAATCTCGGACGATTCGCCGATCGTCGTGAGGCCCTCCACCACAACGTGCGGGTGAATAATTGCGTTGTCCCCGATGACAACGTGGTCACCGATGATGGAATAGGCGCCAATGTGAACCTCCCTGCCCAGCTCCGCCTTTGGGCTGACGATGGCAGTCGGATGGATTTTCGTCAACTCTCCTCCTTTGACTGGGTTGCTCTCCGTCCGCCAGCTTGTTCCGAATCTTGCTCGACAAGTCTGCACATCAGCTCTGCTTCGCACGCCATTTCATCCCCAACCCATGCGCTTGCCTTTAACAGGCACGTCGTCGTGCGGAGGCGAACCACGCAAGCCTCCAGTCGAAGGGTGTCCCCAGGGAACACAGGCTTCCTGAATTTGACGTTATTTATGGACATGAAGTACGGGACCTTTCCCACGTTCTCGCCCTTTGTCAGCATAATCATTCCCGCCACCTGAGCCATTGCCTCCACAATCAGCACGCCGGGCATGATCGGGTGTCCCGGAAAATGCCCCGCGAAGAACGGCTCGTTGATCGTAACGTTCTTTATCCCCACGACCCTGTTGTCCGGGACGAACTCGACAATTTTGTCCACCAGCAGGAAGGGATACCTGTGCGGGAGAATTTTCATCACGTGAGTCACATCGAGAGCTTCCAAGTTGATTCCCTCTACCGCCTCACCTGGGGACTTTTTCGCGGTCGCTTTCGCCCTTTCCCGAAGGAGTCGAGTCAGCCTTATGTTGCTGGCGTGTCCGGACTTAATCGCCACAACGTGCGCTCGAAGAGGCTGACCCAGCAAAAACAGGTCCCCCAGAAGGTCCAGAATCTTGTGCCGTACGAATTCCTTCTCGAAACGGAGACCCTCCTTGCTCAGAATTGCATCTCCTTTTACCACAACGGCATTGTCAAGGCTTCCCCCCTTTATCAGGCCGGTCACGATCAGGCTTTGAACCTCATCGTACGGACAGAATGTCCGCGAGGGGGCTATCTCTTTGATGAAGGCCTCGTCGTTGATCGTGAGGGAAAGGAACTGAGTGTCAATACCCGGCTCTTTGTAGCAAATCGTAAAGGAGACCCTGAGTTCGTCTGCCGGAAGAACGATGAGAATCACCCCGTCCTCAGAGAAGTAGATTGGGTCTCTCGGCTGAAAAACGTTTTTTGGGGTGTCTTGCTGTTCGATCCCCGCTGACTGAATCATCTCCACAAAGGGCATTGCGCTGCCGTCTCCCACGGGCGGCTCATTCGCCGTTACCTCCACCAGAAGATTGTCAATCCCCAGCCCCATCAACACCGCGAGCACGTGCTCGACCGTGTGAATCTTGATTCCGTTTTTGCCCAGGGTCGTCCCGCGGAGAATATCCGTAACGTTCTCGATGACCGCTTCGATGGGGGGCTCGTTTGGGAAATCCTTTCCCACGAACCTGACCCCGTAATTGGGAGGCGCCGGCTTAAACGTAATGCTGGTTTTGTTTCCTGTGTGAACACCGATTCCGGTGAGACTGACCTCCCCTTTAATAGTCCTTTGAGGTTCCATTGACTCTCTCCTGATAACTTCTTCCTGTGACCTTCGATACGCACTGTGCTGTTGGCCGGACGCAACTGCCGGGCAATCGTCGCCTTTGGGTTCTCCCATGTCAGCCAGCTTCGCCCGTGTCATTGCCAGAGCGCTCGGGTTCGTCCATTCGTTTTCGGCAAGAGCGGCCCGGCCCGGACCTCATGCCGTGTCGCCCGCCCCTCTTCCTGCGATGTCTGCCTGCACCGCCTCCTTCGCGGGGGACGCTTTTCGGCTCGTCTCTTCCAGGGCTTTGACTCTCTCACGTAACTCCTGGACCTCTCGAAGCAGCTCGGGGAGACGGTAGGTCGCCGCAATGGCTTTTCTCTCCTGGTCAAGGGGCCGGGCTGGCGTCCCGCAGACCGTTGCGCCGGGAGGGACATTTTTGGTTACCCCTGCCTGGGCAGTTACCCTGGCGTTATCTCCGACCTTTATGTGGCCGACAAGCCCCGCCTGACCGGCGAGGATGACGTTGCGACCCAATTCCGTGCTCCCGGAAATGCCCGCCTGGGCTATGATGATGGAGTTCTCGCCGATTTTCACGTTGTGGGCGATCATCACCAAGTTGTCAATTTTCGTTCCCTTCCCGACCACCGTTTTACCGAATCGGGCTCTGTCAATGGTAACATTCGCCCCGATTTCCACATCATCCTCAATGCAGACGGACCCGGTCTGCGGGACCTTGATGTATCTGCCGTTAACGGGAATATATCCAAAGCCGTCCGCTGCAATCACAGTCCCGCTATGGATGATTACTCTGTCGCCGATGATTGTCTCTTCCCGTATGGTCACGTTGGGATAGATCAGGCAATCGCTGCCGATCTTGCTGTCTCTTCCGATATATACAAACGGATAAATGTGCGTCGAGTCGCCTATGGTAACCCCGTCCGCAATCACCACACAGTCTTGAATGCATGCATCTTTGCCGAGGCGCAGGCCTTTCCCAACGCACGCCTTCCTGGAGACCCCTTTTGTCATCGGCGGTGGAGGCGGAGAAAAAAGGGACGTGATGTTCACGAAGGCCATGGAGGGATTTTCATGGACAATCGCATTGGTCCGCGGTGGGACTTCCAAGCCCAACGGAACAATCACCGCGGAGGCCTTCGTCAAGGGAAGCTGTCGTGCGTACTTCGGGTTCGCAAGAAAAGTTATCTGCCCTTCCTCGGCCTCGTTTATCGCCGCCACGCCGAAGATCGTGCATTCGGGATCGCCTACCAGCGTCCCGCCAACTTCATTGCATATCTCTCGAAGTGTTTTTTCGACAGCCAAAATACTCTCCCTTCGCAACCGCTCCCAAGCTGCCCAACGTTCAGGCGGCAGGCGGTAACGAGTGTGAACAATATATTACTGACCGGTATCCTGTCCACACCTTTCCTTTCCCCGCAGGCGAGCCCTCCCTAAAAGATTAGACCGGTCATTCCCTGCGAGAATTGACCGATCTGTGTGTGCCCGCCTTCGTTTTTTCGCTTCGCAGAGCTGTTGCTCTTGCTGCCTCGCCCACCGCCTTCTCTGGCTATGTACGCGAATTCATAAATCCAGTAATGTATCAAACCCCGCCTAAGGCGGGGTACGGGATGGTCAAGACCGACGACCAGACGAATCCGGTTCATCCTGTACATCCAGTCGAAAAATACGTGATTGAATTTATAAATCAGAGCACTAAGCGAATATCACCTCCGTGCCCGCCTATGCCGCAACGCAGCCGGCCTCATTGCTTTCCACGGTTTTGCGTTTTGCCCCCTTCTTGACTCGGCAAGGGCTCCTCTTCTTCCATCGCTACGCTATGCCCATCCGGGAAAACCACGGCGCCTCTTCCGTACAAGTGCACCAGTCCGATTTCATTCAGCAGGATAAACGTCAGCGGGCGCCTCTCGTCCAGTCCCGTGAATGTGTAGCCGGATAGCGATACTTCTCCCACGAATCGCCACACCGATTTGTCCCCCATGGGCGCCGCCACGACGCCCCCGGCGCCGCCGGTCAAGTCCTTGGGATACTGGGAAAGGAACCGGACATTTCCTCCCTCTCCCTTCATGGTGATGCTCCCCGATGCGGAACCTTTCCGTGGCTGTATCTCTTTCATTGTGTGGCGATTTCGCACGCCGCTCTTGACGAGCTCCTCCATCATCGCGTCTTCCGCCGAAGCCGAGACCGGCTCCGCGACGGACGGCGTCTTCTCTCCCGCCTTTTCCTTGGTCTCCGAGCGGTTTTTCAGGAATCGTTCGTTCATCTTTACGAGGGTCTGGAACGTCAGGTCAGCCGAATCGTCCTTGTGGAGAAGGACTTCGTCCGCCAGAACCCAGGTGTATCCCTTCTCCTGCGCCACTTCCCTGACCGCGGTGGCGATTTCTTCCATTATTTCTTTCTCAAACCGGGTCTGCCGTTTTTCGATCTCCTGGCGGAGCGCGCTGTCGAATCTCAGCAGCTCCACTTTCTTTCTTTGGATTTTCTCGTCGTCTTTCTTCGCCTGTTCGGGTCCGCTCAGAGTTCTCGCCGTCTCCAAGTCGTTGATCTCCTTCTGGATTGCGTCGCGCTCCGGCTTCTTCTCCTCTAAGAGTCTCTTTACTTCCTCCTCAAACGCCTTCTTCCGGAGGCTCTCGTCCGAAATCTTCTTCAAGCTCACGAAGCCGATTTTGACCTCCTGCCCCACCGGCCCCGGCGCGGGGGCAGTCGTTTTCCCTTCGCTCCCTGCCGAAGGCTCGGCGGTTGTGCCGCCATTACTGGCAGCCAGGCACAACGCCCCAGCGCAAAGCAAAAGAGTCCGCAACTTGAACGTTGTCAATGCGATTCTCCAACTCACTGTCAGAAATCTCCTTTCGTCTTCCGGTAATTGCGAGGCGCCGGGGCATCCACCATAGAATAGACGCATGCCGTCCGCTTCGGTTCCGCTCCTCTCCCAAGGCAGGCCCACCTGTGGGGGATCAGAAGTTGAATCCCATTGAGAAATGGAAGCGCCCGCTCTGGTTTGTTGTGTCGTCTTTTTGGACGGGCCAGCCGTAGTCCAGGTTGATGGGGATCGGCCTGCCCATGAGTGGGATGATGACCCGCAGGCCTACGCCCGCCCCCGCCAGGAGGTCCGACGGGTCTATCTCGTACGAGTCGTACCAGACGTTTCCTGTGTCGTAGAAGACCGCCCCTCTCAGCGGCCCATAGATCGGGTAGTCGTATTCCGCTGACAACAGGAGGGATGATTTTCCACCGATGGGTTCCCGGAGCTCGTCCTTGGGCCCGACGATTCGGTACTCGAATCCTCGGATGGTTGCCGGGCCGCCGAGGAACAGTCGCTCGAAGATTGGCACGTCGTCCGAGTCTCCGAATTCCTGGGCAAAACCCACCCTCGCCAACAGCCTCAGAACGTGCTTGCTGGTGTAAAGCCGTATGTATTGGGCCACTCTGTATTCGTGCGTGAAGAAATCCTCTTCCGAGCCAAAGAAACTTGCCGCCACTTGCCAGGCCGCCGAAGCTCTCATCCCGCGAGTTGGCATGAGGTAGCTATCAGTCGTGTCCCTGATCGTCTCAAACATCATCGAACCGATTGTCCTTTCCCCCTCCTCCTTTTTCAGCGTCTCAGAAGCCTCCTGCTTCACGTCAAGGTCCACTCTCTCGAGCTTGTACGTTACGCCCGCCCTCGTTGCCGGGGCGATCCTCTTGTACAGTTTCACGTCGAAACCCGTGTTCTTCTGCTCGTAATAGTGCTTCTTGCTCAAATATCGCTTGTCCATCCGGAAAACATCGAATCCGAGGGAGAGGGGCCTGTCGAACAGCCATGGCTCCGTGAAGCTGAATATAAAGTCCGTTCGTTTGCTTCCCACAAGGGCCTTCAATCTTGCTTTCTGCCCGGCCCCGCGAAGCAGCGGGCTTCGCCACCTCTTCCAATCAAAGTTCGATTGCGTTATCTCGAACGTGCCAAACACATCATAGACGGAGCTTACTCCTCCTCCGAACCACAGTTTTCCCGTCGGCACTTCGCCGACCTCAATTACGAGGTCCCTGACTCCCTCCGTATCGGTCGCCCGGTCGTACCAGATGACGCCCTCCGCCGCCGGATTCTCCGGGTCGCCGAAGTAGTTGAGGTTTTTCAGCCGCTGGATGGAAACGCGGACTTTTCTTATGTTGAAGACCTCGCCGGGGTTGACGGCGATCTCCCTTCGGATCACCTTGTCTTTGGTGATGAGGTTTCCCGTAATCTCGATTTTCCCGATACGCACCTCTTTATTCTCGGTGATGGTATAGACCACCTCGAGAACGTGCGGTTTCTCGCCGGGCTTCCTTTCGACCGTAATGACCGCGTCTATGTACCCGCGCTCGCCATACCTGTCGAACACGGCGGTCCGGTCTCTCTCCAGCACGAACGGGTCAAACGGCATCCCTTCCTTGAGCATGCACACGCGGAGAATCTCCTCGGCTGGAATTAGAGTATTCCCCTGAACCGAGAGTTTTCCCGCGAAGTATTGGGCGCCCTCGCTGAGCCTGACGGTCAACTCGATCTGTCTTTTCTTCGGCGGGACCTTCCACTCTCGCCCCAGCTTGTCGAGGAGGCTTTCGGCTGGAGTGGAAACGCTCACCGTTTTGCCTTCCGGCAGAACCGTCAACTCGATTCCCAATTTCTCGAAGGATGCCTTCCCGGTCCCGCAGTTCGGACACACCCAGGCCTCCCGCAACTCCTCGAACGGCGTCCCGGGCGTAACGCCGTGTTCCGGGTCGCCCTGGAGAGGATCGTACGTCCCCCCGCAGTTGCTGCATCGGGCTCCGCGAACCGCAACGTCCAGGAAGCCCTTCTGTTGATATACAGCCTTGATTAAGTCCAGGTCCTCGTCGAGAACGTAGCGCTTCAGCTTGCCTCTTCCGAAAATGAACGGGAGGAATTTCTTTCTTTTCTTTGTTTTCATTGCCTTGAGGATGGAGTCGGTGGGCACAACCTTGTTCCCGACGACGTTCAGTTTCCTCACGAAAGCCCTGGGCCCCTCTTCGATCTCGACACTGACGGTCACCTCGTTGGTCTCTTTGTCCACTTCCGGGACGTGCCGCACGGAAGCGGCAAAGTATCCCTTCTTTTCGTAATAGTCCTCGATCTCCGTGATGCCCCTTTCGACCTCGGCGGGATCGTAGATGGAACCCACGAGAGACGGCGCTCCGGGCACCGCAATCCTGCCGAGAAGCCCGGGTTTCTTTTCCTCCTTGGGCTTCATCCTCTTCAGTAGAGTCTTATTCGGGACGGTTTGGTTTCCTGCGAAAGCCACCTCGCGGACGAGGGGATTCTCCTCAAAGACATAGGCCAGGATGATGCCATCGGGCGCCTGGTCCACGGCCACTGTCACATTTCGGAAATCTCCCGTCGCCATCAGGTTCTTGATGTCCTCGTCCACGATCTCTCGGGAGAATACGTCTCCCGGCTTGTTTCTGATTTTCAAGCGGACGAAGCTCTCATTGGCTTTTCGCAGGCCGGTCAGTTTGAGTTCCTTGATGACAGGCTTCTGTTCTTCTGCGGGGGTTGTGGGCGCAAAAAGAAGAAGAGCACAAACCACAACTGCAACCAAACGGGCGCCGGCAGGCATTGGCTCCTCCTTTCAGTGGGTTCGGTTCCAACTACCCAGGGATGTCGTTCTCAAAATCTCCTTCCTGTTCCTCCTCCGGAACGGTCTCCCGCGAAAGAGAGTCGAACCGCGTGGACTCCTTTGAGAAAACAAGCTGCACCTCCCCCACGGGACCGTTTCTCTGCTTGGCGATGATTAACTCCGCTATCCCAGGTCTGTCGTTCGGGTCGTAGTAGTCCGGCCGAACCAGCAGCAGAACCACATCCGCGTCCTGCTCGATGGCCCCGGATTCCCGCAAGTCGGATAGCTGGGGTCGTTTGTTCGGCCGGTCTTCCACCTCTCGGTTCAATTGAGACAGCAAAAGCACCGGGATGTCCAGTTCTTTTGCGAGGGCTTTCAGCAGCCGCGACATCTCGGAGATTTCCTGCTGGCGGTTCTCGTACCTTTTCCCGGTTCCTCGGAGCGATTGCAGGTAGTCGAGAATGATCAGCCGGATGCCCAGGGCGGATTTCATTCGCCGGGCTATGGCGCGCACTTGCAGCACGTTCGGCGCCGGCATATCGTTGATATATACCGGCGTCTGAGTCAGTTCGCCAGCCGCGCGTATGATGTCCGCCCAGTCATCCTTGCCGAGGAAACCCGTGCGCGCCTTGTGGCTGTCCACTCTCGCCCGGGAACAGAGCATTCGCTGCACTACGTGTTTCGCGGAGGTCTCCAGGCTGAAGATTGCCACAGGCATTTTGTTCTCCACCGCGACGTTTTCTGCAATGTTTAACGCAAGCGCCGTCTTCCCCATGGACGGACGGGACGCCAGGACAACGAGGTCGCAGTTCTGGAAGCCGGAAGTCAACTCGTCGAGTTTCTTGAAGCCGGTAGGCACGCCCGTAACATGGCGCTTGTTCAGAGACAGCTTTTCAATGTCGTCCACGACCCCCGTAAGCATGCTTCCCACGGGGACGAAGCTCTGCCCCACCCTTTTTTCGGCAATGTCAAAAACGGTCGTCTCCGCTATGTCCAGCAGGTATTCAACATCCCCTTCCTCCTCGTAGCACCTCTTGACAATGCCCGTGGCCGACGCAATCAGATTGCGCAGTACGGCTTTGTCGGAGACTATCTTGAAATAGGAATCAGCGTGGGCGGTTGTGGGGACGGATTCGACAAGCTTTGTAAGGTACACGGACCCGCCGATCGAGTCAAGCTTCCCCATCGCATCCAGTTTATTGGCCGCCGTCACCAGGTCCACCACGGCGCCAGCCTGGTAAAGCTCCAGGATGGCCGCGAAAATTGTGCGGTGAGCCAGGTCGTAGAAAGACTCGGCGTCAAGTTTCTCGGCCGCCAGGTCCAACGGTTCCCGGCTCAGAAGCATGCACCCCAGCGAACTCATCTCCGCCTCAATGTTATGAGGGGGAACTCGCTCCACCAGTTGGTCCTGCACAGCCATCGTTTCCTCACCCTGTGCGCCCTGTACAGCAGCCTTTGCCGTGTCCGCGCCTCCAGCCGGGCGCCCGTTTCACCCAGCGTGCATGTGTCTTGTAGAGAACTCTTATTCCTTGACGACCCATAACTTCAACGTCGCCTCGACCTCGGAATGGAGGCGGATGTTCACGGAGTAAATGCCGAGGTTCTTTATGGGCGTATCGAGGATTATCTTTTTTTTGTCTATGTCGAGACCTTCTTTTCGGAGGGCCTCCGCAACATCGGCGGCTGTGACGGAGCCGAAAAGCTTCTCATCTTCTCCGACCTTCGCCGAAATGGTGCACGAGAGGCTCCCGATCTTCTCCGCGAGCCTCTTGCACTCATCCAGCTCCGCCTCGGCGCGATGAATCCTTCTTCTCTGAAGGCTTTTCTGTACGTCGGCGACCCCCCGGTTCGCCCGGATCGCCATCTTCCTCGGGATCAGGTAGTTTCGCGCGTAGCCGTCCGCGACCTTTACCCTGTCTCCCTCTTTGCCTATATTTTGGACGTCTTTCAGCAAGAGAACTTCCATTTTCTCTGTTTTCCTATTTCAGACGAAATCTCGGTGCGCCGCTCCCTCACTCCACCACGTACGGAAGAAGGGCCAAGTACCTCGCCCTCTTAATCGCCATGGCAAGTTGTCTCTGGTGCTTGGCGCAATTCGCCGAGGTCCTCCTTGGATAAATCCTTGCCCGGTCCGTCAGGAACTTTCGCAGGACGGACACGTCCTTGTAGTCAATCTCCTGCACCTTGTCCACGCAGAACCGGCAAGCCTTGTCCCTGCGAGCGGCAAGAAGCTTCGCCCTCTTCTTTTTCATCCGGGTCGTTGTCTCTCGAAACCTCATTTCGTTCACCTCTCAACCTGTTTCGGTTTCTTTTTCAAAAAGGAATCTCGTCCTCTCCCTCATGCGGCGGAGGATTCGCCTCCGGGGATGTTGCCGCCTCTGGCTCCTCGGTAGGAGGCGGCTTTGGCCCTTTGCCTCTCCAGTCGAGGATTTGCACCCGGTCGGCCACGACTCGGTGTTTCCATCTTTTTTCGCCCTGGGCACCTTCCCAGCTTTCGAGCCGCAGCCTTCCCTCCACGAATACCAGCGATCCCTTCGTCAGAAATTGGTGGCAGATTTCCGCCTGTTTTCGCCACGCCACAATGTCCACAAAACAGGTCTCGGTCCGCTTCTCCCCATCTCTGTCGGTGTATTCCCGGTTGATCGCCATTCCGAAATCCGCCACGGCGGTGCCATTCGGAATGTACCGCAGCTCCGGGTCCCTGGTTAGGTTCCCGATGAGTAGGACCTTATTCAGCGATGCCATGTCTTACTCCTCTTTTGCTGGGTTTTCGGCCCCCTTCCTGTTTGCCAATTCAAGCTGGCTCTTCCTCCTCCTCAACATGAGAAATCGCAAAATGGACTCGTTCAGCCGATAGCCCGCCTTCAGCTCCGAAATTTGGGCTGGCGCAAGCCGGAAGTAAAGCAGAACGTAGAACCCGTCCTTCATCTTCTTAATGGGGTAGGCAAGGCGCTTCTTGCCCAGGTGCTGCACGTCAACGATCGCTCCGCCTTTCCCGACGATCTCCGACTTCAAGCGCTCCGTCGCGGCTTCCACCTCCTGCTCGCTTCGAGTCGGGTCCACTATGTACATTGCCTCGTATAAGTTCACCATGTGCTTTCGACTGTCCTGACTCTGTTCTTCTCCTCTGAGTTCTTCGTTCCTATTCTACAAACCCTCATTTCAGGTCACGCGCCTGATTGTACGTATTCATCGCGCTGGCGACTCCTTCGGTGATGACCACTTCTACTGCGTCCACTGCGCGCTCAATCGCCGCGCTCATGACTGCTTTTTGCTCTTCCTCAAACTCCGCGAGCACAAAGCCGGTCAGCGGCCCCTCCTCCACCCTGCCGATCCCGACTCTGAGCCTCGGGAAATCCATCGTCCCAAGGTAGCCGATCACCGATCTGAGTCCCTTGTGCCCGCCGTCGCTGCCCTTGCTTCGTATCCTCAGCCGGCCGAGCGGGAGATTCACGTCGTCCAATATCACAAGGACATTCTGGGGGTGAACTCCGTAAAACCCCACCGCCACCGCCACCGCCTCCCCGCTGCGGTTCATGAATGTCGTCGGAATGACGGCAACTACCGTCTTCCCGCCTGCTTCGCCCACGCCAGCCAGGCATTGCAGCTTCCTCTTGCGGCGAAGGCGAATGGAATGGCGCTCCGAGAACCTCTTTGCCACCGCGAACCCGACGTTGTGCCGGCTCTGCTCGTACTCCCTTCCCGGATTGCCCAACCCGACTACCATGAAGATGCCGTTTGTTTCCGCCACGTTTCCCGAAGAATTCGCTTTTGCCCCCTCCCCTCGGGCAGCTTCAACTCACCACGTTTCCACCTGCCGGGCAGGACAAAGCCGGTTGCTACTCCTTCTTTTTCTCTTTTCCCCCCTCTTCTTCCTCTTCTTCCGCCTTCTTCTCGGTGATTACCTCGGGCTCCGCAATCTCTTCTTCCTTCGCCGGCGCCTCCGCCTCCGCAATGACTCGAGGAACCAGAACCGACACCAAGCTGAGGTCGGGGTCGTGCAGTATCTCAACTCCCGCCCCCAGCGCAATGTCCCTGACGCGAACGGACGCTCCGAGCGCTAAGTTGCTGATGTCAATCCTTATTTCCTCGGGGAGGTCTTTCGCCATGCACGCCACGTCGAGCTCCCGCAGAGCGTGCTCCAGGACGCCGCCCCCACTCACTCCCGGACAATCTCCCACCGTGAACACGGGTATGCGCGCATGAATCTTCTCCATCATGGAAACTTGATGGAAATCAATGTGCACAACGTTCCCCTTGATCGGGTCGCGTTGGATTTCCGTGATGAGCGTCGGGCGCGGGCTGTCTTCGCCTCGCTCCTCGATTTCCAGCGTTACAATTCGGCTTTCCAGTGAACCCGCAGTGGCGCCGTGCATCAGGGCATGAACGTCCCCTGCCTTCATCTCAATCGGAATCGGCTCGATCCCTCTTCCATAGACGATGCCCGGCACCTTGCCCTCTGCCCTCAGCCTTTTAGCTACTCCTTTTCCACCCGGTTTTCTCGTGCGTGCTTTGACTTTGATCTCTGCCATCTCTTACCTTCCTCGACTGCATTTCTGGCCAGCGCCAGACTTACATTCGGCGTTTTCAGCTCCGCCATCTTTCACGAAAAGAGCGAGCTGACCGATTCATCGTTGTGGATGCATGTAATCGCTCTGCCCAAAAGTCCCGCAACGCTCAAGACCGTCAGCTCGAAGTTGGAATCGTTGACTTGAATCCTGACGCTGTCCGTTGTCACCAGCTTCTTGATAGGAGAATTTTTTATTCGCTCGACGGCCTGCCCCATGAGAATCCCGTGCACCACGAACGCCCAGATTTCCTTTGCGCCAAACTCGCGAAGCATCCTCGCGGCTTCGGTCAGCGTCCCCGCCGTGGTCACAATATCATCCACGAGGATGACATTTCTTCCTTTCACGTCGCCGATGACCGTCGTCGCCTCCACCTCATATTCCCCCACGCGGCGTTTGTCAACCGTCGCCAGGGGAAGATCGAGTTTTGTCGAATAGAGGCTCGCGAGCTTCATGGCGCCCACGTCCGGCGACACAATCACCGGGTTGTCCAGCTCAATGTTCTTGACGTATTCCTGGAATACCGGAAATGCGTTCAGGTTGTCCACAGGGATGTCAAAGAAGCCCTGAATCTGACCCGCGTGCAGGTCAATGGTCAACAACCGGTCCGTACCCGCCGCAGTCAACAGGTTCGCGACGAGCTTCGCGGAAATCGGCACCCGCGGCTGGTCTTTCCGGTCCTGCCTCGAATATCCGTAGCACGGCACGACCGCCGTCACCCGCCACGCCGAGGCGCGTTTCAACGCGTCAATCAGCAGCAGCAACTCCATCAGGCTCTCGTTCGGATTCGGGACCGTCGGCTGAATCACGAACACGTCCCGCCCCCGCACGTTCTCCAGAATCCTCAGACGGATTTCCCCGTCGGGAAACCTCGAAAGCACCAGCTTCCCTAACGGGACTCCAATGCTCTCGCTGATTTTCTGGCTCAGTTGCGGATTGGCGTTGCCCGCGAAGACCTTTATCTCCGCGCCGTGCATGTGCCCTCCTTCCATTTCGACCTGAGAAAAAAACGACCCGCTCCACAGATGGAGCATACCCTTGGGACACTCAGTGCTGTCGTTCATACGTTCGACTACGTATTCTTGGACAGAATTACAGGATGAACCGCATCCGCCTAATCGTTCCTCTTCGCAATCCTGTACCCCGCCTTAGGCGGGGTCATCCTGCCAAAGAGAGGGCCCCCGCCTTTGGCGGGGTTATCCCGTCAAGAAAACCTCCTGATGACGTTCAATACGCCACCGGATTTATGAACGGGTGCACCTGGTGCAGGAATTATGGTCCGCTGGGGCGGTAGGATTCGAACCTACGTGTCCGAGGACCAAAACCTCGTGCCTTACCACTTGGCCACGCCCCAGTCTCTTGACCGGGCGCCCCCTCAGGAACGCATGCGTTCACATCGCTTTCTGAGAAATCCAAACCTCCCTACTATATAGACGTTCCCTCCAAACCCAGTCAATAAAAAAATCCCCAGGGGAGTAATTCCTCAGTCTTGGGGGAGAACGAAGGGTCGGCGCCGGAGCCGGGTCAGAAGGAAAGTGGCGCCACGCCTTTGGCGTGGCCCGTGGAGAATCATGGGCAAGATGCCATGCCACAACAAAACCTCCACTTCTGCCGTGCGGGGCGGTGCCCCCACCGCCGGAAAGTGGGGCATCACCCAGCAGAGGTAAGGGGTAGGGTGTGGGGTCTGGGCACGGGGTTATGGAGGCCTCCGGGACACTCGTCCCGCTGCCAGCGGGATCGCGGGGGCCTCTCGCCCACGTTCCCCTAATCGGAGGACACGGCGTCCCCCGTGCTTTCCGCCGACAAATGCGACCGCGACGTGACTACCGTGGATTCTCCAGGGTCCGGTAGAACCGGCGGGGGATGAGGATGGGAGGCGTGCCGGTCAAAGAGCCGTCATCGGTCCAGGAAGTGGTTGTGTTGCCGGCGGAGGGGACGTTGTCATCCGCGATATGCCAAGTGAAGAGGTCCTCCGAGTAAAGGATCGAGTAGGTTGTGCCGGGCAGTGAGCTCCACGTCAGGGTCGTCTGCTGCTCGCCGGGACCTGTTTTTGTGTTGGTTCATCGGGAATTGGGCGCCTCCCCTTCACGTTTAAGCTACTCCCGGGGGCCCGGGAGCGTTGAGCTTTGTTAGGCATGGGGGAGGCTGTGGATATGCGGTCGAAGAGGGGTGGGGGAGTTGAGGGACTCCCCCGGACGGACATCCGTCGCCACCCAGTTGGTTATCCCTGGCGGGTTGCGCTCCGGCAGAGCCCGCGTCCGTTTCAGCAGCTGACCTCAGTATTCCCAACCGTTCCCAGTTTGTCAACCACGGCTTCAGGGGGTCTCTTTGCTGCCTACGCTGTTGCCGACGCTGGGCAGCTCGCCTCTCCCTGGCCGCGGCAAGCTTGGCGTCTCGCTCAGCGAAGATCGTCTCCGCTCGTCCTTCGAGTTTGTCCTTTGGGGCGATGTACCCGATGGCGCTGTGCAGACGCGTCGCGTTGTACTCCTCGACGAAACGAGCCACCACCCGCCTGGCCTCCTCCAGCGAAAGCTTCGCCTGAAGAGCCGACACCTTGTTCTCCAGTTTTCGCGTCCGCCCGTTCTCTCGTCGCTCCAAGGCCGCCGTCCCGTTTTCAAAGAGCATCTTTTGCCAGCGGTAGATCACCGTCGGGTTCAGCCCGTACTCGTCGCACTGCTCCGAAAGGGGCACTTTCTCCACCCAATGGCGCCGAAGAATCTTGACTTTGTCCTCCGGTGAAAGCTTCCTCCGCTTCTCTTCCATGACATTTCCTCCTTTCTGGCCCTATGCTAACAGCCAACTCGGAAATGTCCAATTCCGTCCGAAGCAGAAGAGTGCGCGGGCTCAATTGGATTTGGGCTCCTTATTCCACGGGTTGACACCCGTGGCAAGCCTGTTTCATCCCCTGCGGGGATTCACTAAATGGCGCATCGCCCGGTCCTCGTACCGCCGCCTGCGCGGGCTCAACGGAACTTCCGCCCCTGATTCCACGGGTTAGCACCCGTGGCTACTTTCTGTTTCATCCCCTGCGGGGATTCACTAAATCGCGTGGCGAATGGGCCGCCATTGCCCTCGCCACGGGCAGAACGCCGGGTTCCTCCGCTCAGCCGCCGCAGGGGCGCCATTTCCCTCGCCACGGGCAGAACGCCGGGTTCCTTGGCTCAGCCCCCGCAGGGGGCGCCATTCCCCTCGCCACGGGCGTCAGCCCGGGGATACCAAGGAAAAAAACCAACCCCAAGCCTCCGCAGGTGGCGGCACATTCAATCGAGGTAGTGCGCCTGATCGAATTCGATTCCGTGTTTCTCCAGCAACAGCCGCAACTCATCGGCAAAGGGCATGCTCCGGTGGTGCACCTCCTGATTCTCGATGTACGCTACGACATCAGCGACGACCGACTCGCTCACTGAGAACACGGCGAAACCCTTCTGCCACTCGAAGTCCCGAAGCTGCGTAAATGTCTCGTGAATCCACCTGGACGAGTTGGCTTTGAGTTTTTTCGCTATGTCGGACGGGGAATGTGACGGCTTCACCTTGATCAGCAGGTGTACATGGTCGTCAATTGCGCCGACCTTCAGAACGTGCGCTTCCACATTCCGGGCAGTGCCGCAAAGATAGGCGAAGAGCTTCTCGCGCATGGCCTTGTAGAGAGAGTTTCGCCGCCCCTTCGTGCTGAACACCACATGCAGGAGAATTTTCGAGAAGGTATGACCCACTGTGTGTCGTCCCCTGCGCGGGCTCAGGAACTTCCGCCCCTGACTCCACGGGTTGACACCCGTGGCTACTTTCTGTTTCAT
>CAZFAP010000076.1:0-21499 GCA_964516325.1 uncultured Verrucomicrobiota bacterium
CGTTGTTTTCGATAGTGGCGTGTGTGCGCTGAGCCTCAGTTCCGCCGAGAATTCCCCCGCCGCGCTCCCAGGCTTGCCCGTTCCGGATGGTGAAGCCAGAGAGGACGCAGGTTTCGTTTTCCGTTCCGTCGAAGGTCACGACGGAGCCAAATTTGTTTCCGTCAATGATGGTGCTGGCGACAACTGCGGGGTCGGAGGGATCGTTGCTCCTCAGGACGATGTTCTTCCCCCGGAAGCTGATGTTCTCGACGTAAGTCCCCCGAGCTACTATCACGGCGTCACCGTGCGAGGCGGCGCTTATTCCCCGCCAGATCTCTTCGAATGCAGTCTCCCAGGACCCTCCATCGCCAGACTGAGGGACCGAGCCGTCCACGTACCATATGGCGCCACGAGCGGCAAAGCAAACGGACAATAGTAGCCCCGCGCTCAACAAGCCAACCGCTCTGTTTCGTTGCGGGCGTGCCATTCAGAAACCTCCTCGCGTGAGCGACAAGTTCTCAAGTAGGAATGGGGGGACGTGAAAACTCCGAGACGGGCGGCTCGGTTCGCCGGCGCCTCGGCAAGATTGCCTACGACGGGTTAATGATGGTGTGCCCCGCCCTGAGTCTCCTCCTCTTCTTCCTCGGGCTCCTCGGCCACAATCGCCTCGCACGTGAGCATCAATCCGGCAATGCTGGCGGCATTGGTTAGGGCTACCCGCGTAACCTTCAGTGGGTCTATGATTCCGGCGGCAACCATGTCCCTGAATTTGTCTGCCTCGACGTCGTAGCCCATATTCTGCTTCATCCCGGCGACTTTCTCGGCGACGAGGTAGCCGTTTTTGCCGGCGTTATGGGCGATCTGCCGCATGGGGGCGGAAAGCGCTCTTTCGAGCACCTGGGCGCCGACCTTCTCGTCTCCCTCAAGCTTCAGCCGCCTGACCCGAGGAATTGATCGCAGCAGGGCCACGCCTCCACCCGGGACGGTGCCTTCCTCGACAGCGGCTCGGGTGGCGTGGAGTGCGTCCTCGACTCTCGCCTTTTTCTCCTTCATGGCGGCTTCCGTCATCGCCCCAACCCTCACAATCGAGACTCCTCCCACGAGCTTGGCGAGTCGCTCTTCGAGCTTCTCCCGCTCGTAATCGGAAGTCGTTTCCATCATCTCCTTCCGGAGCTGAACGGCGCGAGCCTTGATTTTCTCCGGCGAGCCTCCTCCCTCGATGATGGTCGTGCGGTCTTTATCAATGCGGATTTTCTTGGCGCTTCCGAGGTCCTCAAGCTCGGCATTCTCCATTTTCTTGCCGGTCTCTTCGGAGACGACCTGTCCGCCGGTCAAAATAGCCATGTCCTCGAGGAGGGCCTTTCTCCTGTCCCCAAAGCCGGGCGCCTTGACGGCGGCGACCTTCACAATGCCCCTGATTCTGTTGACGACGAGCGTCGCAAGGGCTTCGCCTTCGACGTCTTCCGCGACGATGAGCAACGGACAGTTGGGCCCCCCATAGACTTTCTCGAGGATCGGGAGAACGTCCGCCGCGTTGCTGAGCTTCTTGTCGTGAATCAGAATCAGGGCGTCCTCAAGGACACATTCCATTGTCCCCGGATCGGTCATGAAGTACGGGGAAATGTACCCCCTGTCAAAGCGCATCCCTTCGACGACTTCCACGACGGTCTCGACGCCCTTCGCTTCCTCGACCGCAATGATGCCATCGGCGGAGGTTTTCTCCATGGCGTCCCCGATGATGCTGCCAACTTCTGGGTCGTCACCGGAAGCCATCGTGGCAACCTGCTCGATCTCTTTTCTTCCCTTGACCGGCTTTGCCATGGACCTGAGATTCTGGACCACCGCCTCGACGGCTCTGTCAATTCCTCTCTTGACTGCCATTGGGTCGGCGCCAGCGGTAACGTTCTTGAGTCCCTCTTCGAATATGGCGCTAGCCAGAATCACGGCTGTGGTGGTGCCGTCGCCAACATCGTCGCTGGTCTTGGAGGCTACTTCCTTGACCATTCCGACTCCGACGTTTTCGAGCCTATCCTCGACTTCGATTTCCTTGGTAACCGTAACGCCATCGTTGGTGCTCAGAGGCGCACCGGACTCCTTGTCAATCATGACGTTTCGACCCCGAGGGCCGAGCGTTACCTTGACGGCGTCCGTCAGGGTTCGCAGCCCTCTGAGAAGAGAATCGCGACCTTTTCCGCCAAATGCTAACTGTTTTGCCATATTGTCCTACCCCTTCAGAAACATCTGGTTTGATAAGAGATTGCCTGCATAACACCACACACTGAATGAACTCTGGAACCGCAGAGGGCGCCGAGAGCGCACAGTCCGGTGGGCCAAATCGTTTCCGGCCGCCTGTGTACATCTCGTTGCGCGCGGCGGTGAGAACTCGGGGACTCAGCCTTCCATGATGCCCAACACGTCATCCTCACGCACGATGAGGTATGGTTTTCCCTCGATTTCGACCTCCGTCCCCGCGTAGGAACCGAAGACAATTTTGTCCCCCTTCTTGACGTTCATGGGGACCACCTTCCCCTCGTCGTCAAGTCTCCCCCGCCCTACAGCGACAACCCTGCCTTGTCTGGGCTTCTCTTTTGCGCTGTCCGGTATAATGATGCCGCCTTTTTTCTCCTCCGCTTCCAGGCGCTCGACGATGATATTGTCCGCAATGGGTTTCAACTTCATTTCTCCCGACCTCCCTTCGATAAGCAAGTTCTTACCCGCCCAAGGCGGGGTTGATGTTTCGTCGTAGCTTCTGTGAGTCGAGTGGCAATCGAGGATTGGAAAGAAGATTCGGCGAAAGCCTTTTCTTCGGTGAGATTGCTTGCTCAGCCACTCACTTCCAACAAATGATAGACACCCCCTTGCCTTCGTTGCCGTCACGAGGTTGCCAATCGGGTGTCTTTCGGAAGCTCTTTCAAGGTTTTCAGGCAGACCCTCCCTTGGCTGGCTTTTCGGACTGCTCACCTTTTCGTTTGCCGGTGACTTCCTTGGCAGTCCCCTTGATCGCAGCCCAGTCCACTGCCTCCGCCTTCAGCGGGATTTCCGGGGCGTCCTTGAACGACATGTATGCGCAGTAACCCGATAGAGAGAACAGAAGAACCGGCACAGAAAATACGACAGTGGAGACGACAATGAGGATAATCGAGAAAATCCAGCCGCCAACCTTCTGCGTGGCTTTCATCCGGAAGGGCGCCGGACCCTGTATGTCAAGAATGTCCACGGCTCTCTGTAGGGCCTCTTGCGCGGCCCCTAACGCCGCCCCACGGAACGGGGAAGCCGGGCTTTCCACGCCGAACCCATGGGGGGCTGTGCCGGACATCCCCGGGATGCCCGCCGCATGGTCAAAAAGGCGCGAGCCGCGGAGGGTGACCCGGTTGTTTCCCATGGTCCTCGAGGTGTGACCGGCGGTCAGCGACAAGCCCGCGACCATAATCTTGTAGAGGACGAGGCAGGCTACAACCGCCAGCGCCACCCGTCCCAGGGTATGCGCAATGTGCCCCTTGATGAAGCGCACCGATTCCTTATAGGAGACGAACCCTTTCCCTTTCGTAACGCACAGGACAGCCGGGAATACGAAGCTGACGAGGAAAAGCTTCAGGAGCATGAAAATCGCAAACAACCCCGCCGCCACCGAGACGATGGGGATCAGGATGCCCGAGAGAATCGGCCCGACTTCTGGGATGGCGCCAAGTGCGCCCACCGCCCAGATAACAGCCACGGAGGCAACGAAGAAGATAATGACTTTCAAGGTGGCGACGACGACGGGAGTGATGTTCCGTGCGATCAGCGCCCATCCGCTCCCTACGCCCATGCGTTCGCCCGTGGATTCCGCGTGCCCCATCGCCACAACCGAACACATCGAAGCCAACGCGACGTAACCGAAAATCAATGCACCGAGCCTTTGAATGATCCACGCAAGCCAGCGGAGAGCCTCGGGCTTAATCAGCCCCCCGATCCAGAAGAAAAGAATCGCCACCGCCGCACCGATGAGCAGTCCCAGAGACAGGACAGCGATCTTGGCGGGCTTCAGGGCGAGATTCAGAGCCCTGGTGAAGTCATTCGCAAGTGACCCTTGATTGTTTGACATTGTTCCCACATCCTCCTTGGAAGTTTTTCTTTTAGCGCTCAACGTGTGAACCTCTCTTGCCGGAACGTCGGTCTCGGGGCAAATCGCCCTCCCGCGTCCGTTTCTTCAACGTAAAAGAATATAGTCACCACCGAAGAACAAGTCAAGCCGTTTATGAGCGCGGGCGTAATCCCTCAGTTACGGGGGGCTCACCGCAGTCGCTCATGAACTTCGTTCACCCGGAGACCATGAGAATCGGGGCTACGTGTGGCTCACCTTAGTGGGAGAAGCTGGGTTTCCTGTTCTCTCGCCGAGACGCAAAGACGCCAGGGAACTTTCCCTACCTGAGGGGAAGCCCGGGCACACCCAAGGGGCCTTGGAGTGCGGTATCGCAGCTACCGCTTTGTGATGGGGGAGCTTGCTCCCCCGGTCCCCCAAAAGGCGGGGCCGCTGCCCGCGTAGCGGTGATTCTCGGGCAGAGGGCGCACAGGTCGCGTGTGTGTGGCATCCCCCGCCCTCGGCGGGCGGGACACGTGGAGAATCATGGGCAAGATGCCCATGCCACGTTTCTCCCACGGGTGATGGCCTCTCTGCGTTCTCGGCGTCCTGGTCAAGAAAACACTGAGACAGGACAACAGGATTGACCGGATTATCTGTCCATGCCATTGATCCTGCTGTCCTGTCTACCTGCTCTGCGTTCTCTAAGGTTTCGTTCCCAGGCGAGGGGGACCGAGTTTGTCGGGCCTTACGGCTGACGAACCCACTTCAACCGGACCATTCGAATTCCTTTGAGGTTCGGAAGAAGAGCGGCGATATAAAAATCGCCGCTGTGGACGATAATCTCAGGGGCGGCGACGGGGAGAGTGCAGACAAAGCGACTGTCATCTTCGATGCCGAAGTTCATCGAATCGTCCGAGCGATAGACGCTCGTCTGAGCAGCGACGCCGTAGCGCTGCGTCCGGAACAGGTAATAGTACCCTGCATGGTAAACCACGTGAGGGCATTCCGCGGAATAGGGGCCGCTGCCCGCGCGGCCGCCAAAAGCCACGACCTTTGAGTCGCTCCATGTCCGCAGGTCGGGAGAGGTTCTACAATAGACGGCGCCCCTGTTTCCCGGGTGAGCGGTGTAATAGCAGTGCCAGAGGTTTCCGATTCGCATAACCATCGGGTCGCGGGCGTTGGCGCCGGGTCCTTCCGTAAACATGCCGGTCAGCCCTCTGTCGTTCGGCCGGCGAGTGAAGCTCTTCCCCTCGCGGCTCGTGGCAAGACAAATGTTCTCCCAGTCGCCATAGAACATGTGATAAGCGTCGCCGATTCTAACCACGTGGGGAGCCTGGAGTCCGCCCTCGGTTTCGCCGAATATCGGGTCCGCTCGCATTGCGATGCCAATCGGTTTCCAATGCTTTTCGGTGAGCTCTTTCCCTTCCCACCGATGAAACAACCTCGTGTTGCCTCCGCATTTTGTGTTGCGGACACAGGACCAAAGTTGCCATGAGCCATCGGCTGCCTGCCAGATAGCGAAGTCAACCGGCTGCTGGTTGGGGCTGGTCAAATCGCCGAGGTCGGGGTCGGTTGCGATTGTCCACCAGGGCTCTTCAATCTGCGGCATCAGTCGCTCGGCGTTCGTCTCGGCCGCGGCGGCGGATGAGAAAGCCAAAAGAAGAAGCAGGAACGAAGCTCCGGGCAAGCAGAGTATGCCGTGCATAGTCTTTCCTCCAGATTTCGCTCGGGTTGCCGATTCCGCCAGTCCGTCTGTCGTTGTGTCGTGCAACGTTTTCAGACCCGGCATAACAACGGTTTCTGCGCTCCCCAATGTACGACTCTTGCAGGACGTGCCGTCAAGATTTGGCTGCGGCGCTCCCCAGTCACTCGCAACAGGCCAGGCGACACCACACAATCAACCACTGAAATACAGCCACACCCAGACTTCACTTACACCTTTCGCCTGACCCGAATCGTGAACGCTTCGCGGGGATTGCGAACGAGAATCTGCTGAATCTCGTTCTTGGCGAAGCCCGCATTCTTCAGGGCAGGGACGAATTCCGTGAACAACGCCTCAAACGGGCGGAAATTTCCGCCGCGAGGTTCGCCAACCGAATACCAGCCAGCGTCCTGGGAGACCAAGACCCTGTTCAGGACGCCGCGCTCCTTCATTGCTTTCACCATCCCGACGCATGCTGAAACGTTGTTTGGGCCGACGTTGTCAATCTCGATCCATGCCCCCGTCTTCGCCGCCTTCGCGCGCGAGTCCGCATGCCATCCGTTCTGCGCGTGAACCCAGATGAATGCGCTCGCGCCCACTCCCTCTTCGTCGAGGATTTTCAATTCCTCAAGCGCGGCTTCGGTGTCGCCGGTGTGAGCGGCGATGGTCAATCCGGTTTTCAAGTGCGTTCGTGCAGCAGCCTGCACCAACTTCCGGTCAATTGCTGACAGCTTCCCGGCGTCCACGCCCGTCTTGATGAAACCGGGTCGAATGCCCGTGCCTTCGATTTCGTTCTCCCATTCGGCCACCCAGCGGGCTGCCAGTTGATCGGCATTCTCTTTGTAAGCGTGCCGGGGGACGAACTTGTCGCTTGCGGCGCCGTAGTAGCCCGTGTTCGTGAGAATATGCATCCCCGCTTTGAGCGCCAATCGTTTCAGTAATTGCGGGTCGCGCCCGATATAGGCAGGAGTGCATTCGACGAATGTTCGGCAGCCGTGCTTTTTCACCCTTTCGAGAAACGGGAGGATCACCTCGAATGCTTCCTGCGGGTCGTAGCGGTCGCGGCTGACCTTGTCCGCTCCGATGAAGTCAACGAGCGCGTGCTCGTGGGGAAGCGTCAGGCCCATGTCGTCGGGTGAGATCAGGCCGAGGACGGTCATGACCTTCCCGTCGGCAGCGCTCTCTGCACCGAGCGCCCGGGTGCTCGGCGCGCCAGCCCATATCATGCCAACCGTCTTGATAAAGTCGCGCCTTTTCATGCTCGAAAAGCACCCTTCTTACCTGAAGAACCCTCTGCGATTCGTCCAGACATTCGCCTGCCATGTCGTCGCCAGCCATGCACTGTGCCGGGATTCTCCAGAAAATCGCCCTCGGTTTCAACAGGCGTTTTTCTCGAAGGCGGCACCCTCTCGGGCATTGGGCAGGCACTGTGCCGCACAAGACAGCGTCCGCGAGGGGCGATGGCGGGGGCATCCGAACCGGTCAGGTTCTCACTCCTGCCAGGCAATCACCCGGTAGAACCGCTTGCGGACGTCGCCCATGTCGCAGGAGTTCCAGGTCGTTTCGGGAGTTGGCCAGGTCCCGGGGGCGTTTTGCCATACACCATCATCCAAGTCGTCAGTCCACTGGACCACGTATTTCCTGTAGCAGAACGGTCCCCAACTGAGCGAAATAGTATTTGCCGCCTTTCGAATCATCGCGTGTGGGATGCAGAGCGGTATTGGCTCTCCGGAAACCTTGATGTCATCCACAGCGAACCAGTAGTCATAGAAGGCGTTATAGAAATGCCAGCGAAGCTGAATCTTCCTCCCGCCGTAAACAGATAAGTCAACCCGCTCCGGCGATGTGTCGTCCGCCGGGTCGAGCGTGGGGTTAATCATCCTCTTGTCGAAATGGAGCAAGTTAACCCAATCGCCCCAGCCCGAAGCGGCGCGGTAAACGCGAATGTCCACCTCCGCAATCTGAGGGTCATTCTCCGCATCATCCGGATAGACCCGGTAGTTCTTGTTGAAGTCTAACTGGAGCCTCCCATAGCAAGTGCAGTCAATCTCCGGCGAGACCAGCTCCTCGTCCATCTCGGATGTGGGCGCGAAGTCGCTGTTGCTGATCATGTACTTGTCGTTCATCCCTTCGAGGTTGCCCGGATTGCCTCCGAGGTTCTTCTCGGTGTCCCACAACTGCCAGGCGGCTTTCGGGTCCGTCGGATTGGAGTTGTCCACGATGAGCCATTTCGCGGTTTCCGTCACTTCCTTCGTCGTGCCGTAGGAGTCGAAGTTGTCGGACCAGATAATCATCCTGTTTGGAGGACTCCAGTTGAACCCGATGGCAATCTTGTCGAAGTTCAACTGACCGGCGACCGACTGCACTCGCAGCGTGTGTTCTCCCGTCGTCGTCTGAACCTGGTTCTCCAGGGCAGCCCATGTGAATTTGTGCCAGCTTCCGGTGACGTAGCTGGTCGTGCCTATCAGGGCTTCGTCCCAATAGGCGGCGAGGGTTCCGCTCCCCGGCGAAGCGACGCGAAAATCGAGCTTAATCCATCCGGGCTGCGTCACGTTGAAGGTGTACTTCCACCAGCTCCCTGGGTCTATCCAGCCGATGCTGGTGTGCCAGACATCCGTGGTCCCGTCGTCGAGAACTGTCTCGAACCCGATGGCATCGAGCGGCCGGTAGTCCCTCGGCCCACTCTTGTTCGGATGATAGAAGTCGTTGGTGCACTCCACACAACCCGGGGAGGAAGCTTCGGTGGCAGGAGTGGTTGTCCCCGTCACCCACGGATACAGCCCCCCACCGTAGTTGAAGTCCTCCGCTTCCCGGGTCACCATTGGCGGAAGCGGGGCTTCCTCCGTGGGCGGGGAAGGAGCTCCTTCAACTCCGGTCACACTGACCGCCGCCACACGGTAGCTGTAAACGCTGCCGGGAACAACGTCATTATCGGTGTATGATGTGCCCATGACAGAAGCGACCTTCTCCCATGCTCCGCCGTTGACGCTCCTATAGACGCTGTACTCCTTGACGCCCTCTGTTACAGGCGGGTCCCAGGTCAGGTGTGCCGCCGCCAACATCTCGAGTGAGACGCTCGGCGCCCTCGGATTCGCATAAGCAACCAAGTCTCCGAAAATGTCCGCGCTTGTGGCATCGAACGAGAGAGCACCGCCGAAGCCCAAAGCCCGGGTAGTACCAGCGGGAATCTTTAGAGAATATGTTATGGTGCTCGTCTTGACGTCGTCCCCGGTAAGAGTCCAGGTTATGTCGCCGCCTGCGACGACGGCGCCGGGGGCGATTACATCCGCCTCGCTCAGTCCGTCCGGAATCTGCTCCCGGATGGTCAGCGGATCAGGTCTGTTGTCCGGATTGACCCTGAGAGAAAGCTCCACGTCCATCGTCTGACAGGGCTGATAGGAAGCGGGCAGCGTCCTCGCCACATAAGCGTCGGTGAGAATTGCTGATGGACCGAAAGAGTAGTAGAGGTCGCTGTACGGCTGATCGGTTCGATCGGTGATTCCTACGGCGACACAGTTGCCGCCGCCTGCCGCGTGGAACTTGATCGTCATGGAGTTGACGCCCTTGGAGAGGATGAAGTTCTCGGTGAGATCGCTGCCTCCGTCCCAACTGTCCCTACGGGCGGCCAGGATGCCGTTGTTCCATATCCGGACCTCGTCGTCCTCCCGGAAATGGAGTCGGGCATCTCGCGTCTCCGGGGAAAGGACGTACACGTGATATATCTGAATGAAGTTGTCAAGAGGCTCATCCCCGAAGAAGCCGGTGTCTTCGTGGATTCGCGTCCAGACCATCGGGTTCCTCGTGACGACGACGTTTGTCCCTGTGAAGTCATAGGCGTCTCCTTCGTTCGGGCTTATGTTTGCCTGGCCGCCAAAGGCAGCCAATGGATCCGCGTCAATGTTCAGGGGCGAAAGAATCCTGTCGGCGGGATGCTGCCCGAGGTGGAGGAGGTCTTTCATGTATCCGGGACCGAGGGGATATGCCGGCGCCGCAAGCCGGTTTCGCACCTCGATGTTCACTTCATCGGTGCTCACTCCCCCCGCTCCATCGTCCACGGTGAGCTGGAAGGTCAAGTCCTCCGCGTAATCCCATGCCCTTGGAGCGGTGAAATTGACAACCGCGGTTGTTTGGCCGGTTATGCCGACGTCCGGCCCGACGGTCTGCGCCCAGAAATAGGTGAGAGTTCCCGTGGTGGTGAGTGAGAGTGAACCATCGAGCGTGACGACGCTCCCCTCGAGCACCTTCTGATCAGGCCCGGCGTCCGCAGTGGTAACCAGGTTCTTGATGGTGATGCGGACCTCGTCCGTAAGCGTGTTCGTTCCGTCGCTCGCCGTCAAGCGAAAGATGAACACCTCGTCCTTTGCCACAATCGGAGTCTTGAAGGTCGCCACAGCGTTATCCGCGTTCTCGATGGTCACGGAAAAGCCGGGGGGCGCGCTGACGAGTTCCCAGTGGTAGCTCACAATCGGCCCGAACACCGAGAAGCAATACGTACCGTCGAGGATCGCAATGCTGCCCTCCGGATACTCGGCGTCCAAGCCGTCGGGGACGATGTATCGGCACTGGTTGCCAAACACCTCCAGCTCCGCGACGGAGGTATAGGTATCCAAGCCTCCGGGCGTCCCAGCAATTCGGATTCCCAATCCCCTGAGAACCGGGATGACGATGTCGTATCGGGTGAAGGGCTTTTTTCCGGTTCGGCTGTCTGTGAAGTTGTAGTCCGGGAAAATATCGAGTATGGGAGCATCCTTCCACGCAGTTCCGTCGGTTGTGTACTGGACTTTCAGGCTCGTGAACCAGCCGCCACGGTCGGTGAACTGCCCCGTGTAATAGACGACGCGGTCGAAGAAATACGGCTGGATCCAGAGGTACCCCCACAGGTCCTCCGCTCTGTACTCGCTGGTGTAGGTGTCGTTATCGTCGGAGTAGGACCCGTCGTTAATTCCGTCACCGAAACAGAACCAGCCCGGGCAGGGCGGCCCGGGCTGAATAACCTTCGCAGGCGGCCTTGTCCCTCCGAGGGAACTCGGGAGAGCCAGATTTCGCATCGCGGTGTACGTGACCTCCACCGAGGGCATACCGTGCTTACTCGGATCGGGGATTGCAGGGTAGCAATATTGATTCTCCGCCCGGACCACAACCGTCCTCGTCTGACACTCCACCATCCCCATGAACTCATGGAACGTGTCCGATGTGCTATCCATCCAGAAGTATTCGGGACCCAGCTTCAACGCGATTTGGTAACTTGTCGCGTCGAAAACCGGGTCCCATTCGAGACGGAAACCGAGTTCGCCGTGCAGGTCCAACGGCAGGATTCGGAAATTGAACGGCGCCACCCTCGGCGGATTGGGGGCATAGACGAAGGCTTTCACTTCGTCCGTGGCAGTCCCTTCGCTCCAAGAAGAGACGGTCAGCTCAAACGTCAGAACAAATCCCACCTCGACTACCGGCGAGTCGAAATAAACCTCCGCCTGATTCGGAGAAGGGAGGAGCGAAGCAACGAAGAGGTCGAGCCCACCTGTCTGTACCCAGAAAAACGTCGCATCAGTGGGACCCGTGCCTTTGAGCGTCACCCTCTGACCCGCCTGAACCTTCTGGTCGGGACCCGCGTATGCCCATTTATTGATGGCAACGTTATCAACGACGTGAGTGCCCCCCGGCCAAGAACTCGCCGCCGTGAGACCGAAATAGGCGTCATAGGCGGTGTAGCCTGGGATGGCGTAATCAAAGACCTTCGTTACGGGCATGGGGGCGCTCGCCGTCGGGTTGCTCATCCACAATTGCAGCCGCCCGTCATTGAATTTTGTCTCCACGTGGAACGGCGCGGGGTTGCCGGAGGCGTCAACGGCATTTTCCATTTCCGGAATGTCGGCATTTATGATGAGGTCGGTCCATCCCCCGGAAGTGCCTCGGCTGACCGCGACATAATTCTGAGGCTCTTCGGGAAAGACGTTATTTACGTCAAACCTCACGCCGTATCCTTCCAATCCATAAAAGCCCATTCCGCTATGCCCTGAACCGATGAGAGCAGGCCCCTTCACCCAGGCAAAGCAAAGCCCCTGAGGACTGACCCCGCCGATCCAAAAATCAAATGACGCATCGAATTTCCCCGCGTTGAGCTTCTGGAACCAGAAGATGGAACCTGTCTCGGTATCCGATGGGCCTGTCAGCAAGACTTGCTGTTGAGCGGCGTCCCAGAAGGTGGTCTCCTGGAGTATCCACCGCGTGGGGTCCGGATGGGCGTCAAAAGTCTCGTGGACGGACGTCAAGGCTGGCGACGCGTTTTGTACCGGCGCCAGCAGCGCGATTGCCGCTGTGACAGAGGAAATTACCAGTTTGACCCTTTTCATGGTTCTGCCCCCGTTAGTGAAGGTAAGCCCTCCTGTTGAGACGGGATGAACGGGATAAGGATATGGGACCAAAGAGCTTTGGATTGTGCACGAGCACGGTCTGTGATTTGGGCGTTCTGTGCACGTAGAGCACCTCGCCATCACCCCCTTGCCATCTGGGAATACAGCCTCCCAACGCCGTTCATTGGAACCGAAACTGAGCCCTCTGTCCAGCAATTTTGCACAGATTGGGTAACGCCTCAGTTATAGGCGGGGGATCCCCCGCGCTGGGGCACCGTCGGTAGGAGAGATGAAACCGCAGATGAACGCAGATGGACGCAGATGAGAAACAAGGAAGGGCTGACTCGCCCCGGCGGGTCGGACTGTTGTGGGGTTGTCCGCCCGTAACTGAGCGGTTACCAGATTGCTTGACGGAAGCTGAATGGGGACGCGGGAGGAAAACCTTGACGGCGATCTCATTTCGCTTTAGGTTTGGGGTGTTGGCAGGGCTGAGAACAGGCGCCTTGATGCCCCGTGCCAATCCCGCTCGGCGCCCATTAAACGAAATCGCTACCCTGGCTTGGCGCTCTGCGGGCGTCCGGGCCTCGACGAATGTTTTCAGCCCAAGGGACAGACATCAGGGCACGAAGAGGGTCGCAGATAGATGGAGGGCAATGCGATGACGCAATCATCTCAATCCAGGGTCTCAAGGCGAAACTTCTTCCGAAACGGGGGCATGGCAGGCGCCGCTTTCTTCATCGGTAGGAGCCTCGCGAGGGCTGAAGAAGGACAGGCGCCCCTGGTCTCGTCGCCTCCGAAACTCAAGGTCACGGACATAAAAACCTACGTATTGAAGACCGGCCAAACCCTTATCGAGGTCTTCACGGACGGCGGCATCACGGGCATCGGCGAGTGCAGCCCGATGGTTCACGGGTCGGTCTTCGGAGGGTTGATAGATAAAGCAATCCGCGGCTATGTCGTCGGACAAAGCCCTTTCGACGTCGAGAGAATATGGCGAAGCGCCTTTTTCGGACGATACAAGCTCGGGCCGATGGGGGTTTATCTGAACGCTTTGGCGGGGGTGGACATCGCGCTGTGGGACATCATGGGCAAGGCGCTTGGCGTGCCATGCTATATGCTCATGGGCGGGAAAGTGAGGGATAAAGCGCCGCTTTACGCCAGCGCCATGCGCCACTATCGCAAGCCGAAGGAGGAAGCCGAGCACCTCGCTCGTTGGGTCGAGCAGGGCTACACGGCGGTCAAGATTCATCCCTACGATTACTGGGCTTTCGACCAGGGACTTGACGATACGCTCGACGTGGTCCGCGAAGTTCGGGCGGTTCTGGGGTCGAAGATTTCGCTGATGGTTGACCCCAACAACGCCTATTCGGTTCACAGGGCAATCGAAGTCGGACGCGAGTTGGAGAAATTCGGTTGCTCGCTTTTCGAGGAACCGATTGCGGCTTATGACTACGAAGGCTACGCTCGCCTCTGCGATGCGCTCGACATGCCGGTCGGCGCCGGCGAACAGGAATATACGCGATGGCAGCATAAGGACCTCATCGTCCAGGGGAAGGTGGACGTCATCCAGCCGGACGTCGTGAAGTGCGGCGGGCTGACCGAGCTTCGGAAAATCGGCACGGTCGCTTCGGTATTCAACCGCCCGATCCAGTGCCACAACACGCAGCCGACCATCGGCACGGCAGCCCATTATCATTTCTGGGTCTCCGAGCCGATGTGCCTCTATCATCAGGAGTATCCGGCGGAGGATCACCCGCTGCGCGACCGGTATCCCATCTTGACCGAGCCTCTGCCGATCAAGGATGGATACCTCACGATGCCCGACCGTCCGGGCATAGGGATTGAAATAGACAGAAAAGTCCTGAAGGAGCTCCTGGTGTGAAACTCAAGCGGCTCAGACAGGTTAGCAGGCTCGGCTTGTTTGTCGTCGCATCCTGTCTCTGGATGCAGCATGCATTGAGCGGCGAGATTTCAATTGCCTACACGACGAATTCTCCGCCGCTCCGGTTTGCAGCCGAGAAGCTCGATGAAGCGCTTCGCGCATTGGGGCAGAGGGTGACACACCGCGACATGTCCGGCTCTTCCCGCGAAGCTGATGTTCTCGTCGTGTCGTGCGAGTCCGAAGCGGAGGCTCTTTCTCGTGAGGGGCGAAAGATCACGCTGTCTCCTTCCATTCGGGACGAGGGTTTCCAAATCTTCAAACCTCCGGCGGGCGGTCGCATCAAGCTCTACGTTCTGGCGAAGGACGAGTCGGGGGCGATGTATGGCATGCTTGATCTCGCCGAGCAAATCCGAATGCGAGGAAGTCTCGAACGCCTCGAAGAAAAAACGTGCAATCCTCGGTTTCTCTTCCGTGCGATCAAATTCAACCTGCCCTGGTCTCCGTATCGCCCAGGACCCGCGACGGAAATCCACACAGACACCTGCCGGGACCTGAACTTCTGGCGGCGGTTTCTCGACATGATGGCGGAAAACCGATTCAACGTCCTGTCATTATGGAATCTCCATCCGTTTCCTTTCATGATTCGGCCCGATCGCTTCCCTGAGGCATGCCCCTTCACGAACGACGAGATGGAACAGCGCAAGGGATTCTGGCGTTCTCTTTTCCGGATGGCGAAGGAGCGAGGAATAGAAACTTACATTGTCAACTGGAACATCGTCGTGTCGCCGGAGTTTGCGAAAGCGCATGGCGTCAAGGAAAAGAATGACACCTCGGAGCTTGTCCGCCGTTACACCCGCGACTGCGTAACGCAGGTGATCAACGAGTATGAGGATTTGACCGGTCTGGGCGTAACCCTCGCGGATTGGATGAACAACATGACCCCGAAAGAGCGGGAGGACTGGATCGAACAGACCTTCGTCGCCGGAATGAAAGACGCAAAGCGAGCGGTGAAATTCATTCACCGCTCCGTTCTCGCCGGTTCCCCAGTGGAGATGCGGCGGGTGATTGATAACGCGGGATTGCCCGACCCCGTGTGGGTTGAAATCAAATTTAATTGGTCGCACGGTCATTCAACGCCCCGCCTCGCCATCACCCACGACTATCCGTCGGGCGAAATAGACGAGCGGTTCTGGAAGCCGACGCCAACGAATTACAGAATCGTCTGGATGATTCGCAACGAGGACTTCTTCATTTTGCGGTGGGGCGAGCCGGGGTTCATCCGCGAGCACATAGCGACCAACGACAAAGAGTACGTGGGCGGGTATTTCGTCGGGTCGGAGGGCTACATCCCCGCCAGGGATTATTCTCATGTCCTGCACGAGCATCAGACCTGGCGGTATGCGTTCGAGAAGCAGTGGCTTTTCTACATGTTCTGGGGACGCTTGCTATACGACCCGCAGACGCCGGATAGCGTCTTCGAGGCAGCCTTTGAGAGCCGTTACAGTCCAGACGTTGGGAAAGCGATGCTAAGGGCGCACACTCTGGCGAGCCGAATGCCGTTACGGCTCGCTTCCTTCCATGCCGCGACATGGGATTTCACGCTTTATTCCGAGGGCTTTCTCGCCGCCGCCAAATCCCGTGGACTCAGCGACGGCGTCTCACCTTTTATCTCTATTGATGAGTTTATCAATCACGAAACGCTGGACCCAACGTATCTCTCAATCCCGGAGTACGTTCGTCGGGTAACGAGCGGCGAGAAGATTCTGGACGAAATGACAACGCCGGTAGAGATAGCGACGGATTCGGAACGAGACGCGCGGGAGGTTTTGGAGGTAGCGGAGCGGCTGAAGTCTCGGGCGGCTGTGACCCCGGGCGCGCTCGGATGCGAGATTGCCGACCTGGAAACCTGGGCGAATCTTGCCCTGTATCTCGCCCAGAAGCTGCGAGCGGGAGTCGCCCTGGAAACATTCCGCCGAACAGGCGCGCCCAAAGAGAAAGAAATCGCGGTGTCGCTCTTGGAGGTCGCAGTTAGATATTGGGAAAACATTGCTGCCATTACCGAAAAGCATTACCGGGAAGTGCCATACGTGGGCGGCGGGAGATTCTCCTGGTCTAAATATCTCGAGCAGGTGCGGTGGGACGTTGAAATTGCCATGGAAGCAATGCCAAAATTGGACCGGTGACCTGCATGTCTGTGAACCTGGAAGAAAAAAAGCGTGGAGGACATCAATGAAAGCTCAAATGAACCGTCGAGAATTCATAAAGTCCGTGGCGGGAGTCACCGCTGCGGCAGTGTACCCGAGGGCGCTTTTCGGGAGCGAGGAAGGAGCCTCACGGGAGCCGATCGCACGGGCCGTTCCGAAGCGAGTGCTTGGTCGGACCGGCGTCGAGGTGAGCGTCCTGGCGTTGGGCGGCGTCGTCGGGATGATTCGTAAACCCTCGGCTGAGTTCGATCCTGCGGAGTTTGCCAATGCGGCGATTGACATGGGCATCACGTACTTCGATACCGCCACGTCGTACGCGAACGGGCTGTCCGAAAGGAACTACGGCGAGGTTGTGGCTCGTCGGCGAAAGGAGGTCTTTCTGGCTACCAAGACGGCGGAACGAAGCTATGACGGCGCAATGCGGGAGCTCGAGGGGAGCCTGAAACGCCTTCGCACCGACCACCTTGACCTCGTTCAGATTCACGCCACGGGCCCGCGCGACGACCTGGCGGCATGGGAAAAGCCCAACGGGGTCCTGACAGCGATGCGGAAACTTCGCGACCAGAAAGCAACCCGCTTCATCGGCGTGACGGGCCACGATAGCGCCGAGGTGATGTGCCGCGCCATCGAGAGGTACGACTTCGACACGGTACTTACGACCTTCAACCCAACAGCCAAACGGCGGCCTTTCAGAGAACTGGTCATTGCAGTCGCTCAGAAAAAGAAAATGGGAATCATGGCAATCAAGGTAATGGGCGGGGGCCTTGGCTCGCTCGCTGTCGGCAATCCGATTAAGAACGATAGAGCCTCGTACCATGACGATGCCGCTCGTCAAGCCGAGCCGGGTATGCTCATACGGTATGTGCTTGGGCTGCCAATTATGGTTGCCGTCGTCGGCATGGGTTCGCTCGAACAGTTGCAGGTCAACGTCCGGGCGGCGCGCGACTTTGCTCCGCTAAATGACGAAGAGCGCCAATCCCTGGAAAACCTCATGGCGTAGGAAGACAAGGCTCATCCTTGCAGCAACGTAGTGGTTATGGTGCCTATTTCGGGCGGTCTGGGTCGCCCAGTCACGATTTCACAGGAGGAACGCAATGTCAAAAGCCCTGAAACCATCGAATGAAAGACGTGTACCTGAGCACCAGGGTGGCATCCGGCGACGGGAGTTCTTAGGTGCTGCGCTCGGCGGCGCCGCCGTCGCTGTGAGCGCGCCGTTCGCACGCCGCGCCACGTCGGCGGAGGAGAAGAAACCGAAAGAGACCTACCGCGAGCAATTGGAAACGCCCGTCGTGGCTCGGCACCAGGTTGTCGTCGCGGGCGGTGGGCCGAGCGGAGTGATTGCAGCGCTGGCTTCCGCTCGCAGCGGCGCCGACACGCTGCTAATCGAGCGGTATCCTTTCCTCGGCGGCAACGGAACGGCTGGGCTCATGACCTGCTACAACGGCTTTCGCAACCAGCGCCCGCCGGAAGCCCTTCAGACGGTCAAAGGAATTCCCGCCGAATACATTGCGGAGCTTGTCCGCCTCGGCGGCATCGCGGACGATGATCCCTATCCGAAGGCGAAGCACGACGCGGCAAGCGGTGATGTTCCCTACTGCATCGGCTTCGATCCGGAGGCGGCGAAGATCGCGGCCTTCAACCTGATCAAGAAGGAAGGCGTGAAGTTGCGCCTTCATTGCTGGGTCGTTGCGCCAATGCTCGATGGCGAGCGCCTAACAGGCGTCGTCGTCGAATCCAAGTCCCGAAGGCAGGGAATCTCTGCGGACATCGTGATTGACGCCACGGGCGACGGCGATATTGCCGCGGGCGCCGGCGCCCCTTTCATGAGTCCAGCCGAGAAGGGCGACCGCATGGGGATGAGCTTGATGTACCGAATCGGCGGAGTGCCTCCCAGCGTCGAGGGACCGTTCGGCGGGGTCCGCATCGGGGACAGAGTCGTGCGGTGGGGACCGGGCTTCGGCGGTGACGGACTCGACGTCGAGAATCTGACCAGGGCGGAGGTGGAGACTCGCCTGAAACTCTGGGATGAAATCCAGGCAATGCGAAAGGAGCCTGGCATGGAATCCGTTTACCTCGCGCAGACAGCCACCGGGATTGGTGTGCGCGAGACCCGCCGCATTCTCGGGGAATACGTCGTTACCGAACAGGATGCCATCGAGGGGACGCGGTTTCCTGACGTGGTCGCCATTAGCTCCAACCCGATGCCGAGCTACCGCGGCAAGCGTTTCTTCTTCGCCCACGAGGGCTTTGACATTCCGTATCGGGCGCTTGTGCCGAAGAAGGTCGAGGGGGTAATCCTGACCGGGCGTTGCATCTCGTGCGAACAAGCGCCATTCCAATCCGCTCGCTCCATGGCGCCTGCGATGGCCATTGGGCACGCGTCCGGATGCGCTGCGGCTCTCGCAGCTCTCGGAAACGTCCCGCCCCGCAAGCTCGACGTGAAGGCGCTTCAAAAACTTCTCATCAGCCAGAAAGTGGAGCTTCGCCTCCAGGTCTGAAAGTGAGATTGCATTGTCCCCCGCGTCGGCAGAAAACGCGAAGAGACGTTTCGCCGGCCTCCGAAGAAGCCTTCTCGCCCATTTTTGCGTGGCGCTGAAGATGGCGAGCGGAAGGGCGAGCCACCGGGGATATTCACAGACAGCCAGCGGGCATCTTGCCTCTTCCTGTCCAGAGCAAAAAGCATGGTCCCCTGCGTTATAAAATGGATGTAGGGTCTGGCCCATCAGAGCAAAACGGCCTCTGCGAGCCGAGGCGCTGTGTTCATCAACCACGGAGGTGAGGCATGCTCAAGTTCTACAGAACACGAGACTGCCCGACGTGCGGCCGCATCGAGGACGTCCTCGAGGACCTCAACATCGTCAACAGGGTAATCGTGGTCGGCGACAATCGCGAGGGGGCGGAAAAACTCCCCGAGGGGACTCGGCTTCCCGCATTAGTGGACGAGAGAGAGGTCATCGAAGGCGCCGAAGCAATCGTCAAGCATCTGGAAGAACTCGGGGAATTCAAAGAACTCTGGTGCAAATTTCAGAGCGACTCCTGCTACTGCGACGAAGAAGGACACGTCCTGCGAGCGCCGCAGCGCTCGCCTCGAGTTCGTCATAACCTCAACCCAGGCTTTTCCGAGCGGCTTGTCGCTTGTTACCCCGCCTCACCGCATCATGGCTCGTGCGCGAGAACTTCGGCTGGAACGGTCTGTAGGGGAATTCCGGGTCCCTCGTATTCCAGTTCAATGATCGCGCCGCCCCAGTTCTCGTAATATTCGAGTTGGAGCGGATGAACGCCCACCGAAAGCGAGATGTTTCCGAAGTCCCTCGTTGGCTCGTGGTCGGTCCAGTTCTCAATCACGGTCTCCCCGGCAATCGTCAGCCGTACACCGTCGTCGGAATCGGTCCAGAAGGTGTACAGTCCGGGGTTTTCGATGATAATGACGCCCGTCCAGCGGACGGAGAAGTAATTCGTCGGCACCTCGGGCGCCGGGGAGCCCTCCCCCCAGTCAAAATCCACCAGATCGTCCACGCGGCTCAGGGCAAGCGTCCCAAAGCTCATGTCGCTGAAATACTCCGCCTCCAGACCGGGGAGAGTGGGCGCCTCGCCAATTTTGACCCGATAGAACCGCCGCTGATAGAGGGCCGCGTCCGGGTCAAGGTAGAAGAGAATGGGCTCATGCGCCATCAGGTCGCTCGCGATGACCGTCAAGGCAGCGGGGGTGTCCCCCGCAAGGATGGTGTACGTCCGTCCCGGACTGCTGTTCCAGAGGAGGAAGACTCCTTCTGTGGTATAGGCCACCCGCTGAATCTCGAAGGGATTGAGAGTAATGGTGATCTGGGCGGAGCCGAGGCTCTTGCCGGTGCCGTCGAAGAACTCCACGGTCAGCTCATTGACACCCTCCTGAAGGATACCCGAAAGAGCCCAACTCGTCGTGCTGAGCCACGTCGGCTCGATGGGCTGGCCGTTCAGGGTCATCGTCTCCGCGCTATACGGCGCGGTTCCCGTGAGGACCGACTCCGGGTCGCTGGTGATCAACGGCTGACCGCCGTTGGTGGTTATCCCTACCGGGCGATCGAGACGCTGGATAATGAAGGCTCGACGCTGGCTCAAATAGGACTTGATGCCGCCGGGGTCCTGGGCGCCCACGCCTTCCAGCGAGAGCAGTGTATAGGTTCGGTCAATGTATCCGTCGGCGGCGCCAGGAGCGAGGGGGACGTCCGCGATCTCCCAGAGGATGGTCTCGTACTTGGCGCCGAACGCGGAGAAGAGCTTGCCGAAGCCGTACAGGGAGGTGGTGGTCAGAGAAGTCGTGGGCCCGTCGCCGCTTCCCAGGACGAAATCAATGTCCCAGGGAATCAGCACGAACCGGCCGTCGGACGAACGCTGATAGAGGAGGTTGTTCTTGCCGCGGTTGTATCCCCAGCTATCCCAGTCGCCGACAACGTGGCGGACGGCCATTTGCTTGAGGACTTCTTCCACGTCCATGACCGACTCTGCGGCGGGGATATAAGTGGTGTTTGAAGAGTTCATCGCTGGGTCAATCTTTGACATGAGGGTGATGATGGGCTGGAGGTTGTCCTCGTGATCACGGCTGCGGATTTTGTAGTTCCCGCGATATAACTCCTTCTCCTCGCCCCATCCGCCCAGGTTACCACCGCCCCAATAACGGAGGTCGGCGTCGCGGTTAGCAAAGCCTCCGCCGTCGTTGAACTCGAACCAGTCGTCTATCTTGTACAAGTATCCCTCGTCGTCACCGGGGAACCAGAAAGACACGTAATCCTCGTCAACCTTCTGAGCATCGCCGTACAAGCCGTGGTCCGTCTGATTGCACATGACACGGACAAAACGAATCTGGCTCCACGGGACTTTGATTTTACGGCATATCCAATAAGCGACGCGCTCATTTTGGAGGGATGACATGCCGCCGCGCGGGTCCTGGATATCCATGTTCATCTCGCGCCGGCCATGGAGGGGCTGGTCCGCGGAGAACCGGACCCGGAGCCCGTGGTGCCTGTAGTTGACTGGATTAGCCGCAGACCGGATAAATGGGCTACCCCGGTTGCGAATCCAGCAGTTATAGTACATCTCGGTCTCGTCGTAGATGAACGCGCAGGGAAGAAGATGGTTGCTCATTTTTGGGTATGACGACAGCTTCTGACCGGTGTCGGAGGGAATGAGAATGCGGTACACAGGGAAATTGGAGAGCTTTTCCGAGGCGGCAACCCAGTAGAGACACTGCCGATAGTTGGGGTCAGCGGGAAACGTATTCGTAGCGCCCTGACCATCGGTGGCCTGAACGTAGAACGCCATAAGCGTTCCGGCGCCTTGGCC